>NZ_CP072203.1:301693-603387 GCF_017654315.1 Gordonia polyisoprenivorans
GCGCCGCCCACGGGTTGTCGAACGCCGAGATCGCCGCGGTCGAGGTGCTGTCCGAGGCCACGGTCAAGACGCATATCTCTCGCATCCTCACCAAACTCGCTGTGCGCGACCGTGTTCAGCTGGTCGTGTACGCCTACGATCACGGCCTCGTCTGACCGAGACACCCGTTCTGCACGACCCGGCGTACATCTCTGGATGTACGCCGGACCGACCTGCGATGTACCCGATTTCCGCACCGCGGCCGACGATCTCACGGACACACGAACGTAGCGTCGACTCCATGAACGCACCCGATACACCTGCCGTCGTCTTGCGCGACGTGTCACGCACCTACGGCGACGCCGCCAACCCCATCCACGCACTGCGTCACGTCTCTCTGGAACTGCATCGCCGCGAGTTCACCGCGATCATGGGCCCTTCCGGGTCCGGCAAGTCGACGCTGATGAACGTCATCGCCGGGCTCGACGACATCAGCTCCGGGCAGATCTGGCTCGGCGACACCCCGATCGCGGGACTCGACGACACCGCCCGAACCATGCTGCGCCGCACCACCATCGGCTTCGTCTTCCAAGCCTTCAACCTGATCCCGACGCTCACCGCCGACGAGAACATCCGGCTCCCACTCGTACTTGCCGGGATAACGCCCGATGCCACACAGCAGGCGTGGATCGCGCATCTCGTCGCAACGCTCGGTCTGCGCGACCGGCTTGATCACCTGCCGTCGGAACTATCCGGCGGACAACAGCAACGGGTGGCGATCGTGCGTGCTCTCGCATCCCGCCCGACGATCATCCTCGCCGACGAGCCGACCGGCGCTCTCGACACCCGTACGGGCCGAGAGGTGTTGACGCTGTTGACCACCGCCGCCCGCGAGTACGGTCAGGGTATCGCGATGGTCACCCACGACCCGGTGGCCGCCTCCTACGCCGACCGGATTGTGGTGCTCACCGACGGCGCGATCGTCGGCGAGTACCGCGGTCTGAATCCTCGCCAGATCTCCGACCTGCTGATCGGGTTGCAGGAGGTTCCGGCATGAAGGCCACCTCGACGCGCCTGACCGTCGGGTCGCTGCGCGAGTTCGCCACCATCGGTGTGGTGTCGGCACTCTCGGCCACCTATGGCGCCGCCCTGCTCACCACGTCGCAGATGCTGTCGGTGATCTCGGCACACAAAGGCGGCTCCGCGGGGGCGGCCCTCGACGTCGTCGCCTCGGTGTTCATCATGATCGCGCTGTTCGTGTCGGCGATCGTCATCAGCAACGGGGTCACCACCGTGATCGCCGGACGCCGCAACCAGTTACGGCTTCTGCGGCTCATCGGGGCGAGTTCGGCGCAGTTGCGCGCGAGCCTGACCCGGGCTGTCGCCCTCGACGCGGCGATCGGCGCCGTCATCGGGGTGACGCTGGGCACGGCCGGAACCGATATCACGCGAATCATTCTGGTACACAATGGCACAATCCCGAGTCTTGACTATCCATGGTTTCCACCCGGGGTGATCGGTGCCGGTGTCGCCGTCCTCGCCACCGCCGTGGTGGCTGCTCGGGTCGGCACCCGCGGCGCGCTGACCGGTATGGCGGCCGCCCCGGCACGAAGCGACATCGGCACGGCGCGGCGCGTCGTCGCCGCGGCGCTGCTCCTCGTGGGTGCCGGTCTCCTCGCGCTGGCTGCACTGCTGGGCGAGCGCGGCAGCCTCGCGGGTTTCATCGTGGCATTCTTCGGTGCGGCAACATTTTCCGTCGGCGCGCTGATCGGCGCACCCCTGATCGTGCCGGGTTTGGTGCGACTGAGTGGACGCACGCTCGGCGCCGGCGCGCCGTCGGTGGTGGCCCGCAAGAACGCGGTCAGCGACCCGCACCGCACCACCCGGTCGACCCTGGGTCTGTTGATCGGGGTCACCCTGGTGACGACGATCGCCACCGGTATGACTGCGCTGACCCGTTCGGTCGACAGCTGGGACCTCTCACCCGCCAACGCCGCAGCCACCCGTGAGACGTTGTCGGTGATGACGGCGATCCTGATCGCCATGGTCGCCATCTCGGTGATCATCTCCGCGGTCGGGTTCGTATCGACGATGTCGCTCACCGTCATCGGGCGGACCCGGGAGATCGGCATGCTCCGCGCGATGGGATTCACGACGCGACAGATCCGTTCGATGATCTTCCGGGAGTCGCTGGCGATGTCGGGGACCGCGGTCGCAGCCGGCCTGGTGCTCGGTATCGTGTTCGGAACTGTCGGCAGTCAGTCGCTGGTCGGAGCGCTCACATCCGGCATCCCACTCGGATTACCCTGGGCGGCACTGGCATCGATCATCGTGGGCACCTTCGCACTGGCGCTGGTGGCGTCATTGCCGCCGAGTCGGCGCGCGGTGGCGGTGACCCCGGTCGATGCCCTGGCGGTGCAGTGACCCGCCGGTGCGAGGACCCGGGGAGTCGGATCAGAGTAGCTGCGTCAACGGCACATCGGCGTCTGCTGCCCGATCGAGATCGATGGGTCGGCCCGCGGTGATGAGCGCCTTGATGTCGTCGAGCTGATCCCAGATGTTGACCTGCATGCCGGCGAGTACCCGCGCATCGTCGGACACCCATAGCGCCACGAACTCGCGGGCCGCGACATCCCCGCGCAGGATGACGGTGTCGTCGGCGCCGGCGAGTCCGGCGTATTCCATGCCGAGGTCGTACTGGTCGGTGAAGAAGTACGGGAGGTTGTCGTACTCGGCCGCGCCGCCCAACAGGTTGGTGACCGCGACCGCCGGCTGGTTCAGGGCGTTCGCCCAGTGTTCGGTGCGCACCCGCCGCCGGAGCACCGGGTGCTCGGCGTTGGCGATGTCACCGACGACGAAGACGTCGGGATTGCCACTGCGCAGCCCGGCGTCGACGAGGACACCACCACCGTCGATGTCGAGACCGGCGGACTCGGCAGGCCCGAGCGCCGGGACCGCGCCGGCGGCGACGAGTACCGCGTCGGCGTCGACGGTGGTGCCGTCGCCGAGCCGGATGCCGGTGGCGAAGCCCTCGGTTTCGAGGATCTCCTGCACCTGCACGCCGGTGCGCAGATCGATGCCGTGCTCGCGGTGCAGGTCGGCGAAGACCTGCGCGACCTCGCGGCCCATCACCGAGAGCAACGGTAGTTCGCCGACCTCGGCCACGGTGACCTCGGCGCCGCGTTGGCGCGCCGACGCCGCGACCTCCAGGCCGATCCATCCGCCACCGATGATCGCCAGCCGACGTCCGGGACCGATGTCGTCACCGAGCGCGGTCGCCTCGTCGAGGGTGCGCAGATGATGCACGTGTGCGGTGTCCTCGCCGGGAAGGTTCAGGTGTCGGGAGGACGAGCCCGTGGCCAGCACCAGCTTGTCGTACGCGACGGTCGAACCATCCGGTAGCACAACCTGTTTGGCGTCGATGTCGACCCGCTCGACGGTGGTACCGGGACGGAGGTCGATGTTGTTGTCGCGATACCAGTCCGCATCGTGGACGGTGAACTCGGCGGGCTGCTTCGTGCCCGCAAGAAACTCCTTGGACAGCGGCGGCCGCTCGTAGGGCAGATGGTCCTCCGCCCCGATCAGCACGACGTCGCCGTCGAAATCCTGTTCGCGCAGCGCCTCGGCGGTCTTGGCTCCCGCCAGGCCGCCGCCGACGATCACCACAGCCGTCATGGCGTTCCTACCTTCCTGGTGGGTACTCGTCCCACCGTACGCGCACCCATCCGGGGTCGGAGCGGCTCCGAATGGCCCGTGATAAGTCCACCCCCGACCTGTCCTGCCCGACCTGTCCCGCTTTGAGGAGGCCGAATGGATTCGTTGCGCGAGCATTCCCCATGCCGCGCGGCGGAAGTGATCCGCACGTGTGTCGACCGGATGCTGCTATCCACCATCGACGGCCATGCGACGATCCTCACCGGCGTCGATCCGGACGTCGGGCGTCTCACGGACGCCATTCGCGCCGCCGCGGTGGGCGGCAAACGGCTGCGCGGACAGTTCTGCGTCTGGGGCGCACGAGCTGCTGCCGAGGTGAGGAGTCCCGCCGGGGCCCCGAGTACACCCGGGGTGTGGGAGACGGCCACCGCCATCGAGATGTTCCACCTGGCCGCGCTCATCCACGACGACATCATGGACAGCAGCGACGCACGACGCGGGATGCCGACTGTTCACCGCGCCTTCACTGATCGGCATGTGGCCGAGCACCTGTCAGGAGACGCACGAGCGCACGGGTCGGCGATGGCGATCCTCGCCGGCGACCTGTGCCTGATGTGGTCGGACGAGTTGCTCGGCGATGCCGTCGCCGATCTCGATCGCCCCACGCGATCGGTCGTCCGGTCGATGTGGTCGACGATGCGCGACGAGGCCTTCGCCGGGCAGACCCTCGACATGCTCGGGCAGACGCGTGAAACGATCACCCGCCGGCGCGCCCGGACCATCCTGCAGTACAAGAGCGCCAAGTACACGATCTCCCATCCCCTGCGGCTCGGAGGCGCGCTGGCCGGGGCGCCCGCCGGCCTCCTCGCGCAGTACGACGAGATCGGCGTTCTCGCCGGCGAGGCGTTCCAACTGCGTGACGACGTCCTCGGAATGTTCGGCGACCCCGCCGAGACCGGTAAGCCGGTCATCGACGACCTCCGGGAGGGCAAACGGACGCTGCTTGTCGCCCTCGCCCAGGAGCGCGCCGACCCCGCGGGGAGGCGCCTGCTGACCAGGGCGTTGGGCAACCCGGAGGTCACCGTCGACGACCTTCTCGCGGTACGGGAGTTGATGGTGGCCACCGGCGCGCTCGCCGAGACCGAGGTCCGCGTCGACGATCTCACCGCGGCCGCGCAGCAGGTGATCGATCGCATCGAGGTCGACGACCTCGCACGCGAGGCACTGCGGGAACTGGTGCGGCAGTCGGTGAGGCGACGCTCATGACGGTGACACCGTCGGCGAAACCGGTCGTCGAACTGCGCATCTGGGGCGTGGATCGGGTGGGACCAGCACTCCTGCGGGTGGCGTCGGGCCGAAGGGCGTTGCGCCAACTGCCCGGCCTGCGGTTCGCGAAGGTGTTGGGAACGGGCTCGGCGCGCACGTTCACCCCGCGCGACGCCGACGCTCACCACTGGGCACTGCTGACGGTGTGGGCCGATGCCGATGCCGCGGCGACCGGCGCGGCATCGCGCTATCTGCGGTCCTGGGATCGAGCGGGCAGCGAGGCGCTGACCGTACGTCTGGTGCCGTTGTCCTCGCGCGGGCAGTGGTCACGGCGAGAACCCTTCGGCACCAACGCCACTCGAGCACGCGGCACCGACTGGACGGGCCCGGTGGCAGCATTGACCCGGGCGCGGCTGCGGCCCACGCGCATGGCGTCGTTCTGGCGGGCGGTGCCCGCGGTGGTCGCGGATCTCACGGCCGCACCGGGAGTGCGCCTGGCGCTCGGGGTCGGCGAGGCACCGATCGGGCTGCAGGGCACCTTCTCGCTCTGGGAGAACGCGTCTGCGCTGACCGACTTCGCCTACCGGAGTGCAGGTCACGTCTCGGCGATCCGCGAGACCGGCCCACAGCGCTGGTACGCCGAGGAGTTGTTCGCCCGGTTCGGCGTCGAGTCGGTGACCGGAACCTACCGGGGGATTGCGCCGTGACCGCTGACGATGTGGTCGACCGTGCCGAAGCCACATCTCGGCGGCGGCCCCCGCCCCTACGGGTGGCGGCGTGGATTCTGTTGGCCACCAGTGTTGGTGTGCAGATCGCGTTTCCCCTCACCGGCGGCGGCAACGTCGTGCTCACCACGATCGTCGTGGTGGCGATGTCGGCGGCAATGCTGTGTCACAGTGCGGCGACGCACGGTGGGCGCGGACTGCTCGGTCTTCTCGCCGTGGCCGGCGGTGGCGGTCTGCTCGCCGAGGCCGTCGGGGTCCACACCGGAATTCCCTTCGGGGAGTATGCCTATACCGGAGCCCTCGGCGGTGAGATCCTCGGCGTCCCGGTGGTGGTGCCGCTGGCCTGGATCATGATGGGATGGCCCGCGTTCATCGTGGCGCGACGACTCACGGGCCGAAGCTCCTGGGCGGTACCACTTCTGGGTGCTTACGCGTTGACTGCGTGGGATGTGTTCCTCGATCCGCAGATGGTCGACGCCGGGTACTGGCGGTGGTCGTCGCCGCATCCGGCGTTGCCGGGTGTCGACGCGATTCCGCTGACCAACTTCGTGGGATGGCTGCTGGTGTCGGCGTTGATGATGGCGGTGCTCAGCGTGGCGATCGGTCGTCAGGAACCCGCATCGATGACCGATCGTCGCGCCGCCGAGTTGCTTCCGCTGGTCGCCTACCTGTGGGTGTATGCGTCGTCGGTGATCGCGCATCTGGTGTTCTTCGGTCGGCCACCGGTGGCACTGGTCGGCGGACTGGTGATGGGTGCTGTCGCAATCCCGCTGGCCGTCAGCATGTTCCGGGAGGCTCGTCGATGATCATCCGGCCGCGTGACCTCGCCCGATGGGTCGTGAACTCCGGTACCGCTTTGGCGGCGGCCTCCCTCGTGCTGACCATTTCCAATGCCCGGCGGATTCGCACCCCGGATGTCGATGCGCTGCCCGCGGCCGAGCCGTTGTCGGTGCTCATCCCGATGCGCGACGAGGCCGCGAACGCGCCGGGGTGTCTCCGTGCGGTGCTCGCGGCGATCGATCGTTGGCCGGGGCCGGCCCGGATCGTCGTCGTCGACGACGACTCGACCGACGACACCGCGGAGATCCTGGCGATCTGCGCGGCCAACGACCCGCGCGTCACGGTTGTCGCGGGAACACCGCGGCCGGACGGATGGCTCGGCAAGTCGTGGGCGTGTCATCAAGCAGCACAGCAAGTTCCGTGTAGCGGGGTTCTCGCCTTCGTCGACGCCGATGTGCGGGTCAGCCCGTTCGCGTTCACCGCGACCGTCGCGGCCCTGCGCGTCGCCGGGCTGGCACTGTTGTGCCCGTATCCCCGTCAACTCGCCGACAGCCCGGCCGAGCGGCTGATCCAGCCGCTGCTGCAATGGTCGTGGATGAGCACGCTGCCGCTCGGGATCGCGGTGCGGTCGTCGCGTCCTAGCCTGTCCGCGGCGAACGGACAATTCCTGGTCGTGGATGCCGAGACATACCGCCGCGCCGGCGGCCACGCAGCCGTCGCGGGTGAGGTTCTCGAGGACATCGCTCTGCTCCGTGCGATCAAGTCCGTCGGCGGTATGGGCGGGGTGGGCGCCGGTGCGCACCTGGCGCAATGCCGGATGTATCACGGCCACCGCGAGATTCGGGAGGGTTACCGTAAGTCGTTGTGGTCGGCGTTCGGTTCACCCGCCGGGGCCGTCGGCGTGGTGACGATGCTGGTGCTGGCCTACATCGTCCCGGCGGTGGCGGCGCTCACGGGCTCTCGGATCGGGCTGCTGGGATACGCTGCAGGCGTGGCGTCACGAGCGATCTCGGCGTCTGTCACCGGCGGGCGCGCGTGGCCGGACGCGTTGGTCCATCCGCTGTCCATCGCGGGTTTCGCGGCGCTCACCGCGGATTCGCTGCAGGCGCATCGCCGAGACCGATTGCGCTGGAAGGGGCGTGCGCTTCCCGGGACGACACCGCGAGGGCGGGTGACTCGCCGTGGCTGAGGTCATCGTGGTCGGGGCCGGCGTCGGCGGGCTGGCCGCAGCCATCCGGCTGCAGCACGCCGGGCATCGGGTGAGCGTCCTCGAGCAATCGACTGCGGTGGGCGGCAAACTCGGAACCCTCGAGCACGACGGCTTCGTCTTCGACACCGGCCCGTCGTTGGTGACGATGCCTCACGTTCTCTCCGAACTGTTCGCGGCGACCGGCGCACCCGTCGACGACATTCTCGAACTGCAGCGGCTCCCGATCGCCGCCCGGTACCGGTTTCCGGACGGGACCGGCCTCGATGTTCCCGGCGACTTCGCCGAGATCCCCGCTGCGCTCGACGCCGCTCTCGGAGCCGGTTGTGGCGCGCAGTGGTCGGGGTTTCTCGATCGCGCCCGCAGGATCTGGGACGCCACCCACGGGCAATTCCTCGAAGCGCCGATCAGCCTGCGCGACATGACTTCTCTCGCGCGCAGTGTGGACGACGTGCGGACTGTCGCCCCGTGGTCGTCGCTGCGGGGCCTTGCGTCCCGGTATCTGCACGACCCGCGGCTTCGCATGATGGCCGACAGGTACGCCACCTATACCGGCTCCGACCCGCGTCGCGCCCCGGCCGCGCTGGCGAGTGTGCCCTGGGCCGAACAGCGTTGGGGTTCCTGGTATGTGCGCGGCGGCCTGGGCCGCATCGCCGTTGCGCTCACCGATCGTCTCGCCGCCCTCGGTGGATGCGTCGAGACCGGGACCGCGGTGCGTGAGATCCGCGTCCGCGACGGCCGCGCCGACGGTGTCATCACCGCGTCCGGCGACCTGCGTCGCGCTGATCTCGTGGTGGCCAATGCCGATGCAGCTCAGGTGTATTCCTCACTCGTGCACACGTCGTCGGCGCGCCGCCAACTCCGTCGATTGCAGCGGAGCACACCGTCGTTGTCGGGTTTCGTCATCATGCTCGCCCTCGACGACGAGCCACCCGGACAGCCACATCATCGCGTGTTGTTCCCCGCCGACTACGACGCCGAGTTCGACGCGGTCTTCGGCCACCACGGAGCACCACGTCCCGTCGCCGATCCCACCGTCTACATCACTGCACCGGAAGACCCGGCCATCGTCCCTGCCGCGGGAACCGGGGCCTGGTTCGTGCTGGTGAACGCGCCGCGCCACCACCCGGATTCGGGAATGGATTGGGACAGCGACGGTCTCGCTCATTCCTACGCCGACCACGTGTTGGAGGCGATGGCCGCTCGCGGAACCGACGTCCGCCATCGCATCCGTCGCCGATTCGTACTCAGCCCCGCCGATCTCGCCCGCCGCACCCTGACGCCGGGCGGTTCGATCTACGGCAGTTCATCCAACGGTCCGCGCGCCGCGTTCTTGCGCCCCGCGAACGCCTCCCCCATTCCCGGCCTCTACCTCGTCGGCGGTTCGGCGCACCCCGGCGGTGGGCTGCCGTTGGTTCTGCTGTCCGCGAAGATCACCGCCGGGCTCATCGGCCGGGCATAGGCGAGCGCTCCATCGTCACACCGGATACCCTTCGGCACAAGAGGTCTCGAGGCTCCTCGCTAGCGCTCGTCGACACCTCGACCACCGTATGGAAGCCGTCCCCCTCTCGATGGTCGAGGTGCGAGGCGCATGCGCCGAGCCTCGAGACCACCGTCACCGGTACTGTTTTCGACCCACCGTGGCCTGGAAACCCTTCAGCACAAGAGGTCTCGAGGCTCCTCGCTAGCGCTCGTCGGCACCTCGACCACCGTATGGAAGCCGTCCCCCTACCGATGGTCGAGGTGCGAGGCGTGCGCGCCGAGCCTCGAGACCACCGTCACCGGTGCTGGTTTCGACCCACCGTGGCCCGGAAACCCTTCAGCACAAGAGGTCTCGAGGCTCCTCGCTAGCGCTCGTCGGCACCTCGACCACCGTATGGAAGCCGTCCCCCTACCGATGGTCGAGGTGCGAGGCGCACGCGCCGAGCCTCGAGACCGCCTGCTACAGGGCTGGTTTCACACCACCACTAGGGAGCCATCGACGGCCCGGTGGAATGGTCTCCGCGTAGACGCTTGCGGATCAGTTCGGCGCTGATGAGGCACATGGGCAGTCCGATGCCGGGGCGGGTCGAGCCGCCGGCATAGTAGAGTCCGTCCACCTTGCGTGATCGATTGGTGGCCCGCAGGAAAGCGCTCTGGCGCAACGTATGTGCGGGCCCGAGCGCACCACCGGACCACGAGTTGACGTCGACGGCGAAATCGCCCGGCCCCATCGTGCGGCGTACGACGATCCGGTCGGCGAGGTCCTCGATGCCCGCCCAGTCGGCGACGAGTTCGATGGCGCGGTCGGCGGCCTGCTCGATCACGGGATCGCCTGCGCCGTCGACACCGCCGCGCCCCAGCGACGGGTCGGGCGGTACGGGTACCAGGATGAACAGATTCTCATGCTCGCTCGGCGCCACCGAATCGTCGGTCGCCGACGGCCGGCACACATACAGCGACGCGGGCTCGGGAACGCGGGTGGGTTCGGAGAAGATGGCGTCGAAGTTCGCGTGCCAGTCCTGTGTGAAGAACAGCGAGTGGTGCGCGAGTTGTGGCAGCCGCCCACGCACCCCGAGGAAGACCAACACCGCCCCGGGTCCCGACGTCCGGCGGTCCCACCACCGTTGCGGGAATGTCTGCAATCTTCGTGGCAACAACCGCGTTTCGAGGTGGTGCAGATCGGTCGCGCCGATCACGATGTCGGCAGGCAGCACACTCTCGGCGCCGTCCGCACCGGTCACCCGCACCCCGGTGACCGTTGCCCGCCTTCCGACCGGTCCGCGACCCGAATCGCGGGTACAGATCTCCGTCGCCGCAACCCCCGTGTGCAAGCGCGCACCGTGATCGACGGCGACACCGACGAGCGCGTCGACGAATCGGGTGAAACCCCCTTGCGGGTATCGGACCCCGTCGTCGAGATCCAGCCAGCTCATCAGGTGATACATCGCGGGCGCACGCTCGGGCGACGCCCCGAGGAACACTGCCGGGTAGCCGAGGATCTGCCGTAGCCTCCGGTCACGAAAGTGCCTGGCGGTGAACGACTCCAGGCTCTCGCTGAGCAGTCGCGCCAACCGGGGGAGGCGGCGCAGCAGTTCGGTGGCGGTGAAGGCCCGGGCCGACTCGAAGCTGGTGTACAGGAATCGTCGAACGGCCACGTCGTAGGTGTCGCGTGCCGACTCCAGGTACTCGTCGAATCGCACGCCTGCACCGGGTTCGGTGCGCTCGAACAACTCTCGGTTGCGAGCACGGTCGCCGGAGATCTCCAATGGATCGGGCTCACCTTCGAAGAACACCCGGTATCCGGGTTCGAGTCGGGTGAGCTCCAGTTGCTCCGCCGTCGACGTCCCGAGCAACGCGAAGAAGTGGTCGAAGACCTGCGGCATCAGCCACCACGACGGTCCGGTGTCGAAGCGGAATCCGTCCTTCTCCCAACTCCCGGCCCGCCCACCGGGATTCGCGTTCTTCTCGACGATGTCGACGTCGTGCCCGTCGGCGGCCAACAACGCAGCAGTGGCCAGTCCGGCCACACCGCCGCCGATGACGACGACCTTCTTCGGTGTGGTCACCGGCTCGATACCCCTCCCGCTCGTGGATACCCGCGACGCACCGCTGCCGCCGCAGCGATACCGGCCTTCACCGGTCCGGGTACCCGTACGCGCGTGGTGACCGCGTCCGCCGGTGCCACCTTGCGCAGACGCGCCGACAACTCGGCGAACAGATCATGGGCGGTACATACCGCGACCCGTGCCTCACCGGGCAGGTCGGGAATGATGCGCGCCGCGGCGGCCAGATCCTCGTCGATGTCGTCGAGCCACCGCCGCCACGCCGCGTCGCTCGGAGCCTGCGGATCGAGGCCGGTCAGATAGCGTCGGCCGAGTTCACCGTCATCGACTCCGAGGTCGCGCAAGAAATTGACCTTCTGAAACGCGGCCCCGAGACGCTTTGCCCCCGGCGCCATCGCCGCGTAGCGGACGTCGCGGTCGGGTTCCTCGGCAAGGAACGCCCGCAGGCACATCAGCCCGACCACCTCGGCCGACCCGTAGATGTAGGTGGCCAGACTGTCCTCGTCGTGCTCTCGGCAGGTGAGGTCGGTGCGCATGGACGCGAAGAACGGCGCGGTCAGCGTGGCGTCGACGCCGACCCTGCGGGCGGTGCGGGCGAAGGCGTGGACGACCAGGTTGGTGCTCGCCCCGGTGTCCATCGCCGCGAGGCTGTCGGCCTCGAGCTGATCGAGCGCAGCCCGCCTGCTCTCGACGTCCTGGCCGGGCCGCGGGGCGTCGACGATCTCGTCGGCCACACGCACCAACGCATAGATGTTGCGCACATCACGGCGGATCGGCCCGGCCAGCAGCCTAGAGGCGAGGCCGAACGACGACGAATACGAGCGGATCACCAGGTCGGCGCTGGCGTCGGCGACCTCGTCGTAGCGCACATACGGACGGGTCGTCGCAGGCGATCGGTGCGAACCTATCTGGCGCAGGCTCATGACGTCTCCCGCTCCGGCACACGGTAGGGATGAGCACCGAGCGCGTGCACCTGATCGACGAACCACGGGCTGAGCAGCCACGGGGTGCGTCGCGCCGCCGACCACACGTCGTCGACGTCGGTCCACGCGACGTCCATCACCTCGTCGGGGTTGGGCCGCAGCGGACCGGTCGGTCGCGCGACGAACACCGGGCACACCTCGTTCTCCACCACACCACTGGCATCGACGGCCCGATAGCGGAAATCGGGTAGGACACAGCGCACATCGGTGACGTCGAGGCCCAATTCCCGCTGGGCGTAACGATGCACGGCGTCGACGGCGCTCTCGCCGGGTCGCGGGTGCCCGCAGTAGGAGTTGGTCCATACACCCGGCCAGGTCTTCTTTGTCAGCGCCCGGCGGGTCATCAGCAACCGGCCGGCCTCGACGAGATGACAGGAAAAGGCGAAGTGCAGCGGGGTGGAGGTGGTGTGCACCGATGTCCGGTCGGCCGTACCGCACGGCGTGCCGTCGGGCTCGACGAGTACCACCAGGTCCTCGGCCAGGTACTCGGTCATGCGCGGTCTGCTCCTCGTTGGTCGGTCGGGCCACGATCGGCCCGGCGTGCCTCCAGACAACAGCACTTCGACACCGACGCAAACTCGGATGGGCGACCCGACCGGCTCAGTCCCGATGCAGTAGCGGCAACAACCGTTCGGTCTTGTCCTGGGTCCATCCGGGCGGCTGCAGAATGTCGGCCCACGAGTACGGGATGGCGCTCAGATAGTTGTGGCCGTGACCGTCGGGCACGTTCACCGACACGGCCATATCCGCCGACACCTGCAGGAACGTGACGAACGGCATCCACGTCATCGCCCCGAGCACGTCGCGGCCGTGCTCTTCCTTCAGCCACTCCGGCTCGTTGAGGATGAGCCGCGGCGACCACCAGGCGATCGGGTCCGACGCGTGCTGCAGGTAGACGACGCGAGGGTCGAGCCACGGCGTGTCGGGACGGTTCAGGTCCGAGGCGTCGGCAATGAACCGGACGTGCCGGCCGTCTTCATAGATCGGCAGGACCTGCGGCGAACCGGCATCGCGGGCGGCGGTGGCGTCACTCCACAACTGGTTGTTGAACGTCGGCCCGACGAACAGGGCGCCGTTGGTGCGGGCGACGACCGTCGGCACGGTACCGAAGGCGGCCTCGGCACCGAACGAGCCGAGGCTCTCCCCGAACACGACGACCTTGGGTCGGCGGCCCTCGGGCAGTTGCTGGATACGTGCGTCGACGGCCTCGAACAACGCACTGCCGGCCTGACGCGCGCGTTCGCTGTCGACGAGGAACGACAGCCAGCTCGGCAGATAGGAGTACTGCATCGACACCGTGGCGACGTTGCCGTTGTACATGTACTCCAGCGAGTCGACCGTCGCCTTGTTCAGCCACCCCGATCCGGTGGCCGACCCGATGGCCACCACGGCCCGTTCGAGACCGCCGGCACGGACCAGCTCATCGGCGGCCAGGGTGGCGTTGGCGCGCAGATCATTTCCCGATCCGAGCCCGACGAACGCCCGGATCGGCTCCATCGCCGGCGCCCCGTTGAACGCCGAGAGCTGTTGCACATCGGGGCCGTTCGCGACGAATCGCCGGCCCTCCCGTCCGAGCGAGCCCCACGTGACCAGCGAGCCCGGACCGCCTGATCGAACCGTGGTCGTCGGTGCCGACGTGGTCGCATCGGTCTCGTCGTTCGCCGCGGCAAAGGAGGCATTGAGCCACTTCATCGAGTAGTTCGCGACCACGCCGTTGAGGACGAACACGGTGATCAGGACGATCACCGTCGCACCGGCGACCGCAGAAATCCGCGGTGGCGCAAAGCGATTGAGTTTTCGCACCGGCCAGACGACGAGTGCGGCCCACAGTTGTCCGATCACCATCAACAGCACGAATACGATCACGGAGACGACAATGATCAACGGGTAAGCCGTCCACGAGAGCTGGTCGACCTTCATCAGCGAGCGGATCTCGTTCTGCCACACCGAATACCAATAGAACATCACCGAGGTGCCCACCGCGAAGATCACACCCAGCGCGGCCCACAGGTACCAGGGCGGCGAGGGCCACCGCCGATCCCTCGACAACATGAACCGCACCAGCCAGGCGAAGAAGGCGCCGAGACAGTAGCCGACGGCGGCCGCCGCGCCGCTCACGATGCCCTGGAACAGCGGCCCGCGCGGTAACAGTGACGGTGTCGCCGAGAACCAGAGGAACGCCGTCGCCACCGCCAGGCCGGAGTAACTGATCCGGCCGAGGTAGGCGACGGCGCGCTCCCGTGCCCGTGACCGGTGCGGCTCGGCGCTCACGTCCTGCGGGGCGTCGGCGCCGTCGACGGCGTCCACATCAGATTCCGGCACTGGCCACGCTCCTGTCGTCCGCGCCCCGACGGTCGGGCACAATCGGTCGGAAACATCTTGTCAGACGGCATATCGCGGCAGAAGGGCAGAATGTATGTCTCTCCCGAGGCGCCGGTTCGCGTGGCTGTGCGTCGGCGTCGTGACGGTTCTCGTCTGCGTGCAAGTGCTGATCTTCGTGACCCCGGTTCCCGGCGTGCAGTGGGCGGTGCCGATCGCCGCCGCGCTCATCCTCGTTCTCGCCAGGGCTACCGGCCTGTCCTGGACGGATCTCGGTCTGGGCCGACGATCACTCGGTACGGGTCTGCGCTACGCGGCGGTCATCATCGGTGCGGTTGCCGTGATCACCGCGATCGGTGTCGCCCTTCCCTGGACGCGCGACCTGTTCCACAACGACGCCTATCGAGATGTCCACGCGGCACTGGTGTCTGCGCTCGTCCTCATTCCGATCCACACCATCCTGGCCGAAGAGGTGATCTTCCGCGGTGTGCTGCTCGGTGCGCTGCGACAGATCTGCAGTCCCCGGACAGCGCTGATCCTGCAGGCCGGACTGTTCGGACTATGGCACGTCGGCTCGTCGATGGGGCTCTCGACACACAATCAGGGGCTCGGTGACATCGTGGGCGCCGGCCCGCTGGCCACGTTCGCCGGTGTCGCGCTCGCCGTCGTCGTGACCGGCGTCGCGGGAATCCTGCTCGGCTGGTTGCGGATTCGCAGCGGGAGCCTGCTCGCGCCGATCGCCTTGCACTGGTCGGTCAACGGCCTCGGCGCGATCGCCGCGGCGATCGCGTGGCAGCTGCCAGGGTGAACGGTCAGCTCGGGGCGTCGAGCATCGGCACCAGATAGCGCCGGGCGATGTCGGCGAGCTGATCGTCGTCGTCGGTGTCGACGAGCGCACTCGGCGTGGTCAGAAACGACGCCGAGATCCGCGCCATCATCTCGGCGGTGAGGTCGGTGTCGAGGTCGGCGCGCAGGGTTCCCGCGCGCTGCTCCTGGCGCAGCTGCTGGGCGATGAACTGTGCAACGGTGGCCAGCAGCCGCCCGTCGGCGCCGAGCGCACCTGCCAGCAGGGTGGGTTCGGTCTGCTGCAGCCCGCTGATCAGCGGGTTCGTCGACACCGCGCGATAGGAACTGACGAAGGCCAGCACCAGGCGCTCGGCGATGGTGCGCGCCGGGGCGATGTCGGCGAGGAATTGAACGAGGTAACGCCGGAACTCCCGCAGCATCACCTCCTCGACGAGCACGTCCTTGTTGGTGAACTTGCGGTAGATGGTGATGCGCGAGGTTCCCGCGCGCTTGGCCACCTCTTCCAGCGAGGTGCGTTGAATACCGAAACGACAGAATTGTGCAAATGCGGCATCGAGCAATTTCTCTCGGGTCGCGTCCGCATTCGCGCTTTCTCCCCCTTCGGCAACGACGTCGTCATATGCCCTCTCCAACAACGACTTCGGTGCCGACGACGCCGAGACCACCATGAACCTCCAACGCATTCGGGGTGAATCTGTTGTGATGTCAATCACTGTATGCTACTCCTGATGTTACAACGTTACTCGCGTTGTTACATCGCGTCATCGAGTCGGGTGGCGATAGACGGGAGCACAACATGGAACAGCTCAACAGGCGCGCGGTCCTGCGCGCCACAGGCACGATCGGCGCCGCGGGCGCCCTCGCGACGCTCACCCAGGCCACGCCCTGGACGTGGGCACCGGCCAACTCGATCCCGGGTGTGGGAGCGGGAGCCGATCCGCGAACGATCTTCGACGACGAGGCCGACCAGGTGATCGCTCGGGTCATCGACAGCGGCAAGGTCGTCGAGGTCAACAATCTGCTCAATCAATGGCGCACCAACTCCCAGCCACTACCGGCCGGGTTGCCGCCGGAATTGCGGGACTTCATCGAACACTCCCGCCAACTGCCGTCGTGGACCGATCGCGGCAAACTCGCTGCCGCGGTGCGATTCAATCAGCGACGGGGCACCTACCTCGGAGTGCTGTACGGCTTCGCCAGCGGCATGATGAGCACCGTCATCCCCAAGGAGGCGCGCGCGGTCTACTACTCCAAGGGCGGCTGGGACCTCAAGGACCGCATCTCCAAGACGGCCAAGCTCGGTTACGACATCGGGTCGCTCAACGCCTATCAGCCCGACGGCGAAATGGTCGTGACCTGCGTCAAGACTCGGATGGCCCATGCGGGTGTGCGGCATCTGCTGCCCA
The DNA here is from genome assembly GCF_017654315.1 of Gordonia polyisoprenivorans. Classification (NCBI taxonomy): domain Bacteria; kingdom Bacillati; phylum Actinomycetota; class Actinomycetes; order Mycobacteriales; family Gordoniaceae; genus Gordonia; species Gordonia polyisoprenivorans. The sequence goes on from NZ_CP072203.1 coordinate 318,365, forward strand.
AGTCCGCACACTGGGTGCGCTCGGCACCCGAGGAGAAGCCGATCAGCCAGGCCAACATCATGGTCACCTGGCACAGTCTGCCGACGACGGTGATGCGCAACCTCCAGAAGTGGAAGGTGCCACTGCCCGCCGACGAGTCCGAAGGGTTCCTGCATTCCTGGCAAGTGACCGCGGCGATGCTCGGCGTGCAGGACCAGTACATCCCCAACTCGTGGGCCACCGCCGATTCGCAGGCCAAGCAGGTTCTCGATCCGATCCTCGCATGGACGCCGGAGGGCCAGAAACTCGCCGACATGCTCCTCGATCTGGGGATGGATCTCGACCTCACCCTGCTGTCGCGGCCCATCCTCGGTGCGCTGACCCGGTTCATGCTCGGCGACAAGATCGCCGACTGGTTGCACATCCCCCGTGAGCCCGTCTGGAATCCGCTGCTGGAAACCGCTTGGGGCCCCTACGTCGCCGTCCGCGAGGGCCTGCTCAACGCCGGCCTGCCGCGGGAGACCTACTGGCTCTTCGACGAGTTCCTCCGGCAGTTCGTCCTGTTCTACATGGCCGAGTTGCGGATGCCGATCAGCATCCAGATTCCCTCCTTCAACAACCCGAACTACAACTGACACCGCGGCCCACGATCCCGCCGCACTATGCTCGATTGCGTGAATGTGCGTGCGGGAATCGTGGTCACCGGAACCGAGGTCCTCACCGGTCGGATCTCTGACGCGAACGGCCCGTGGGTGGCCCGGCGCCTGCTCGAGCTCGGCGTCGACGTCGCCCACATCACCATCTGCGGCGACCGCCCGGACGACCTGACCGCTCAACTGCACTTCCTCGCCGCATCCGGGGTGGACCTCATCGTCACCACCGGCGGTCTGGGCCCGACGGCCGACGATCTCACCGTGGAGACGGTCGCCCGGTTCTGCGGACGCCCGCTGCATCTCGACACGGAGATGGAAACCCGTATCGCGCAGATCATCTCACGCTGGCAGCAGCAGCGAGGCGAGCCCGCGACGGAGTCGTCGCAGGCCGGCACCCGCAAGCAGGCGATGATTCCCCAAGGGGCGCAACCGATCCCTCCGGTCGGCACCGCGCCGGGAGTCGCGATACCCGCGGTCGCCGAGGACGCCCGCCGCGCACCGGCGATCCTCGTCCTGCCGGGTCCGCCGCGCGAGTTACAGGGCATGTGGGACGCGGCGATCGGTACCGAACCGATCGCGGCGGCGATCGCAGGACGCGGCGACTTCCGCGAACAAACCATCCGGGCCTTCGGGCTCTCGGAGTCCGACCTGGCCGCCACCCTGCGCACCATCGAACCCGGGATCGACGGCGCCGACGAGCTGGAGGTCACCACCTGCCTGCGCCGCGGTGAGGTGGAAATCGTGACCCGCTATCCGATCGGCGCCCAACCCGCCTACGACGCACTGGCCGGCGGATTACTCGAACATCATCGGACACAGATCTTTTCGGTCGACGGTTCCACCATCGACGATCTCGTCGCCGCGGCGCTGCAGGGCCGCAGTGTCGCCACGGCGGAGTCGTGTACCGGCGGTCTGATCGCGGCGCGCCTCACCGACCGCGCCGGGTCCTCGGACTATATGATGGGCGGGGTCGTCTCGTACTCCAACGAGGCCAAGGCCGGAATGCTCGACGTCCCAGCCGAATTGATCGCCGAACACGGCGCCGTCAGCGAGCCTGTCGCCGCGGCGATGGCCCAGGGCGCGGTCGGTCGCTTTGCTGTCGACATCGCCGTGTCGACCAGCGGGATCGCCGGCCCGGGTGGCGGAACCCCCGACAAGCCGGTCGGCACCGTCTGTTTCGGTGTTGCGCTGGCCGGTACGGCACCGCGCGCACGGACCCTGCACCTGCCCGGTGACCGTGCCGCCGTGCGCGAGCGGTCGGTGACCATCGCGATGCATATGCTGTACCGCGCGCTGCGCTGATCGAGGATCGCCCATTCCGGTGGTCGACAAACCCCATCGCCGGTGACCCGCCCGGTCGTCGGCTTCCCCAACCGATGGTCGAGGTGCGTAGGAGCGCCAGCGACGGAGCCTCGAGACCCCTAGCTACGGTGCTGGTTCCGCCCCACCAGCGTCCTTTGCCCGCGCACCGGGACGACGCGCGAGATCCCGGAGTAGGTCGAAATCGCCGTCGATCAACGCTCGCCGCTTGCCGCGTGACCACCCCTGTATCCGCTTCTCGAGCCGGTAAGCCTCCTCAACAGTCGGAAACTGCTCGCTGAACACGACCCGCACCGGACGACGGCGACTGGTGTACGCAGCACCCTTCCCGTCATTGTGTTCGTTCACTCGTCGGTCGAGATCCACGGTGCTACCGACGTAGTAGCTACCGTCGGAGCATTCGAGGATGTAGACGAAGCCGGGCATGGGGTCAGTATCGCGTGCGATCGAGCGCTGGCCGGAAATCTATCCACAGGTAGGGAAACAGCCTTGGCTGACGGCGGACGTTCCTATAACGTGTCAAGGGGTCTGGGAGACGTTTTTTGGGGTGTGGTCGAGGTCTTTGAGATCGGCTTTGAGGGCGTAGAACAGTTCGCGGGCGACGAGGCGTTTCATGGCGCGGATGATGTCTTTATCGGCCATTCCCTCGGCTCGTCGTTTTTCTCGGTAGGCGAGTGCTTTCTCGTGTTTACGTAACCGGCCGATGACCACGAGGTGGACCGCGGAGTTGGCGTGGCGGTCCCCACCGCGGTGCAGCCGCATCCGGCTGGTCTTCCCCGAGGACGCGGGGATCGGCGCGATCCCGGCCAGCCGCGCGAACTGCGCATCACTACCGATACGGTCCGGGCATTGCCCGACGGTCACCAACAACTGCGCGGCGATCATCGGACCGACCTGCGGGCGGGCCCGCAACCGCGGCGCGGCCCGGCGGGTCAGCGTGTTGAGTTGGGTGTCGTAGGCCTTGATCTCGGTATCGAGGTCACGAACCCGTCCGGCGATTCCCCGTAACGCGAGTTTCGCACCCTGTACCGGGTCACCCAACTCGCCACGATTGGGTCGCCACGACCAGATGACCGCCACCATTTTCCGGGTCGTCAACCCCGGTCAGCTTCTCCCGTAACACCGGTGCGGTGATCACCAGATCCCGGATCTGATTCAACGCGACACTACGCGCTTTGACCGCCGAAGCCCTTGCCGTGGACAGCATTCGGATCGACTCAACGATCCCGGAATGATCCTTCGGAGTGATATCGGCGCGCCCGGTCCGCGCCGCCTGCGCCGCGGTATAGGCATCAACCGGATCGGACTTGCCGACCGTGGCCCGCACCGTCGGATCCGGGCGGTTGAGTTCTTTGACGGTGTAACCATGCTCGCGCAGCACCGTGGTCAACCCCAACCCGTAACTACCGGTCTGTTCCACCGCGACCCGATGCACCCACCACTGGGCCAACCACTCCAGCATCGCCTCGTTCCCGGCCCGATCAGTACCGAACTGCGCGTCACTGATCTGCCGGCCATCATCGTCAACGATCCCGGCGTGGTGGGTGTCCTTGTGGGTATCGACCCCGGCATACACCGGTTGCGTCGACACCCCCTCTACAGTCATGCTCGACATTGCGGTTCCTGTCTCCTTCACTTCGGTGGAGGATGACTACGCCGGGTGAGGCAGACAGGACGGTGAAGAGTCGGACCAACCGCAGCCGACAGGTTCCTATGAAGTCATAACCTCACCCGGCCCAGTCATCACGAATCCAGGTGTCAATTCCGGGCTTCACCGAATGCCGACAGGTCCACTTGAAGACACCCAATTCGAGGTCAGTCTCGAGGTAAGTCAGAACACCCGGTCAAGCCCTACCCATATTCTCACCGTCTCGAGGCTCGTCGCTATCGCTCCTCACACCTCGACCAGCGGGGTTGGGTCGACCAGCGGGGTGGGTCTTTGACCGACGGTCGAGGTGCGTAGGAGCGCCAGCGACGAAGCCTCGAGACCCCGTGCTACGGCGCTGGTTCCGGGCCGCGCTGGGCGTCGGACCACAACTTCGCGATGATGTCGGACGCCGACCCGCCGCGAATGGAGGCGAATGAGGTTCCGGCCCAGAGGTTCACGTCGCGGCGCTCACCTGCGGCGACTGCGGCCTTGCGAAGCGGGCTCGTCAGATGGTGGACGGCGGGATACTCGGCAGGAGCGAGGGAGTCGTAGCTATCGACGAAGCTGTTGCGTATGGCCCGCGCCGGACGGCCCGAAAATGCCCGCGTGACAACAGTCTCCGCCGACGCCGGGCTCCGCAAAGCGGCGCGGTGCACCCCGTTGGTGCCCGCCTCGTCGGAGTCCAGGAGCGCGGTACCGATCTGCACGGCCGTCGCCCCGGAGGCCAGGGCCGCTGCGACAGCTCGGCCGTCGCCCACCCCGCCAGCGGCGATGACCGGAACTTCGGTCCTGGACAACACGTCTCGCACCAGATCCACCGTGGGGGTGTCGTTCGGCACCGCGTCGAGATCCAGGGTGCCCCGATGCCCGCCCGCCTCGGTTCCCTGCACGCACAGCACATCGACACCGGCGGCCACCGCACGATCGGCATCGTCGACACTCGCCACGGTCGCGATCACCGTGATGCCGGCGTCGTGCAGCCGACCAACGACATCGACCGCCGGAAGACCAAAGGTGAACGACACCAACCCAACCCGCCTCTCGGTGACGAGGTCGATCTTCGCGTCGAAATGATCGTCGTCGGCGCCGATGACGTCCGGTAGCGGCACACCGTAGCGTTCGGCCACCGGAGCCAGCGCATCCCGGTAGCGTTGCACGGCACCACGATCGCGGATCGGTGGTCCCGGCGTGAAGATGTTGACGCCGAACGGTATTCCCGCCTCGGCGACTGCGGTGATCTCCGATTCCAGGAGCTCGGGTGACTTGTATCCCGCTGCCAGGAAGCCGATCCCACCGCCGTGCCCGGCCGCAATCACCAGACCCGGCGTCGACGGACCACCCGCCATCGGGGCCGCGATGATCGGCACCTCGAGATCTCGAAGATCGAACATCCTCACTCCTGTCCCACCGCATGGTCGGTGACACCACCGGCGAATCGTCTGCGGTAGACGACCGGCGCCACCCCCACTGTCGTCGTGAAGTGGTGGCGTAGCAACGTCGCCGATGCGAATCCCGACAACCGGGCCACCTCCTCCACCGACGAATCGGTCGATTCCAGCAGGTTCTTGGCGTGCAGGACGCGCTGTTCGGTGAGCCACCGACGTGGCGGAATGCCGACCTCATCGACGAATCGGCGCGCGAAAGTCCGCCCCGACATGTGCATTCGGGCAGCGAGGGCATCGACGGAGATGTCACGGTCAAGGTGCGTGACCATCCAGTCCAGCAGTTCGCCGAAACCCTCGTCGACGCAGGTGGGCATGGGCGCATCGATGAACTGCCGTTGCCCGCCGTCGCGGTGTGGCGGCACCACCATGCGGCGGGCGATGCGATTGGCGATGGTCGGCCCCCACTCCTCGCGGACGAGATGCAGCGCGGCGTCGATGCCCGCGGCGGTACCCGCACTGGTGGTGATCGGGCCGTCGTCGACGAAGAGGACGTCGGTGTCGACCTCGGCTTCGGGGAACATCTGCGCGAGCTTGTCGCCGTAGCGCCAATGCGTGGTGCAGCGTCGCCCGTCGAGGAGTCCGGCAGCGCCGGCGACGAACGCTCCGGAGCAGACCGTCAGCGCCCGGCCACCGCGCTCGACCACCGTGCGCAAGGTGTCGAGGATCTCCTGCGGATACTCGCCGGAGGTGCTGCCCCCGGGGATCGCGACGAGGTCGACGTCGAGGCAGTCGTCGAGCGTGTACGGCGCGGCGATGGTCACGCCTCCGCCAACCTGCAGTGCCGCGTGCGGAGTCGGTGAGGCGACGCGAAAGTCGAAGGCGGGGACGCCGTCGTCGGTGCGATCGAGTCCGAACACCTCGTGCAGCACCCCGAACTCGAAGAGTGCGACGCGCCCGTAGAGCAGAACGGCAACAGAATTCAACACCCCACCAGTCTGGCAGATAATTTGCGAAGCGTGTCGCTTCGGCCACTGGTGGCAGGTAATTTATGGGCGCATTGTTTCTGTCATGACCACACTGATCGTTCTCCTCGCCGTACTCATCGTCGTCCCGACCGTCGTCATTGTCTACCGTGTGCACCGCAAAGTCGATGACGCACAACCCATTCCGCTGGGGCGTCTCGCCGGTCTCGCGGTCGGCGACGATCGTCCGTGGAAACGCGGACCGGACTCCGACCGTATCGCCGCGGAACTGCGCATACTCCATCTGCAACGGAGGGACTCGGCCTAGACACCCAAACATGGGATGTTAGGCTCTTTGCGTGCCGCCGCTGATCACCCCACCGCCCCGTACCAGTTCGCTCGTCGTCGATCGCATGCACGAGTTGATCCGGGACGGGGCGTGGGCCGTCGGAGCCCGAATCCCCGCGGAGCCCGAACTCGTCGAACAATTCGGCGTGGGCCGCAACACGATTCGTGAGGCGGTGCGCGCGCTCGAACACTCCGGGCTGCTGATGCCGCGCCGCGGTGACGGCACCTACGTGCGCAGCCGCAACGTTCTCGCCGCAGCGTTGGAACGCTGCGCTCCCGACCCCGAGATCACCGATCTGCTGAGCACCCGGCGGGCACTGGAGACCGAGGCCGCCGACCTCGCTGCCCTGCGCGCCTCGGCAGCCGACGTCACCCGGCTGCAGAACAAGCTCGACGCGGCGCTCGCCGCCATCGCCGCCGGAGATCTGCGCCGCTACGCCCGGCTCGACATCGAGTTCCACGCCACCATCGTCGAGATCTCGGGCAACCGGCTGCTGATCGAACTCTATGAAGGTGTCGGCGAGGTGATGCGCCGCACGCATGAGGCGATTGCCGCGGCAGCGGTCGACGACGGACATCCCGACGGTCACCGCGAGGTCGTCGCGGCGATCGCCGCCGCCGACCCGGCGGCGGCACGCGCGGCTGTGCACGTCTACCTCGACCTCGCCCACGAGATCGTCCGATGAGCGTGACCAACATCGCGCCCGCGACGTCGGAATCGCGTGGACGCCGTCCACTCGGCACGGTGATCACCGCGGTCGGCGTGATGCTGGTGGCCGCGAATCTGCGGCCCGTCGTCGTGTCGGTGGCACCGCTGATCGACGAGATCACCCGCGACGAAGGCTTTTCCAGCGCCACCGCCGGCCTGCTGACCACCCTTCCCGTTCTGTTCTTCGGGCTCAGCGCGCCCGTGGCGCCACGGTTGGCAGCCCGGTTCGGGATCGAACGCACCATCTTCGGGGCTCTGCTCCTGCTGACTGTTGGCACCCTCATGCGCCTGATCCCCGGTGCGCCGATGCTGTTCATCGGGTCGGCGGTGGTCGGTGCCGCGATCGGTATCTGCAACGTGGTGTTGCCTGCGCTGATCAAACGCGATTTCGCCCATCGGTCGGGATTGATGACCGGGTTGTATTCGATGACGCTGTCCGGCGGTGCCGCCGTCGCCGCCGGAATCACCGTGCCCCTCGACAATGCGCTGGGCAACAACTGGCGGCTCACGATCACCTCGTGGGCGATTCTCGCCGTGATCACCGTCGTCATCTGGGCACCGCAGATCGTCCAGCACCGTCCGGAAACGGTCGCCGGCACCGGATCGTTGCGCCGCAACACGATTGCGTGGGCGATCACCGTATTCATGGGCGCACAGTCGCTGGTGTTCTACACCTTCACCGCCTGGCTGCCCGCATTTCTCATCAGCGAGGGACATTCGCGGGCGTCGGCCGGCACCATCCTGGCCATCGGTCAGGTCGTCGCGCTGCTGGCGTCGTTACTCATCCCGATCATCGCCGGGCGCTACCGGGACCAACGTCTGATCACGCTCGTCGTGATCGTCCTGTGCGGAATCGGATTGGTCGGACTCCTGCTCAGCGACCACGCCACACTGCTGTGGACGATGCTGGTGATGTTCGGCCCCGGATCGTCGATCAGCCTCGCGCTGCTGTTCATGGTGCTGCGAAGTTCCTCGGCCGAGCAGACCGGCCAGGTGTCGGGAATGGCGCAATCGGTCGGCTACATCCTGGCCGCATTCGGGCCCATCGCCGTGGGAGCACTGCATGATTCGACCGGATCGTGGACGATCGCGCTGTCGGTGCTGGCGATCCCGCTACTCGCGCAGGCTGCCTCGACCCTGATCGCCGGGCGCGATGTGAAGATGAACTGACCTCTCCCCTTCCCTTTCACTGTAACCCGCCGGTGGGGGCTTGCCGCAAGGCCCCATCTCGGGTTCACAATGGCGCCCATGGTTTTTCGCGCCTCGTGCGATCCTGCCGTCATCGGTGACGACGACCGGCATTTCGCCGTCATCACCGCCCACCTCACCCACACCATCGCCGACCTCACCGCACGCCTCGACGCACTACGTCTCGCCGACGGCGGTGGCGGCCGCCGCGCACTCGACCGTGACCTGGAGATCCACGAGACGAATCGCCGGCTCCGTGTGTTGCGCCGGTACAGCCTGGATCTGTGCCTCGGACGTATCGTGCGCACCGACGGCACCACCAGCTACATCGGCCGCATCGGGATGACCGATCGTGGCGGCGAACAACTACTGGTCGACTGGCGCACCCCGGCGGCCGCACCGTTCTTCGCCGCCACCCACGCCGATCCCCAGGGATTGTCGAGTCGGCGGCGGTACCGGTGGAGTCGGGGACGGGTCGTCGACTTCTGGGACGAATCATTCGACGGTGAGATCGCACATCTCGCGCTCGACGACGATTCGGCGTTCCTCGCCGGCCTCGGCGCTTCCCGCGAGCCGCGGATGCGAGATGTGTTGGGCACCATCGCCGCAGACCAGGACGCCATCATCCGGGCCGACAGTAGCGGTGCTCTCGTCGTCGACGGCGGCCCCGGCACCGGAAAGACCGTGGTCGCGCTGCATCGTGCGGCGTATCTGCTCTACGCCGACCCGCGGCTGGCGGGCAATCGCGGTGAACTTCTGGTCGTGGGTCCTCACGAGGAGTACCTCGGGTACATCTCCGACGTCCTGCCCAGCCTCGGCGAGGACGGCGTCCGCACCTGCACCCTGCATGACCTCGTACCCGAAGGTGACGGTGCGACAACCGAATCCGATCCCCTCGTCGCCACACTCAAGGACGGCCTCGACCCGATCGCCATGATCGAACGGGCCGTCGCCTTCTACGAACAGCCGCCCACCAACACCGTGGAAGTCGAGACCCCTTGGGGTGAAACGGAACTCACGGCTGCCGAGTGGGCCGAGGCCTTCAGCACCCGGGAGCCCGGCACCAGCCACCACGAGGCACGCGAACAGGTGTGGGACGCACTCACCCACATCATCGCCGACGGTCTCGATACTCGTGATCTGCCCCGGCTCCGTCGAGCGTTGGCCGGCAACGACGACGTCGTCTCCGCGTTCACCACGGCATGGCCGATTCTCGACGCCCCCACCCTGGTCGGCGATTTGTGGTCGGTGCCGGCGTACTTGCGTCTGGCCGCGCCGGAGCTGAACGCCACTGCACTCCGAACATTGCAGCGGGACAACCCGACCGCGTGGACCACCTCGGATGTCCCGTTCCTCGATGCGGCGCGGCGTCGGCTCGGCGATCCCGGCTTCTCCCGACGCCGACGCCGGCGTGAGGCGGTGTTGGCAGCCGGTCGAGACGCGATGGATCGCGTTGTCGACGACCTCCTTGCCGCACACACCTTCGACGACGGCGAAGGTCTCGCGCCGATGCTGCGCGGCGAGGATCTACGGAACTCACTGGTCGACGACTCCGATGCGCCTGGCGCCGAACATGATCCATTGGCCGGGCCGTTCGCCCACATCATCGTCGACGAGGCGCAGGAGTTGACCGACGCGCAGTGGTCGATGCTGGTGGCACGCTGCCCGTCTCGCAGCGTCACCGTGGTCGGCGACCGCGCCCAGTCGCGGCGCGGATTCACCGAAAGCTGGCCGGAGCGATTGCGCCGGGCCGGATTCGGCGAGGTCCGTGTCGCCGGTCTGTCGATCAACTACCGCACGCCCGAGGAGATCATGGCGCAGGCCGCGCCGGTGATCACGACCGCGATACCCGACGCGAATGTCCCGACCTCCATCCGGAGCAGCGGCATAGAGGTCGGCCACGGCACCGTCGCCGACCTCGCTGCGATCCTCGACGAGTGGGAGCGGACTCATCCCGAGGGTGTCGCCTGCGTCATCGGCGATCCGAGCAGCCTGCCGGCACCGATCCACCGCCCGCGCGTGCGGACGCTCGCGCCCGAGCGCGTCAACGGTCTCGAGTTCGACCTGGTGGTTCTCGTCGCGCCGGATCGCTTCGGTGCCGGCATCACCGGCGCCGTCGACCGTTACGTCGCGATGACCCGCGCCACCCAACAGCTGGTGATCCTCTCCTGAGCGGACCTACGCCAGGCTTGCACATCCCTCAATTTTCCATAGACTATTTTTTACAGAGTTGAGAGGAACACTGCTATGGCCATCAAGCTGTCCGTCGAAGAAGAAGCCATCGTCAAGACCGTTCGCGACTTCGTGGACAAGCAGGTGCGTCCGGTCGTGCGTGAACTCGAGCACGCCAACACCTACCCCGAAGAGCTCATCGAAACGATGAAGGAGCTCGGGATCTACGGTCTCGCCATCCCCGAGCCCTACGGCTTCGCGCAGGTGTCGATGCCCTGTTATGCGCAGGTCACCGAGGAGTTGGCCCGCGGCTGGATGAGTCTGGCCGGGGCGATGGGCGGGCACACCGTCGTCGCCAAGCTGCTGCTCACCTTCGGCACCGAGGAGCAGAAGCAGAAATATCTGCCACGCATGGCCACCGGCGAGCTGCGCGCGACCATGGCGCTCACCGAACCGGGCGGGGGTTCGGACCTGCAGAACATGCGGACCGTTGCGGCCAGAGAGGGTGACGAGTACGTCATCAACGGGTCCAAGACCTGGATCAGCAACGCCCGCAAGTCCGGTCTCGTCGCATTGATGTGCAAGACCGATCCGGCCGCGCAGCCCGCACACACCGGCGTCTCGATCCTGCTGGTCGAGAAGGTGCCCGGCTTCACCGTCTCCAAGGATCTACCCAAGCTCGGGTACAAGGGCGTGGAGAGTTGCGAACTGAACTTCGACGGCGCCCGCGTTCCCGTCGACGCCGTGCTCGGTGGCGTGGAGGGCAAGGGCTTCGCTCAGATGATGAAAGGACTGGAGACCGGCCGCATCCAGGTGGCCGCCCGCGCGACCGGCGTGGCCCGCGCCGCCTTCGACGACGCGCTGCAGTATGCACAGGACCGCGAGAGCTTCGGCCAGCCGATCTGGAAACACCAGGCCGTCGGCAACATGCTCGCGACGATGGGCACCAAACTCGCCGCCGCCCGCAGCCTGCTGCTCGACGCCGCCGAACGCGTCGACACCGGCAAACGCGCCGACATGGAAGCCGGTATGGCCAAACTGTTCTGCTCGGAGACCGCCATGGAGATCGCCCTCGACGCGGTGCGCATCCACGGCGGATACGGCTACTCCACCGAGTACGACGTCGAACGGTATTTCCGCGACGCACCCCTGATGATCGTCGGCGAGGGCACCAACGAGATCCAGCAGAACGTCATCGCCAAGCAGCTCGTCAAGCGGGGTGGGTTGGACCTCTGAGCGTCGGGTTCGCGTGTCACACTCGACACCGACGAGCGCACGACAACCCGAGATCGCGCGAAACGGGTCCGAGAATGCAAGGAGCACAGCACATGTCGCCACTCTATTTCGAGGATCTCGCCGCGGGCCAGCGGTACCCGGGAACAACCACCGCCCGGATCACCGCCGACGACATCCGCGCCTTTGCCGAGAAGTACGATCCGCAGCCGTTTCATCTGAGCGATGAAGGCGCGGCAGGCTCGGTGTTCGGATCGCTGGCGGCCAGCGGATGGCATACCGCGGCGATCACCATGCAGTTGCTCGTGGCGAGCGAGTTCCGGCCGGCCGGCGGAATCGTCGGCGCAGGTTTCGACGAGCTGAGCTGGCCGCGACCGGTACGCCCGGATGACGAGCTGCGTGTCGAGAGCGATGTGCTCGAGGTCAGGCCGTCGCGGTCGAACCCGCGAGTCGGAATCGTCAAGCTCCGCACTGTGACCTTCAACCAGGATGACAAACCCGTACAGACGTCCGTGGGCAACATCGTGGTCCCGACCCGCAGCGGATCACCGGAGACCGACGCTCCCGCCTGACCGCCGCCGGCTGGACGGCGGATTGCTCACGTGGGCAGTGGAGCATTCGCTCCGGCGCCCGGCCCGCGGCGCACCGTCACCGATCCCCGATCAACGTGCTCACCACACTCGGAGCACACCGGCTCGAGCGTCGTCGTGTGACCGCAGCCGGTGTGCACGAGCTCGACCGGAGCGCCGTCGGGTGCCGACCACTTGTCGCCCCATTGACGCAGGGCGTTGATCACCGTCCACAGATCGCGGCCTTTGTCGGTCAATCGGTAGTCGTAGCGAACCGGATTGTCCTGGTATGGATCCCGGATCAGGATTCCATGCTCGACGAGCGTGTCGAGTCGCTGGGTGAGCACGTTGCGAGCGATACCCAGACGGGTCGAGAAGTCTTCGAAGCGCGTCACGCCGAACAGCGCGTCGCGAATGATGAGCAGCGTCCACCACTCACCGACGACCTCGAGGGTCTGCGCGACCGAACAATTCATCCCGGAGAAGCTGGCGCGGCGCATGCGTCGAGTCTAGTGGGTTGCGTCAGACAACTCAATCTGCTTTCCTCAGTTTCGTCACGAAACTCACGACTGAGGAGACCCCGATGACCGACGTGGCTCATGCCCAGGAATCCGGCGTCGCGTCGGCTCCTCGGCGCCCCGCATTGATTCTGGCGTTGCTGTCGCTCGCGGCCTTCATGGCGAGCCTGGATGTGTTCATCGTGAACGTGGCGTTCGAGGACATCGGACGCGACTTCCACGGCGTCTCACTGTCGGAACTGTCGTGGGTGCTCAACGCGTACACCATCCTCTACGCCGCGCTGCTCGTACCCGCCGGCCGGATCGCCGACCGCTACGGACGCAAGGCCGGCTTCTTGATCGGTGTCACGATCTTCACACTCGCCAGCGCGGCATGTGCTGCCGCTGAGGGTATTTGGTGGCTGGTGGCGTTTCGCGCCGTCCAAGCGGTCGGGGCTGCGATCCTGACCCCGGCCAGCCTCGGACTCGTCGTCGCCGCCATGCCGACAGAGATCCGCGCGCGGTCGGTGCGGATCTGGGCCGCGACCGGCGCAGTGGCCGCGGCCCTCGGGCCGGCCGTCGGCGGTGTACTGGTGGAGGCCTCCTGGCGGTGGGTGTTCCTCGTCAACCTGCCCGTGGGCGTGCTCGCGCTCGTCGGGGGCGCGGTGTTGCTCCCGCGATCACGCAACGAGGCCGACGAGCACCTGCCGGATCTTCTCGGCGCCGGTTTGCTCGCGATCACCATCGGCGCGTTGACCCTCGGCCTCGTCGAGGGGCCGACCTGGGGGTGGACCGACGACCGGATTCTGCTGGCGTGGGCCGTCACCGTCGTCGGACTGATCGGTTTCCTGATCAGTTCGGCACGACACCGAGAACCGGTGATCGATCCGAATCTGTTGCGCGTGCGCGCATTCTCCTTCGCCAACATCACCGCCGTACTTTTCTCCATCCCGTTCGCCGGTGCGCTGCTCGCGAACATCCTGTGGATGCAGCAGGTATGGGGGTACTCGGCAATCAAGACCGGATTCGCGGTCTCTCCCGGACCACTGATGGTCCCGATCTTCGCCGCCGTCGGGCACCGTCTCACCGCCCGGATTCCGGTCGGTGTGGTCATCGCTGCCGGCTGTGCACTGTTCGGCCTCGGTGGTCTGCTGATCTCGCTGTCGATCTCGTCGACACCCGCCTACGCGACGGCACTAATGCCGGGCTGGCTGATAGGCGGAGTTGGTGTGGGCCTGGCGTTGCCTGCGATCCTGTCCTCGGCGACGGTGGATCTGCCTGCCACACAGTCGGCGACGGGCAGCGCCGTGGTCAACATGAGTCGCCAGATCGGAATGGCCTTGGGCGTGAGCGTCCTCGTCGCCATCATCGGCAGTCCCGTCGGATACGACGCCGTCCATGCGGTCTTCCAGCACGCATGGTGGACACTGGCCGTCGTTGCGGCAGCGGGTGCGATCACGGCACTCGGAATGACGCCTCGGCGGGGCGGCTCCGAGGCGTAGTAGGTGGACATCTGAGAAATCCTCCCGTCGCGGGCGGTGACACGTCCTTCCCATGGCCGAGGCGAACGGAGCGCCGGCGACGAACCCCGAGGCCGCCGACGCCGATGCGGTAAGGGCGCAGTACGAATACAGATTCCACATGAGCGGACGAAACGCCCGATTTTTCGGGGTCAAGCACCGCTCACGTGGAATCTGTATTCGTAGTGGCCTCAGGCCGGGGTCAACGGATGGCTCGAATCCGGTTCCGCGCGGCCCGCCGGCTCACCCACCACGCTGCCACACGCGCTCTCCGTCTTCGTCGCGACGACCACTCAGGCTCAGTCCGAGCGATCGCGCGATGCTCTCGGACGCAACGTGACCTGGCGCAATATGTGCCGTGACCACCGCCGTCGAGTACGCCGAGGTGAGCTCGGCGTCGAATGCGCCCATCATCTCGGTTCCCACGCCACGCCCACCGAACGAGGTGGACACGATGTAGGCGAGCGTGATGTCGTTGGCGGTGAAATCCGCATTCAGTGCAATCGTCGCTTGGCACAGTCCGACGAGGAGATCGGTGTCGCGCATTCGCGCCACCATGTTGACCCAGCGCGTCAGCGGATTGGGCGATCCTGTCAACCATCTTTCGACTCTGGCTCGTGCATCGACAACGGAGGCCGGACGGTCACCGATGAATGTGTAGATCTCGCCATCCATCAACATGTCGACGAGTTCGTCGACATCCGCATGCGCCAGATCGACAATGGTGAGACGGCGTGTCGTCATCATTGCTCTCCCCGCATTGCTTTCCCACCACTGCCGACTACATGTGCCGACGCTACTAGGCTCACCGACGTGCCCGCCGCCGAATATCACGAGATCGTCCGCACCCGAGACCGGGTACGGCTGGCGGTGCAGGTGCGCGGGTCCGGCCCGACACTGCTGCTCCTGCCCGGCCAGACCAACAATCACCACTGGTGGGATCGCACCCGCGGCGACTTCGACGCCCACCACACCACGGTCACCTTCGACTATCGCGGGACCGGCGCGAGTGGCTCCGGTGGCGAACGCTACAGCACGCGATTGTTCGCCGAAGATGCTCTGGCGGTAATGGATTCGCTCGCCATCGACAAGTTCGCGGTGTACGGCACATCGATGGGCGGTCGTGCCGCGCAGTTCCTGGCGGCATCGGCACCACGTCGAGCGCGGCGGCTGGTCCTCGGATGCACCACGCCCGGTGGGGTTCATGCCGTCGAACGAGACGAGTCGGTGCGTCGTGCCCTGGCCGGTCCGGACGCAACCGCGGCGCTGTTGGACTACATGTATTCGCCGCAGTGGCGTGCCGCCAACCCCGGCCCATATCACGTACTCGGCGATCCGGACATGTCCGACGCCGACCGGCGGGCGCACCTGCTGGCGAGCAATCGACACGATGCGTGGGCGGTCCTGCCCGACATCACGAGTCCCACCCTGATCCTGCACGGCACCGATGACCTGATGGCGCCGGTGGCCAACGCCGAGATACTCGCCGAGCGCATCCCCGACGCCCGCGCACACGTCCTCGACGGCGCCCGACACGCCTACTTCGACGAATACCGTTCGCAGACAGTGCCTCTCGTTCTGGACTTCGTGACCGGCTAGGCTGGGTGCCATGCGTTTCGGCATCTGCATCCTGCCCGATCTGACCTGGCGAGAGTCGCGGCCCCTGTGGCAGCGCGCCGAGGAGATGGGCTTCGATCACGCCTGGACCTACGACCACCTGGTCTGGGGTGGCCTGCCCGACTCCCGCTGGTTCTCCTGCATCCCGACGCTGACAGCCGCCGCGACCGTCACCCGACACATCGACCTCGGTGCGTTCGTCGTCTCCCCCAACTTCCGCCATCCGGTCGCGTTCAGTCGCGAGGTCGCCACCCTGGTCGACATCTCCGACGGCCGCTTCCTGCTCGGCCTCGGCGCCGGCGGCACCCCCGATGACACCGTCCTGGGCGGCGACCGCCTCCCGCCCAAGCAACGCGTCGACCGCCTACAGGAGTTCACCCTGCTGCTCGACCGCACCCTTCGCGACGATCACGTCGATGCGGACGGCCAGTACTACCGCGCCCGTGACATGCGGCTGGTCGGCGAACCGGTACGGCCGCGCGTGCCATTCCTGTTGGCGGGCAACGGTCCCCGATCAGTGCGCTTCGCCGCACGGCACGGCAACGGCTGGATCACCACCGGTACGCCGTCGGAGACCGTCGCCGACTGGTTCGAGGGGATCCGCGCGAGCTGCGATGTGCTCACCGAGACGCTCGGCAAGGACGCGATCACCGAGGCGTTCCCCCGCTACCTGAGTCTCGACGCCTCGCCACGCAACGCGCTGGAGAGCGTCGACCTCTTCGACGAAATGGTCGGACGCGCATCGTCTTTGGGATTCACCGACGTCATCGTGCACTGGCCGAGATCCTCGGAGCCCTACCTGGCTCCCGACCACGTCCTCGACGAGGTTGCCGCCCGACTGCAACCCGGGCGTACCGGCGCCGTCGATGTGACAGACTGATCGGTCATGAGCAAGGGCACACCGATAGCGGGCAAGGTCATCGCCATCACCGGCGGCGCAGCGGGCATCGGACGCGAGATCGCCCGGCACCTCGCCGACGCCGGGGCACGGGTGGCCATCGGCGATCGCGACCTTGACGGTGCGCGTGTCACGGCGAGTGAGATCCCGGGCGAGGCACATGCTTTCGCGCTCGATGTCACCAGTACCGAGTCTTTCGAGGCCTTTCTCAATGCGGTCGAGTCGTCCGTCGGACCAATCGACGTCCTGGTGAACAACGCCGGGGTCATGTGGGTCGGCCCCTTCGACGCCGAGACCGATGCGGCAGCCGACGCGATGCTGGCGGTCAACCTGCACGGCGTGATCCGCGGGGTGCGGCTCACCGCGCCGCGGATGCGACACCGCGGACACGGCCACATCGTCACCATCGCTTCTGCCGCTTCCAAACTCGCCCCTCCCGGCGAGGCGACGTATGCCGCGAGCAAGCACGGCGTGCTCGGCTACCTGACCGCAGTCCGTGAGGAACTCCGCGGCTCCGGGGTTCTCCTCACCGCCGTCATGCCGACCGTCGTCGACACCCAACTCGCTGCGGGCACCGCGACCGGTTCGGCAGCCATACTGCAGCCGGCCGACGTCGCCGCCGCCGTCGTCGCGGCGATCGAGAAGCCGCGATTCGAGGTGACCCTGCCCTCCTTCGTGGGTCCCGCGGTGCGGGCCGCAGGGCTGCTCCCGCAGGCGATCCGAGATCTGTTGATGCGCCGGATGGTGCCCAACCAGGTTGATGCGGTGCGCAATTCGACGACGCGGGCCGAGTACGAAGCCAAAGCTCTGGGCGACTAGGGCACCCCGATACCGGTGGCGATCCGAAGTTGTTCGGGGTCACGCCCGTTGGCGGCATTCATGTCGCATCGCACCGTCCCGTAGCCCTCCGGCAGACCGTGCCCGTAGCCGTCCCCGTTGGTGTACTGGTGGGCGATCATATGTCTGTGCAGATCGTCTGTGCCGGCCGGAAATGACGGAAGGGCCCCATAGGACGGGATGACGAAACCGATCGGTGGCCGCACCCGCCAGATGCGGGCGTCATTCGGGTTGAGGTAGCCGATGACGCGGCGGGGCCGGCCGTCGATGTGCGGACCACGCCAGTCACCGAGTCCCCACACCAGACGGTTGATGGAATCGCTGTTGTCGCTCCGGATCTGGCCGCCCCACGATTCCACGTCGACCATCGACACCACGTCGGGTCGGTTCTCGCCCTGCATCTCGATGTGCGTGGTCATCGCGTCTCGCCAATTGGATCGGTAGACGCAGTACACGATCAGCCCGCGCAGTCGACGGGAGTCCAACCAGGAGCGGGCGATCGTCCAGTTCTCCTGGAAGTGTCGGTCCCGATAGGTCCCGTCGTTGGACCGGATGGACAGCCACCGGTACGGGTAGGAGTCGTCGAGCACGGGCTGCCATTCGGAGATGTCGGCGAATAGGGTGTCGGTCATGGTCCTCCCTCAATAACCACCGAAGACACTCGGCAAACCTCGCGACTCGCGACTCTCAGCAACTCGACAACCGGATGTCAGGAATCGGTTAGACCCAGGTCACATGCTCAGTTCATGCGACTGATCATGGGAATCCACCTGACCGACGACCAGGTGGTCGTCGTCACCGGGACGGCGGCCTCGGTCGCCGGCTCGCATCCCGGTCCGCCGCACCTCTCGTCGCATCCGGCGCGGTTGTACTGGCCGGCGTCCGCGGCACCGCGCTGGTCTCGTCCCGCCGACAACCCCGACGACGTCTATGGCCACTTCTTGACCCGCATCGCCGACCTGACCGCGGTGCGCACCGCGTCGGGTCGCTGCCGTGCTCCGCATCAATTGGTCACCGCAGCACTGCATGTGGCGATCGATGGCACCGAGCGCGCCGACCACGGGCACGTGGTGTCGGTGACGATCGCCCATCCTCCGCACTGGTCGGCCGAGCAGATCGGGATACTCCGACGTGCCGCGGGCCGCGGGGTCGGTGCGACCACGAGCGTGTCGGTGGTCTCCGAGTGCGCCGCGATCTCCCGTTGTGTGCGCTGGTCGGCGCAGATGGGTACCGCCGATCTCGTCGCCGACCATCCCACATTCCTGGGCGCGTGGGGTGCGGCGATGCTCGCCGCCACCATCGTCACCAAGGTGCCGGTACCCACCGACCGGACCGCGCGCAGATCGGTTCGCACCGCCCCCGCGCACCGCATGGCGACGATCACCCATCCGATGCGCCGCATCGTCGATTCCTCCGTCGCCGACCTGCGATTACGGTGGAACGCGCTGGGTCACGCCTGACCCGGCGCCGTTCTCACCGTCGCGAAAGGTCTCCCACATGCATTCACCTCTGGACATCGCCACCACCGGGGCGACCCAGATCTGGACGATCAACAAGCCCGAGGTCGGCAACGCGATAACCGACGTGGAGTTCGTCGAGGCCTTCGAGGCGGCGGTCGACGCCGCCAACGCCGACCTGGAGATCAGGGCGATCATCCTGACCGGCGCGGGCAAGATCTTCTCCGCGGGCGGCAACGTCAAGGAGATGGCCGACCGGACGGGCATGTTCGGCGTCGACGAGCGAGCGCAGCGACGCGCCTACGTGGCAGGCATCCAGCGTCTGCCGCGGGCCCTGGCTCGCCTCGAGGTGCCGATCATCGCCGCGGTCAACGGTGCGGCCGTCGGCGCGGGCTGCGACCTGGCGATGATGTGCGACATCCGGATCGCCTCCGAGCGCGCGTCCTTCGCGGAGAGCTTCGTGCAGGTCGGGCTGATCCCGGGCGACGGGGGAACATGGTTCCTGCCGCGTGCAGTCGGATATGAGCGGGCCGCGGAGATGACGTTCACCGGCGACCGCGTGGATGCCGCGACGGCGGCCGAGTGGGGCATGGTGAGCCGCGTGGTCAGCCCCGACGATATCCTCGGCGAGGCCCGTACGCTCGCCGAACGCATCACCAAGAACCCGGCCGAGGCGCTGCGGATGGCCAAGCGCCTGCTGCAGGAATCACGAACCAGCCCTTTGGAATCGGTCCTCGGCATGGCCGCGGCGATGCAACCCCTGGCCCATCTCTCACCCGAGCACACCGAGCGTGTGAAGAAGTGGCGCTCCCGCTGACGACACCTGGCAACCATTGACATTCTCAACGATTGCCTTCTATCGTGATCTCGATTACATCGGGCGATCGAGGAGTACACGATGCGCAATCAAGGCGTGGGCACGTGGCCGCTACGGGCCTCACGGCAGTCGCCGGACACCGAGGCCATCGTCTTTCGTGACCAGGCGATCACCTATCCCGAACTCGACGAGCGCACCACGCGGCTCGCCCACGCTCTCGCCGACCTCGGCGTCGGACGTGGCGACCGCGTCGCGCTGCTCAGCGCCAACCATCCCGCGTATCTCGAGGCGCTCTTCGCGGCCGGCTTGCTCGGCGCCATCCTGGTGCCGCTCAACGCCCGGCTGACCACTCCCGAAGTCACCTACGCCCTGACCGATTCCGGCGCCACGGTGCTGATCCACTCCGCGGCGTTGGCGGACGTGGCGATCGCGGCCACGGCCGAGGCCGGCGTGGCCATCCGCATGGTCGTCGACGGCGATCCCGACCAGGACGCCGTCGGCTACGAGACCAGCATCGCCGCCGCATCCACCGACCGCATCGATCTGGCGGTCGCCCACGACGACCCGTGCTTCATCATGTACACCTCGGGAACCACCGGGAACCCGAAAGGTGTTGTCCTGAACCACGGGACGGTGACCTTCGCGGTCCTCAACCCGATCCTCGACCTCGACCTGCGCAGCGACGAGGTCGCACTGGTCGTGGCACCGTTGTTCCACACGGCCGCATTGAATTTCATCTCGCTGCCCGTCCTGCTGAAGGGCGGCACCGTGGTGATCGAGGAAGGCTTCGAGCCGGGCCGGGTGCTGCGGGTGATCGCCGAGCGCAACGTGACCTACGGCTTCGGGGTACCCACCATGCTCGACGCCATGAGCTCCCACCAGGACTGGGGCTCGGCCGATCTGAGCTCCATCCGCCGCTGGATCGTTGCCGCGGCACCGGTTCCGCCCCGCACTCTGCACACCTACACCGAACGCGGCATCGCACTGTGCCAGGGCTACGGGCTGACCGAGACCGGGCCCGGTGCGCTGGTCCTCACCCCGTCGCACACCGCCCGCAAGCTCGGAAGTGCCGGTGTCCCACACTTTTTCACCGACGTCCGGGTCGTCGGACCCGACGGGGACGAAACCGCACCCGGCGAGCGCGGCGAGATCCAGATCCAGGGCTCCAACGTCATGGCCGGCTACTGGAATCGCCCCGACGCGACCGCCGCGGCATTCACCGACGACGGCTGGTTCCGTTCCGGCGACGTCGGCGTCCGCGACGACGAGGGCTACATCACCATCGTCGACCGCCTCAAGGACATGATCATCTCCGGCGGCGAGAACATCTACCCGGCCGAGGTCGAGGCCGTCATCCTCTCCATGCCCGGAGTGGTGGCATGCGGGGTGTTCGGGATTCCCGACGACAAGTGGGGTGAAGTCGGTTGTGCGGCCATCACCCTGGACGAGGGCGCGACGCTGACCCACGAGCAGCTCGCGGCGTTCCTGGGTGAACGGTTGGCGCGGTACAAGATCCCGAAGTCGATGGTGGTGCTCGATGAGATACCGCGCAATGCCACCGGCAAGATCCGCAAGGACCGGCTACGGTCGATGTTTTCCGCCGCGCCCGTCCACGCCTGAGAAGGCGATGCGACGCAACAGTTCCCGTGCCGCCGCCACGTACCCCGCATCGGTGCCGGTCACGTACTCGGCCGTCACCGCGGCGCTGCGCCTGCGGGCCTCGTCGCACAGCTCCGCCCCCGCCTCGGTCGCGACGATGAGCTTGTTGCGCCGGTCATTGATGTCGGTGGTGCGCTGCACCAGCTTCCGGTCCTCGAGATCGTCGACGAGAGCGACGATCTGACTGGGGTCGAGACCCACCACGGTGGCCAGACGACGCTGGGTGATGCCGTCGGGTTCGTCGCAGACGGCCGCGAGCGCGCTGTACCCACGCACCTTCAGCCCCAGGGGCGCGATGGCGCGATTGGTCTCCTTGCTCAGCACCACGCTGGCGCGAGCCATCAAGAAGCCGAGATCGTCGTCGAGCATTCGCCGGGATGTCATGGGCCCTCCCATCGTCGGGAGCACGTTACCACTTCCACAATCATTGATTTTCTCAATGATTAGCGTTCTAATCGAACTCGTACCCCGTGCCTGAGGAGGCAACCATGGATCTGAACGGAAAAGTCGCCGTCGTGACCGGCAGTGGGCAAGGACTCGGTCTGGCCTACGCCCGCGAACTCGCCCGCCGCGGAGCGGCTGTCGTCGTCAACGACGTCTCGGAGCAGACCGCGCAGGCAGCGGTCGCCACGATCACCGACGATGGCGGCCGCGCCGTCGCCGTGGTCGCACCCGTCGGATCGACGGAGACCGCACAGGCGCTGGTCGCCGCAGCCGTGGACACCTTCGGACGCCTCGACGTCATGGTCACCAACGCCGGCATCCTGCGCGACAAGGTGCTCTGGAAGATGACCGACGAGGACTTCGACGCCGTCATCGACGTGCACCTCAAGGGCACCTTCACGTGCGCACGCGAGGCCGTGCTGCGATTTCGTAAGCAGGGCGACGGCGGCCGGATCATCTGTATCGGGTCACCCGCCGGGCAGCGCGGCAACTTCGGGCAGACCAACTACTCCGGCGCCAAGGCCGGCATCGTCGGCATGGTCCGCACCTGGGCGATGGAACTGAAGAAGGCCGGGATCACCGCCAACGCCGTCTGCCCGGTCGCGGTCACCGCGATGACCGCCACGATTCCGATCTTCAAGCCGTTCATCGACGAGGCCGAGCGGACCGGCTCCCTGCCCGACGTCATCCGCCGCGAGGTCGGGATGGGCACCCCCGATGACGTTGCGGGCCTCATCGCGTTCCTCGCCTCCGATGCCGCCGCCGACATCACCGGCCAGGCCATCTCCGTCGGCGGTGACCGGATCGCCCTGTGGACGCACCCCGAACTGTCCGAAACCGCCTATCACGACGGCGGTTTCAGTGCCGAAGATGTCGCCGAGGTCTGGCCGAACACCTTCGCCACTCAGCTCGAGACAGTCGGCGAGGAGTTCCCCGACGAAGTGTTGGCGGCCGCGAAATGAGTACCCGGTACGAGTGCGCGGTCGACTTCGACGCCATCGACGCCATCGACATCCACACCCACGTCGAAATCGACGGCTGCGGGCATCGTTCGCTCGACGACGAGTTGATGGCCGCCTCCGAGAAGTATTTCCGCTCCGGCGAAGAGCGCACGCCGGGAATCGAATCCATCGCCGAGCACTACCGGCAACGCAACATGGCAGCGGTGGTGTTCACCGTCGACGCGCACTCGGCGTCGGGTCACTCGCCGAACTCGGTGGAGGAGATCGCCCAGCGCGCAGCGGAGTTCAACGACGTCCTGATCCCGTTCGGTTCCGTCGACCCGCTGCAGGGCAAGGCGGCGGTCAAGCGCGTGCACCGGCTCGTCGACGAATTCGGCGTGCGGGGCTTCAAGTTCCATCCGAGCATGCAGGGTTTCGAACCCAACGACCGCCGGTACTACCCGGTCTTCGAGGCCATCACCGAGGCCGGCGTGCCCGCACTGTTCCACACCGGGCAGACCGGAATCGGCGCCGGCTTACCCGGCGGACACGGCATCAAGTTGCGCTACTCCGATCCGATGCTGCTCGACGATGTCGCCGCCGACTTCCCCGACCTCACCATCGTCATGGCACACCCGGCGGTGCCGTGGGTCGACGCCCAGATCTCGATCGCCACGCACAAGGCCAACGTCTACATCGATCTGTCCGGCTGGTCGCCCAAGTACTTCCCGCCCCAGTTGGTCAAGGCCGCCAATTCGATGCTGCGCCACAAGGTCCTGTTCGGATCGGACTTTCCGGTCATTCAGGTCGACCGATGGCGCAAGGACTTCGCCACCCTCGACATGAAGCCCGAGGTGCTGCCGTTGATCTTCAAGGACAACGCACTCACCGTCCTCGGCGTCAAACACTGAAACCCCACCCAGAGAAGGACTCGTACCGATGACCACCGCGTCACCCACCACCACACACCTGGCCACCCTCGCCGAGCTCGACGATCTCGTCGGCACCGTCCTCGGCGTCAGTTCGTGGCTCGAGGTCACCCAGGAACGCATCAACACCTTCGCCGACGCCACCGGCGACCACCAGTGGATTCACGTCGACCCCGAGCGCGCTGTTGCCGAGAGCCCGTTCGGCGGGCCGATCGCCCACGGATACCTGACGCTGTCACTGATCATCCCGATGTGGGGTGAGGTGCTCGCCGTCGACAGCGTGACGATGGCGGTCAACTACGGGCTCAACAAGGTTCGGTTCACCAACCCCGTACCCGCCGGCGGACGCGTGCGCCTCAAGGCGACTCTGGCCAAGGTGGAGCACCTGCCCAAGGGTGGCGTCCAGGTCACCGTCGAGGGCGTCATCGAACTCGAGAACAGCGAGCGTCCCGCCGTCGTCGCCGAGGTCGTGTACCGCTACTTCGAGTGATTTGCCGGTTTTCGCCTACACCGGCCGAACGACTTCGCGTCATTGAATGACGTCGCAGGGCAACCGGTCTGGATATTCTGCCCGGGTGAGAACGAACATCGCCAAGCCACGCCGCCGCATGGCCGTGGCCTGTGTCGCGGCGGCCGCATTCGTCGCGGTCGCCGCGAGCGCGTGCGGCACCTCCACCGCCCCGACACCCGCCACCCCGGCGACACCGCAGATGACGGTGGCGGCGGATGCCGCGAAAGTCGATTTCGCGTCCGCTGATTCGGCGACGATCACCCCCGGCGTCCAGACCTACACCGGCGATGCGCAATGCACCACCAACTACGTCTTCGTCGACAAATCCGGCAACGTCTACCTCGGACAGGCCGCACACTGTTCGGGAACGGGTAAGGACACCGAGACCAACGGATGCCAGAACAACAGCCTGCCGATCGGCACCGCCGTCACCTTCAACAAGGGCGGCAACCCGATCACCGGCGTGGGCACACAACTCGGTGCCGGCACCCTGGTCTACAACAGTTGGCTCACCATGCATCAGAAGGGCGAAACCGATCAGAACACCTGCAGTTTCAACGATCTCGCACTGATCAAGGTGAACCCGGACGACGTCGGCAAGGTCAATCCGTCAATACCGTTCTGGGGCGGACCCACCGGCATCAACACCGACGGCACAACCCCCGACGCGAAGATCTACAGCTACGGCAGTTCGAGCCTGAAGTTCGGATTCAAGAAGCTGTCCAAGCAACACGGGACCAGCAAGGCCGACCAACCCGCCGACAACGGCTGGTCACACATCGTGGAGATGCGTTTCCCAGGCATCCCCGGAGACAGCGGTAGCGCCTATCTCGACGCGCAGGGTCGCGCCCTCGGTGTGCTCTCCACGATCGGCCTGGCGCTACCCCCGCTCAACAACATCGGCGACATCAGCCACGAATTGCAGTACGCACGAGCCAATTCCGGGATCGATGGGCTTCAGCTGGTACTCGGGACCGCACCGTTCAAGGGCGAGTAGGCACCAACGACGCCACTTCAAGCAACGGCCGAGCAAAGAGCTGATCGAGATGATACTGAATGACCTCGGCGGCTTGTTCCGGCGTACGTTGGTCTACCAGAATGCTGGTGCCAAGGCCGTTGACCATCGTCACCAGCCTGGTGGCCTCCAGCTCGGGCGCTACGTGCGCAGGCAACTGTCCGTCGTCGACGGCGCGCTTCAGGGCTTCGGCCAGTATGCTCTCAAGGCGGTTGATCCCACTGACGAAAGGCTCGTCAGAGATCTTCGTGTCTGTCATTGCCAACACGGCGTAAGACATGCCGACTCGATGAAAGGCGCGGCTGGCTTCATCGGTCGGTAGCGCCTCGAGCAGGAACGTCTCGATGACAGCTCGGGTTGGGGGTGGATCGTCATACTCGGCGAGCCGCTGGGCCCAGCGATCGTGACTACTGCGTTCGAGGTAGCGCAACGCCCCGACCATCAGCTCTTCTTTCGTGTTGAAGTAGTACTGGATCAGCCGTAGCGACACGCCCGCTTCCGCGGCCACCGATCGCATGGTCACAGCGTGTAGACCGTCGCGCCCGGCGACCCGCACCAACGCTTTGGCTATCTCCGCCCGGCGCGCGGTGTGGTCCGGAGTGCGCGGCATCAAGCCTTCTCTCCATGTGGGTTTCGCGGTACAGACTTCAACGATACTGCCGCGTGCCGCGTGGTCAACGCAGATTAATCCATCCGTGCGCGTTCTGTGATACACATGTATCAACAACACCGAAGGGGTATGCAATGGGCGGAGCAGTCACAGCGGGCTCCGCGTGAGGCGCTCGAGAGCCCCTGACGTCATCCTCACGGTGGCGTGTGCAGCACAATTCATGGTGGTGCTGGACATCTCAGTCGTGAACGTTGCACTGCCATCGATCCGCGATGCACTCGACTTCAATTCCGTCACGCTACAATGGGTCGTCAACGCGTACGCATTGCCATTCGCCGGCTTCTTGTTACTGGGTGGCCGACTTGCTGATCTCTTCGGCACACGTCGGGTGTTCCTCGTGGGATTGGGATTGTTCTCAGGGGCCAGCCTCATCGGTGGACTCGTCACCGCATCACCACTGCTCATCGGCGCTCGCGCACTTCAGGGCCTCGGTGCAGCCGTGCTCGCCCCGGCGACACTCACGATCCTGACGTCTACCTTTCCAGAAGGGCAGCGGCGTACGCGAGCGCTGGCCACCTGGACCTCAGTCGGCATCGGCGGCGGCACAGCGGGAAACGTCCTGGGCGGAGTTCTGACCGAGTTTCTCTCGTGGCGGTCCACTCTGCTCATCAACGTTCCCGCAGGCGCTGTGGTTGCGCTCCTCACATTGCGATATCTCCCCCGAACCGGCTCTGCGACAGTAGTTCAACGGATCGATGCAGCGGGCGCAGCGCTCGCCACCATCGGGCTCGGATCACTGGCTTTCGGAGTGTCTGAGGCCGCGTCCCACGGCTGGCAAGCTGCGTCAACGATTCTCCCCTTGGCCACAGGCCTCCTCCTGCTGGTCGCTTTCATCATCGTCGAGTCGCACGTCGCCGTCCCCCTGTTTCCGCTCCGGATATTCCGGAATCGCTCAGTGTCAGTGGGCAATCTGACGATTCTTCTGGCTGGTGCTTGCCTGAATCCGATGTGGTACTTTCTGACACTGTCGATGCAGATCACGCTGGGATACACCCCGATCCAGACCGGGCTTGCTTTCATTCCCCACACACTCGTCGTCATCTTTGTCGGAGTCCGGGTCACCCCCTGGCTCATGCGCCGCGTTGACGGACGTGTACTGATCTCGATCGGGTCACTCATTGCCGCAGCCGGATTCGCATTGCAGGCACAGCTCACCCGCGATAGCGGCTACACGCTCGGAATACTCTTGCCAGCAGTCGTTTTCAGTATCGGCAGCGGGATTCTCACCACGCCGATCACATCAGCGGTGACATCGGGAGTACCGCCGAGCGAAGTCGGTGCGGCCTCCGGACTGATGAACGCGGCAAAGCAGATCGGTGGTGCGCTCGGTCTCGCCATGCTGGTCACGATCGCCGGATCGGGCGCCTCAGACATCGCGACGACATTGAACCCATACAACAAGGCGTATTACGCCATCGCCGGAATCATGCTGGTTGTGGCGGCCACAGCGGTAGCCCTTCCCGCCCAGAAAGACGATCCTGCTGATTGAGATCATCTCGCGAATCAGGTTCCGTGTATCGAAACTTCGCCGGCCGAGCGCTAACTCCGCGGACTCACTCCGACGATCATTGCGCCACCACACCCGCATTCCGAAAACTTCGCGGACTGACCCCTACTGTGCGTCGAAACGACCGCGAAAAGTGTGACACGTCACGGAAACCGAGGCGCTCGGCGATCTCGTGCACGCTCTGATCGGTATCCGAGAGCAGTGAGCGGGCTCGTTCGAAGCGTTTGCCGTACAACCATGTTCGCGGTGTGGTGCCCGCGGCGCTGAACAGTTTGTGGATGTAGCGCACCGACATACCCAACTCGGTGGCCACGTCGGCGATCGTGTGGTCGGGATCGCCGATGTGGCGCAGCATCGACTGCTGCACAGTGCGCAGGTCGTCGGCGTGCACGCGATCGGTCAGCGAACGCTGCGGCATCCGATGGTCGACCGCCGCGGAGACCACGTCGAGCAACGCCGATGCGACGGCCGCGACTGCTCCCGCGCCGAGATCGTCGTCGTGAACGGCGAGATCCACCAGCATGCTCGAGGCGACCCGGCCCACACCGGAGTCCGCATCTATCCGGAGCCCGACGGCATCGTCGATACTCACCCCGACCCGTGAGGCGAACAGATCCCGCGGCACCCGCAGAACGACCTGCTCGAACTCGGTCACCCCACTGACGATGAACGGGCGCTGCGAATCGACGAAGCCGAACGCACCGGCGTCGAGTGTCGAAGTCCGCCGCTGCTGGGTGATGGTCGCGGCACCCTTCGTCACCAGGCACAACAACAGTGCGTCCACGGGATCCGAAGCGATCATGTCGGGTGTGCGCACCACGGTGTGCGGGTCGGCGCGCACCAGACTCAACGCCATCTCGCCGACCGGTCGCGCCGTGATGTCGGCGTCGAAGGACGAATGCAGCCGCGGCCAGTCGACATCCATCTCGCAGAACGTCATGTCGAGCGTCTCCGCCCACAACTCGCGCCCCTCCGACGAGGCCAGCTCACGCGTACTCAAGGCAACGGCCGTGCCGTCTGAAACACCAGCGGCCGTGCCGTCCGGGTCAAGATTCGGTGCACTCTCGGTCATTCTCAGCCGCCACCTCCCTCCTTAGTGTTCCAGATCACAACCTTTTCCACGCAGACGCCAGGGGCATTCCGGATATGGGAGCACCCCTACCCCCGTCTGTTCGGAATACCCATACGTAAGGACGATCATGACGCTCACATCCGCGGCGACACCGCGCTGGATCACCGACATCACGATGGCCGAGCTGGAGGCCGACCCGCGCCCGTTCTACGAACGCCTGCGAAGTGAGGCACCAGTAGCGTTCGTGCCGCAACTGGGTCTGCACATCGTCTCGACCAGGGAGTTGTGCCTGGAGATCGCGAAGGATTCCGAGAGCTGGCCCGCGGTGATCTCCCCGGCGGGTGGCCGGACCTTCGGCCCCGGGGCAATCCTCAACTCCAATGGGCCCGAGCACCGTGAACTGCGCGGGATGGTCGAGCCGCACCTGCAGCCATCGGCCGTCGACACCTACATCGACGACCTCGTCCGGCCCTTCGCACGCAGCAGACTCGCCGACTTCGAGGACAACGGAGCTGCCGACATCGTCGCCGAATACTGCGAACCGGTCAGCGTGCGCGCGCTGGGTGACCTCCTTGGCCTCGACGACGTCAGCACCGACAAGCTGCGCGAATGGTTCCACAAGCTCAGCGTCTCGTTCACCAATGCCGACATGACCGCCGACGGCGAGTTCGCCAATCCGGACGGGTTCATCCCCGGCGACGAGGCCAAGGCCGAGATCATCGCGCACGTCGACCCGAAGATCGACCAGTGGATCGAGCACCCCGATCACACCGCGATCTCCCATTGGCTCCACGACGGCATGCCCGAGGGACAGACCCGCAGCCGCGAGGTCATCTACCCGAATCTCTACGTCTTCCTGCTCGGCGCGATGCAGGAGCCGGGCCACGCGATGGGGACCACCCTTGCCGGTCTGTTCAGCCGGCCCGATCAACTCGAGCGGGTCATCGACGACCCCACCCTCATCCCCCGGGCCGTCGCCGAGGGCATGCGCTGGGTGGCACCGATCTGGTCGGCCGCGGTGAAGGTCGCCACCAGCGAGGTGACCGTCGGTGGCGTGACCCTGCCGCAGGGGTCACTGGTGATGCTCTCCTACGGTTCGGCCAACAACGACGAGAACGCCTACGACGCACCCACCTCCTACGACCTCGACCGCGCCGTCATCCCGAATCTGACCTTTGGCGGTGGCGTACACGCCTGCGCCGGAACCTATTTCGCCAGCGCGGTGGTGCGGATCGCACTCGAGGAGCTGTTCGAGTCGATCCCCAACATCGAACGGGACACCGCTCACGAGATCGACTTCTGGGGTTGGGGATTCCGCGGACCCAAGCAGCTGCACGTGCAGTGGGAGGTCTGAGGTGACCGCCACCACCGCCGCAACCCACCGGGTGCGGGTCGGCACAACCACTCTCGAGGTGGCCCCGGACCAGACCATCCTGGACGCAGCGCTACGCGCGAACGCCTGGATTCCGCACTCCTGCACGCAGGGCACGTGTGGGTCGTGCAAGCTGTCGGTGGTGTGCGGGCGCGTCGATCACCGCGACTCCCCCGAATACACCTTGACCGCCGACGAACGCGAACGTGGAATGGCGTTGGCGTGCATGGCCACTCCGTGCGGCGAGGTGACGGTCGAGCCGATCGGAGCCATCGACGAATCGATCCCACGGCATCCGCTGCGCGATCACTGCGGCACCCTCGCCGAGATCACCGAGATCGCCGACCACACGCGGCGACTCGTGGTCGATCTCGACGACGACATGGCGTTCAACGCCGGCCAGTACTGCGAACTCGTCGTCCCGTCCACCGGCACAACCCCGGGTACCGTTGTGACACGGCAGTATTCGATGGCCAACCCGCCCTCGGAAACGCGCAGACTGGAGTTCCACATCAAACTCACCCCCGGCGGGGCAGCCACCGAACGGTGGATCTTCTCGACCCTGGCCGTCGGTGATCGTCTCCGCCTGCGCGGGCCGTTGGGGCAATTCCATCTCGTGGCCGAGCAGACCGGACCAGGCATCCTCATCGGCGGCGGCACCGGGCTCGCACCGCTGTGCTCCATCGCCTCACACGCCCTGGAGCACAATCTGATTCCTGAAATCCATCTTTATCACGGCGGGCGTCGGCGCGCTGACCTCTACGACGTCGAGCGCTTCACCGCGCTCGCCGCCACCGACAGCAGGTTCCACTATCACCCGGTGCTCAGTGAGCAGGAGTGGGACGGTGCCACCGGCCTGGTCACCGACGCCGTCCTCGCCGACTTCTCCTCATGCAAGGGCATGAGCGGATTCCTCTGTGGCCCACCACCGATGGTGCAGGCCGGTATCAAAGCACTCAAGCGCCGGCGGATGGCGCCGCGCATGATCTTCCGTGAAGAATTCACCCCCGCCATCCCGGCGACCACACCCCAGGAGTGAGCACCATGTATGTCATCACCGTCATCTACCACCACCCCGACGATCCCGCCGCCTTCGACGAGTACTACTCCTCGGCGCATCGTCCCCTTGCCGAGGCGATCAACGGCCTCACGGCTCTATCGGTAAGCCGATGCGAATCGCTCGACGAGTCACCGCCCGCCGAGTACGTGATTGCCCGCTTGGTCTTCGCTACCAAAGACGATGCGCTCAAGGGCCTTTCGTCGCCGGAGGGACAAGCAGCCGCAGGCGACGTCGCGAACTTCGCCACCGGTGGGGCCACCATGCTCTTCGGCGAGGCCCCCGCCTGAGACCCGGCACGCGGCGCTCACCCGGTTCGGAACCGGCCCGGACTCGTACCCACCTGCTTACGGAACAGACGACCGAAATGCGACACGTCACGAAATCCCACGTACTCACTGATCGTGGCGACCGGATCCCCGGTCGTCGCGAGCAGGTGCTTGGCGCGCTCGATCCGGGCCTCGTACAGCCAGCCGTTGGCAGTGCGCCCCGCCCCCTGCGCAAGTTTCTGCAGGTTGCGCAGCGACATCCCGCTGAGATGGGCAACGTCGGAGACGGTCAGGTCGGCGTCGTGGAGGTTGTCGGCGATGACCTTCTCGATGCGGGCGAGGTCCTGCGCGCGATATCCGTCAGCCGGGCGCACGATGGGCGCGGACTCGAGGATCGTCGCCGAGAGCATGCTGATCGCCGACGACGCGAACGGGACCGCGGTGGCCGCAGGCAACTCGGTGACCGCCATGTCAGTCAGCACCCGGCCGATGATCGCCGATGCCCCGTCGTCGGCAGGGTCGAAGGCGCGGGCGGTGACCCGCGCGGCGAGCGCCTCGGGCAACCGCCCCTCCACCAGCCTGCCCGGTACCCGTACCACCACTTGCCGGAACCGGGTCGGGGCGTCGAAGACGAACGGCGCGGCCAGGTCCATCAGCACAAAGGCTCCGCCCGAGACGACCGCACTCCTGCCGTTCTGGCGCACCTCCACCTGACCCTCGGTCACCACACACACCAGAAAGTCTGGGCAGGAGTCGGATTCGATCATCGCCGGAGTTCGGATCACGGTTTGCGCATCACAGCGGATGGAGCTGACGTGCAGATCGCCGACCGGACGTCCACCCCATTCGGCGTCGAGTTCGTTCCGGGTCGTGGGCCAGTCGACGTCCATCTCGGCGTAGAGGGTGCCCAGCGCACTGCGCCACTCGTTGCGGCCCTCGGCGGCGTCGAGCTGCCGGGTGTCGAGCGAGAGCACCGGCCAGGAATCCGGTATGCGTCCAGGGTCCATCGACTGTGCGCGTTCAGCCATGTCGTGCCACACCTCCGGGTTCTAGTGTTCTACGTCACAGGGACGTGGCACCGCCACCATATACCGCATCGCAGCAGCGGCGCGAGCACCAGATCTGTTGCCGAGCACGCAAGTGCCGCAGCGCTTCACGCCACGTCTCCTGGCCCCCACCCATGTGTCCAGGAGGAACCGATGACCACCGCACCCCTTGCCGAGCGCACCCGTACCGGACTCAACGACGTCCGGCCGATGACCGGTGATGAGTACCTCGAATCGTTGCGTGACGGACGCGAGATCTATTTCCGCGGAGAACGCGTCGACGACGTCACCACCCATCCGGCATTCCGGAATTCCGCGCGCTCGGTGGCCCGTATGTACGACGCGCTGCATCAGCCCGACGCGCAGGGTGTACTGGCGGTGCCGACCGATACCGGCAACGGTGGTTTCACCCACCCGTTCTTCAAGACCGCCCACACCTCCGAAGACCTCGTCGTCGCCCGCGACGCCATCGTCACCTGGCAGCGCGAGGTCTACGGCTGGATGGGGCGCTCCCCCGACTACAAGGCGTCGTTTCTGGGCACACTGGGCGCCAACGCCGATTTCTACGGCGACTACCGGCAGAACGCGTTGGACTGGTACAAGAAGTCGCAGGAACGCGTCCTGTACCTCAATCACGCGATCGTGAACCCGCCGATCGATCGTGACAAGCCGGCCGACGAGACCGCCGACGTCTGCATCCACGTCGTCGAGGAGACCGACACAGGGCTGATCGTCTCGGGCGCCAAGGTCGTGGCCACCGGGTCGGCCATCACCAATGCCAACTTCATCGCGCACTACGGATTGCCGCTGCGCAAGAAGGAATTCGGCCTCATCTTCACCGTGCCGATGTATTCGCCGGGCCTGAAGCTGTTGTGCCGTACCTCGTATGAGATGAATGCGGCGGTGATGGGCTCGCCGTTCGACTACCCGTTGTCGAGCCGCTTCGACGAGAACGACGCCATCATGGTCTTCGATCGGGTGCTGGTTCCGTGGGAGAACGTCTTCGCATACGACGTCGAAACCACCAACAACTTCGTCATGCGGTCGGGCTTTTTGAACCGCTTCATGTTCCACGGCTGCGCCCGCCTGGCCGTCAAACTCGATTTCATCGCCGGATGCGTCATGAAGGGTGTGGAGATGACCGGCTCGGCCGGTTTCCGAGGCGTGCAGATGCAGATCGGCGAGATCCTCAACTGGCGCGACATGTTCTGGGGGCTCTCCGACGCGATGGCCAAGTCCCCGGACGAGTGGGTCAACGGCGCCGTGCAGCCCAACCTGAACTACGGCCTCGCCTACCGCACCTTCATGGGCGTCGGGTATCCGCGGGTCAAGGAGATCATCCAACAGGTCCTCGGGTCGGGGTTGATCTATCTGAATTCGCACGCCGACGACTGGGGAAACCCCGAGATCGCCGGCTACCTCAACCAGTACGTTCGCGGCTCCCACGGCATCGCGGCGATCGATCGTGTGCAGCTGCTCAAACTGCTCTGGGATGCGGTCGGCACCGAATTCGGCGGGCGCCACGAACTCTACGAGCGCAACTACGGCGGAGATCACGAAGCCGTCCGATTCCAGACGCTGTTCGCCTATCAGGGCAGCGGCCAGGACGTGGCGCTCAAGGGGTTCGCCGAACAGTGCATGTCGGAGTACGACGTGGACGGGTGGACCCGACCGGATCTGATCAACAACGACGACCTGCACATCGTGCGGGATGCGCGATGACCGCCGTCGGCCCCGACACCGACGGTGAGGTGAGCGCGACACCGCTGCGGATGCGTAAGGCCTTGGGGCGCTTCGCCAGCGGGGTGACCATCGTGACCACCGCCGAAGCCGGGGACGGGGGTACCGCGGACGGGGACACCGTGCACGGGATGACCGCCAATGCGTTCACCTCGGTCTCCCTCGATCCGCCGCTGGTCCTCGTCTCCATCGCCAACCGGGCGAAGATGAACGCCAAGATCGCCGACACCGGCCGATACGGGGTGTCGATCCTCGCCAGCGATCAGGAACCGCTGTCTCTGCATTTCGCCGGCGCGGCAAGCGAACCCGATCTGGTCAGGTTCACCTGGCGTCGCGGCGTCCCGCTGCTCGACGGCGCACTGGTCCACCTGTCATGCACCGTCACCGACTCCCACCCCGCAGGCGATCACACACTGCACGTGGGTCGGGTCGAGGAACTCTGGTTCGACGACGGTCATCCACTCCTGTTCTACACCGGCAGTTTTCGAGCGCTGGAGCTGCAGGGCGATCAGGGCTGGGGCTTCTAGGTCGCGGGAACGGCGACACTTCACGAAAGGTGGATCATGGCAGCACTACAAACGGTTCAGAAGATCGGTCCGGTCCTGGACCTCTTCACCGTCGAACGCCCGGAGTGGGGTGTCACCGAGGTGGCCTCGGCCATCGGCGTCCCCCGTTCGAGCGCACACGCACTGTTGGCGTCCCTGGTCGACATCGGGCTCTTGCAGTGCCGATCGCGGGGTAGGTATCGCATCGGTTGGCGGATCGTCGAACTCAATCAGACCCTGCAGGGCACCGTCGATGTGCGTACCTGCGCCGCACCGATCCTCCGCTCACTGTCGGAGAAGTACGGCGAGACCGCACATCTGGCGATCATGGAGCGTTATCGCGTGATGTACGTCGACAAGGTCGTCGGCACACATGTCATCAATGTGTCCGGCGCGCGGATCGGCGCACACCTCGACGCGCACTGCAGCGCCGTCGGCAAGGCCTTGCTGGCCCACCGCCATCCCGGTGAGATCGAACGCAACGTCCTCAACAGTCCGTTGCACCGCTATACCGCGTCAACGATCACCAGCGCTGCCGAGCTCACCAGGGAGCTCAAAGCCGTTCTGCGTCATGGTTGCGCCTTCGACAATGGCGAGGCCGTCGCCGACGTGAATTGTGTGGCCGCACCCATCCGCGACGAGATGGGCGTGGTGGTGGCGGCGATCTCGATCACCGCCCCCGCCAGCCGATTCGTGCCCACGCAACAGGAGTTCCGGCGCGCGGTGATCGGCGCGGCGAACGCGGTCACCAAGTCCCTCACGGCATCGGTACCCGCCGAGATCGCCCCCGACACCCAGGTGTCCGCGCTCCACGCGATCGCCGGATGAGACGAGAAGGAGCTCACAGAAATGACCGATGACGTTGCACGGACCGCCGAGGACCTGCTCGGTGCCTATCGCGCCAGACGACCGATCGAGCCCATTGCCGACCGGTTCGTGGACGCACCGCTGTCCCTCGCCTACGAGATCGCACTCGCGCAGGTCGAGGACTGGGTGAAGCACGGCGACACCATCAAAGGACACAAGGTGGGGTTGGCCTCCCGCGCCATCCAACGCCAGATGGGGGTTTCCCAGCCCGATTTCGGTCATCTCACCGCGAGCATGTTCCACCTCGAGAATGCCCCCATCCCGGCACGTACGTTCATCCAGCCGCGGATCGAGCCGGAGGTGGCCTTCGTCCTCGGAAAGCCGCTGCGCGGACCGGGGGTCACCATCGCCGACGCCGCCGCCGCCGTCGACTTCGTGTTGCCCTCACTGGAGATCGTCGACTCCCGCATCCACGACTGGAAGATCGGGATCTTCGACACCGTCGCCGACAACGCGTCGTCGGGTGGGGTGGTGCTGGGCAGCCGGCCGACGAGACTCACTGAGGTCGATCTGCGGTTGACCGGGGTCAACCTGCACGTCAACGGCGAACTCATCGCGACCGGAGCCGGTGGTGCCGTACTCGGTTCGCCGCTGAACGCATTGGTGTGGCTGGCCAACACTGTCGGGCCGCTCGGGGTCACCCTCGAACCCGGCCACGTGGTGCTGCCCGGCTCGATGACCAAGGCCGTGCCCATCTCCCCGGGCGACACGATCGTTGCCGACTTCGCCGCAATCGGCAGCGTCACCGCAGTTCTGGAAGGAGCACAATGACCACCACACCCGCGCCGTGGAGTGCCGGACGCGTCGCCGAGATCCTGCTGACAGCCGAGCGCTCGCAGACACCACGCACCTCCATCCGCGCCGAATGGCCCGAGCTGACCCTCGACGTCGCCTACGCCGCCCAGGACATCGCACTCGCCGACCGGCTCGCGCACGGCGAGGTGATCACCGGCATCAAACTGGGGCTCACCTCCCGGGCCAAACAGCAGCAGATGGGTGTCGACGAGCCGTCGGTGGCCTGGCTGACCGACGCAATGGCTCTGCCTACCGGTCTGCCGATCCCACGCGACCGGCTCATCCACCCGCGTGCCGAGCCGGAGATCGCCTTCGTCCTCGGCCGCGAACTGCGCGGCCCCGGTGTCACCGCGGCACAAGCCCTCGCGGCCGTCGAGTACGCGATGGGGGCGATCGAGATCATCGACAGCCGCTACTCGGGATTCAAGTTCAGCCTGGAAGACGCTGTTGCCGACAACAACTCGTCGGGTGTGTACCTCACCGGACCGGTGATCCGGCAGGTGGACGAACTCGATCTGGGGTTGGAGGCGTGCCTACTCGAAGTCGA
Source organism: Gordonia polyisoprenivorans (assembly GCF_017654315.1). Lineage (NCBI taxonomy): Bacteria > Bacillati > Actinomycetota > Actinomycetes > Mycobacteriales > Gordoniaceae > Gordonia > Gordonia polyisoprenivorans. Next base: position 355,160 of record NZ_CP072203.1, read on the forward strand.
CGGCGACGTCGTCGACAGCGCCACCGGGTCGGCGGTGCTCGGCCACCCCGGTGAGGCACTTGCCTTTGCCGCCAACACCTTCGGGGCGCGCGGCGTCACATTGCAGCCAGGCTGGGTGGTGCTCACGGGCGGTATGACCGACGCCGTGCCGGTCGCCCCGGGCAGCCGCGTGGCTGCACACTTCACCTCGCTCGGAACCGTCACCGTGGCGGGTGGGTGAGCCATGCCGTTCATCGACGTCACCATCGCCGCCGGCCGCTCGCCCGAGCAGATCCGCGATCTCCAGCATGAGCTGACCGCCGCCGCCCACCGCGCGCTGGGAGCGCCCATCGCCAACATCCGGGTGGTGGTGCGCGAGGTCCCCGCAACCCACTGGGCGGCAGGCGATGTCACCATCGCCGAGCGGGAGGCGAACACGCGGGGTTAGGCTCCGCTCGAGGCCCGCGCCGCGATTTCCCCGGCGCGGGCTCCCGACGCCGGCAGCCCGCCGATGCCCCAGTTCTCCGGGGCCACCTCGATGATCTGGCCGCGTACCCCCGCCCGGTCGACGTCGAGGACTTCGGCGATCAGGTCGGTGAACGCCAGCAACAACCGTTGTCGCTGGGCGACCGGGCGCCCGGCCAACACGATGGCGGTGAAGTACGGTGCGACGACGCCGCTGTCGGCAACGAGCTGCCCGGCCACCGCCATCCGGGTGGCCTCGTGGTGCACCACGAAGGTGCGAACTCGCTCGATCGGCGAGTCCAACACTGCCGCATACACTTGTGACGCCTCGATGAGCAGTTGCCGCTCCTGTTCCGGTGTCGCGGCACCGGAGGGAAGATGAAAGTGCGCCACCGGCATGGCTTTTCCTCTCGTGGTAGTCGTCCCGAACCCCGGCTGTAAGAACCTGGATGTAGGCCCTAGAGAACGCCGTGGCGAACCCCGCCATCGGCGGTCAGTACCGCGCCGTGCAGCACATCGGCCTGCGGAGCGAGCAGCATCTCGACGAGCCAGGCGATTTCATCGAGAGTCGGCAGCCGGCCCAGCGTCGTCTTGGCGCGGTAGCGCTCCCAGATCTCCTCGGGTCGGCGACCGGTCTGCTCGACCTCGGAATCGACGAGGGCACGCAGCCGCGGGGTGTCGATCGGTCCGGGGACGATGGTGTGCACCGTGACGCCCTTGGGTCCGTAGAGCGCCGAGATCTGACGCATCAGATTCAGCAATGCGGCATTGGCGGTACCCGGCCCGGCGTCGAGCGGTCCGGGTTCGATGCCGAGCGACCCGGCGATCGCGACGAACCGCGACCCCGGACCCATCCGTTCGCGCACCCCGTGGAGCAGCCGTACCGTGCCGGCGACCTTGATGTTGGCCGCGGTCGCCAGCGCCGCCGGTGCGATCGCATCGACCGACCCCTTGACCGGTAGTCCGGCCGCGAAAATTGCCATGCGTAACGGCCCGTCGAGCGCCGGTTGCGCGAGCGCCGCCCGGATGTCGTCGACCGCCCCGTCGTCGCCGATGTCTGTGGGGCACGCGTGGACGAGCGGGTTGCCTGCGGCGAGTTTCTCCAGGTCGTATGCCGAACGCGCCACCGCGAGCACGCGGTGACCGCGGTCGGTCAACCGTTGGGTGATGACCGATCCCATGGCACCGGTGGCGCCGACGACGACGCAGGTGCCCGAGCCGGTAGCGGTCATCGCCGCAACCGGATGGTCACCGCGCGTGGTTCGGTGAAGAACTCACGCGAGTACTGTCCGCCCTCTCTGCCCAGCCCGGAGATGCCTTCGCCACCGAACGGCAGGCGCAGGTCGCGTTCGAAGAACGTGTTGATCCAGACGGTCCCGGCCTTCCAGCGTGCGGCCAATCGGTGGGCGCGATTGAGGTTGTCGGTGAACAGGATTCCGGCCAGACCGTAGGGCGAGTCGTTGGCGATGCGCAACGCCTCGTCCTCGGTGTCGAAGCCCAGTACGGTCTCCACCGGCCCGAAGATCTCTTCACGTGCCGTCCGGGAGTCGTTGGTGAGCCCGGTGATCACCGTCGGCGGGTAGTAGAACCCGGCGGCGTGTGCGGGCCCGGTGAGACGCTCGCCACCGGTGATGACCTTGCCGCCCTCTTCCTGCGCGAGGTCGACGTAGCCGGCGACCTTCTCGAGGTGGCGTTGTTCGATGAGCGGACCCATGAAGCTGCCGGGGTCCTTGGGGTCGCCGACGACGAGCTTGCTCGCCTCCTCGGCGAAGCGCGCCAGGAACTCCTCGCGAATCGAGTTCTGTACCAGCAGACGCGAACCGGACAGGCAGACCTGACCGTTGCCGCCGAAGATCGCGCGAATCGACATCGGCACTGCCACATCGAGATCCGCGTCCTCGAAGACGATGTTCGCCGACTTGCCACCCATCTCCGCCGAGACCGGGGTGTGATGGGCGGCGGCGGCACGCAGGATGTGCACGCCGGTGGCACTCGATCCGGTGAAGGTGATGCGATCCACCCGCGGGTCACTGGTCAGCGGACCGGCCACCTCGTCGCCACCGAAACCGTGGACGACGTTGAGCACTCCCGCCGGCAGCCCGGCCGCCAGCGCGATCTCGGCGAATCGGTGCGCGGTCAATGGGGTTTGTGGTGCCGGCTTGAGGACAACGGTATTGCCGAAAGCCAACGCGGGGGCGATCTTCCACGTCGCCAGCATCAGCGGAGCGTTCCACGGACTGATCGCCGACACCACACCGGCAGGTGGATACAGCACATAGGACAGCAGATCACCGTCCGGGTAGGCCTCGTTGGCGGCCATCGACACGTAGTCGGCGAAGAACCGCAGATTGTGGGCCACCCGCGGGATCTCGGCGTGCAGCGACTGCGTGATGGTCTTACCCCCATCACGAGTCTCGAGCAGCGCCAACTCGTCTCGGTGATCGTCGACGGCATCGGCGACGGAATGCAGGATCGCGGCACGTTCCTTCGGCGACATTTGCGGCCACGGTCCGTCATCGAACGCCACACGCGCGGCGTCGATGGCGGCGGACCCGTCATCGGCTGTTCCACGTGCGACGGTCGCCAGCAGCGAACCATCATGCGGATCAAGGGATTCGAAGGTCGATCCATCGGATGCGTCGACCCAGTTATCGCCGATCAGGTGCCGAACAGTCTGCGGAGTGTCGGTCGTGGTCATACCGCGGCCACCTCCGGGGTCTCGTACACACGGCCGGCCAGTTCGGCGGCCACGTCGATGATCATGTCTTCCTGGCCGCCGATCACGCCCCGCCTCCCGAGTTCGAGCAGGATTTCGCGCGTGGGAATTCCGAACTTCTTGGCGGCCCGTTTGGTGGGATGGAAGAACGTCGAATAGACACCCGCATATCCGAGCACCAGCGCCGTCTCGTCGACAATCTGCGGTTCCTTCATCAACGGTGCGACAACGTGTTCAGCGGTGTCGATGAGCCCGAAGAGGTCGGCGCCGGTGTGCCAGCCCGCGCGTTCGAAGGCGGTCGCGAGCACCTCGGTCTGGGCGTTGCCCGCGCTGGCGCCGAGTCCGCGCAACGATCCGTCGATGAAAGTGGCCCCGTTCTCGGCGGCGTTGAGCGCGTTGGCGATTCCGACGCCGAGATTGTTGTGCGCGTGGAATCCGATGTCGGCGCCGATGGCCGATCGCAGCGCAGCGACACGTTCGCCGGCCTGCTGCGGGACGAGCGCGCCGGCCGAGTCCACCACGTAGACGACGTCGGCGCCGTAGGAATCGACCTTGACCGCCTGCTCCGCGAGTGCCTCGGGCTCGAGCTTGTGGCTCATCATCAGAAACGTCATCACGGTGAGGCCCTGGTCTTTTGCCCATTCGATAGGCTGCTGACCGCAGTCGGCCTCGGTGCAGTGGACCGCGACGCGCACGGTGGAGATGCCGGCGTCGACGGCACTCTGCAACTCGGTCAGCGTGGCGATCCCGGGAACATAGAGCGCTGCGATGTCGGCGTTGTCGACGGCATCAACGGCGGCCCGGACGTATTCGGGGTCGGTGGCCGCGGCGAAGCCATATTGGATCGAGGAGGCACCCAGCCCGATTCCGTGGGCGACCTCGATGGTCGACACCCCGGCGCGATCGAGCCCGGCGGCGATCGCCGCCACATTCTCTGTCGTGAACTGGTGTGAGACGCTGGACATCCCGTCGCGCAGGGTGGTGTCGACGAGGGTGACCGTGCGGTCGTTGCGCGAGATGCTCATCGGAGTGCTCCTGTCACGAGATTCTGTTGGGCCATCACGTCGGCGACGCGGACCGCGGCGGCGGTGATGATGTCGAGATTGCCTGCGTAGGTGGGCAAGAAGTCGCCTGCCCCGACGACCTCGAGCATGACGGTCACGAGATCACCGTCGACGTCGACGAGTTTGAGTGTGTAACCCGGGACGTACTCCTGCACCCGGGTGACCATGTCGAGGACGGCCCGCTCGATGGCATCGGCGTCGGGGTTGCGCACCTTGGCATAGACGGTGTCGCGCATGTTCATCGGCGGTTCGGCCGGGTTGATCACCGAGATAGCCTTGGCGCGGTCGGCACCGGCAACCGCGGCGAGCGCACGCCCGGTCTTCTCGCTGAACTCGCTGAGGTTCTGTCGTGTGCCCGGTCCCGCGCTCTTGGCGGCGATGGCAGCGACGATCTCGCCGTATGCGGCATCGGCCACCTCGTTGATGGCGTGCAGGATCGGTATGGTCGCCTGGCCGGCGCAGCTCACCATGTTCACGTTGGGTGCGCCCAGGTGCTCATCGAGGTTGACCGCGGGCACCACATACGGCCCGACCGATGCCGGGGTGAGGTCGATCGCGGTGATTCCCGCGTCGGCGTAGCGCGGGGCGGCGGCCGCGTGAATTTTCGCGGAGGTGGCCTCGAAGACCAGGTCTGGTAGATCCGGCTGTGTCAGCAGCCATTCGATGCCCTCGGCCGACGTCTCGAGCCCTGCGGTGCGGGCGCGCGCGAGGCCTTCGCTGTCGGGATCGATCCCGACCATGGATACCGGCTCGACATACTCGGACCTGAGCAACTTGTACATCAGGTCCGTCCCGATGTTGCCCGAGCCGACAATTGCGGCGGTTAACCGACTCATCGTGTTCTCCCTTGGATCGCTGTGCCTGCGACGGTAGGGATGTCGAGGGCGTTCTCGTGCTCATGGCCGGACTGCCCGGACGCGACGCGGCCACATCGACACCGCGTTCGGCATAGCCGAACGGCAGTGATCGCCATCACAAACCCCGGTCATGCTCGTCGTCATCCACCCATGGATGGCGCCGGTCATCGGCGCCGCACGAACCACAGGAGATCCGATGAGTGAGAATCCCGCCCGTTTCGACGTCGCACACCTGGCGCGCTGCGAACTGCTCAGTCCCAAGCCGCAGGAGACCGAAGACTTCTTCACCCGATTCCTCGGCATGTATGTGACCAAGCGCGAGGGCCAGTCGGTGTACCTGCGCGGGTACGAGGACCCCTACCAGTGGAGTCTCAAGATCACCGAGGCCGCGCAGGCCGGAATGGGGCATGCGGCGTTGCGCACCAGCTCACCGGAGGCCCTGGAGCGTCGCGCGCGCTCGCTTCAGGACGGCAACGTCGAGACCAGTTGGCACGAGGACGAATTCGGCTACGGAAAGACGCTTGCGTACCACACCGCAGACGGTCACGACTTCGCTCTGCTGTGGGAGGCCGAGAAGTACCTCGCCCCGACGGAGTTGCAGAGCAAGATCCTCTCGCGGCCGTCGAAGAAGCCGTTGCAGGGTATTCCGGTCAAACGTATCGATCACCTGAACCTGATGGCGTCGGACGTGACCTCGGTGAAGAACGAGTTCGAGCGGCATCTGGGTTTCCGCACCACCGAGCGGGTGGTCGACGGTGAGGTCGAGATCGGCGCGTGGATGAGCTCGAACCTCCTCGGCCACGAGGTCGCATGTATGCGCGACATGACCGGTGGGCGCGGCAAGCTGCACCATCTCGCGTTCTATTACGGCACCGGCCAGCACAATGTCGATGCCGCGGAGATGTTCCGCGACTACGACATCCAGATCGAGGCGGGCCCCGACACCCATGGGATCACCCAGGGCCAGTTCCTCTATGTGTTCGAACCCGGAGGCAACCGGATCGAGCTCTTCGGCGAGGCCGGATACCTGCATCTCGATCCCGACGCACAGACCAAGACGTGGGACATGGCCGAGATCGACACCGGCCTGGCCGTGGGCGGCGCGAAGCTGCCGTGGGAAACCTATTTCACCTATGGCACGCCCAGCCCGCTCTCACTGGACCAGCACATCGAGCAGTTCGCCCACTTCGGTCCCGGGGCCGAGGCCCCGGTTGTCGACGAGTTGGCGGGCGCGCCCGCCTGAGGCCCAGGGTCTCCGGTCGGCGGGTCTTCGGGTGCGCCGACCGTCGCGGTCACCTCGACATCGCGACGCCCCGACCACCGGGGTTCTCACCGGCCATGGCGATCCACGAACGGCACGATCTCGTCGAGAACTCGTTGCGGCGCAATGCGTTGCGGAAAGTGCCCGAGATCATCGAGGACGACGCGTCGGTACACGGCGTCGAACAGATCATCACGACCGGCGGAGGTCTCGGGCAAGCTCGCCGGGTCGGCTCCGCCGTGCAACGTCAGCGTCGGAACCGCGATGTGCGGCACCGACACGACAGCCGCCTCGGCGTCGGCGTAGGCCGGGTCGGGGTCGGCCCCGCCCCACCGCACCCGGTAGGAGTGCACGGTGATCTCCGCCCAATCGGGAGTGTCGAACGATGCCGCGGTGCGGGCGAACTCGGTGTCGGATATGGCCCGCTCCGGGTTCCACAGATCCCAGAGATGGCGGGTGAAGGCGCGGCGGTCGGTGTGGACGATGTTCTCACCTCGCGGTGTGCCGATCAGCCATTGATACCAATAGTGCTGCGTCTGAAGAAAACTCAATGCCTGATCGCGACCGTTGGTACCCCAACCGACCGAGATCGCCGCGCACGCGCGGACCCGCTGTGGACGAAGGGCGGCAGCGATGTATGCGGCGCGAGCGCCCCAATCATGGCCGATGACAGCAAATCTCTCGACGCCCAGCGCGTCCAGCAGCGCGAACAGGTCGGCGGCCAGGGCGGTCAGCTGACCCGAACGCCTCGTGCTCGTACTGTGGAAACGTGTGGGACCGAATCCGCGTAGATAGGGCACAATGACGCGGAAGCCGGCCCCCGTCAGATCATCCACCAGCGCGTCCCAGGTCCGGACGTCGTCCGGCCAGCCGTGCAGTAGGACGAGCGCGGGATGCGACGCACTCCCGTGCTCCTCGATACCGATGTCGAGGAGCGGGGTGGACATTGTGCGGCTCTTGCTGTCACTCATGCCTTCCATCCTGCCCCTACAGATGCCCACCCGCCGCCGAGCGCGCGGCAGCGGCCACCGCCGACACCTCTTCGCCGCCGTCGAACGCGAACCGGACCATTCCGGCTGCGTCGCAGGCGATCAGCATCGCGGTGATCTGCTGCTGCGCCTCGTCGTCGCGGCCGGCGGCGTCGAGGCACAGCGCGTAGAGCCGCCGCGCCTGCAGCAGGGCGCGGCGGCGCGGCGTGCCGTCGAGCCGCATCACCCATTCGCCCGCCCACCGGCACGCGAGCGCCACCTCGTCGGTTTCTTTGAGCAGCAACCGGATCGCCGCTTCTTCCTCGGCTTGTGCGACGATCTCGGCCCAGCCGCCGCCGGGTGGCCGGCGGTTCTCGAAGGCGACGCGCGGACGCAGCTGTCGGCGGGTCGGGGCCTCCAGGGCGATGATCTCGTTCTCGACGTAGGCCCGCAGGCGGGACGCGTCGATCTGGTCGGCGGCGTCGGCGGCCTCGTCGAGTAGCCGCGCGGCCTCCACCGGATCGCCGCGCTGGACCGCGAGTCGGGCGGCGGTGATGTAGCGCGCCCGGATCATATCGGTGATGCCCTCGTCGGGTCCGAGGGTGAGACTGTCCTCCAGCAGCTGGCTCGCCTCGTCGGAACTGCCTCGCTGGTACAACAATTGGGCGAGCACACCCGCGGCGAGTCGGTAGGCCTGGGAACCACCGGCACCGTTGCGGCGCGACACCTGCAGGGCACTGCGCAAGACTTGTTCGGCGTGATCGAGGTCGAGTTCTTCGATGTAGGTCAATCCGTCGAGGGCGTAGCCGTACATCACCGCGTAGGCACCGGTGTTCTGCTGATGGTAGGGCGCAGCCCATGCCTGACGTCGGTGCGCCTCATCGAAATCGAACCGCATGGTGGCGCTCATGGTGGCCACGTCGGCGGCCGAGGACACCACGAACGGTGGCAATGTCTGTGGTCGCGAAAGACATTCGGTGACGAGGTCGTCGATATGATCCATCCGGTCGGCGGTGGCATCGGCGCAGGCGAGCGCCACGTCGGCCTCCACCTGCATGTCACGTTCCCGGCCACCGACCTCGGCGGCCGCCAGCGCCGCGGCCACTCGGTCGATCGCGATGCGCGCTCGATCAGTGTGGTGCAGAAGAACATTGGACCATGCGACGGTCAATTGCAGGCGCGGGCTGGTGACCACCGCACTCGGCGGGAGTTTGTCGATGATGCCGAGAACAATCACCATCTGCGAGTGTTCGAGCAGGGTGCGGCCGTCCTGCTCGACGAGCCGCACCGCGCGGTCGGTGTCGCCGGCCGCCAGTGCGTGATCGACGGCCTCCGAGAGCATTGCGTGTTCGCCGAACCACGTCGAGGCGATGCGGTGCAACTCCGAGACCTGCTCGGGCTCGTCGCGTTCGAGCCGTCGGCGTAGGAACTCCAGGAACAGCGGGTGGAAGCCGAACCAGTCGCCGTCGGCATCGATCCTGCGTAGGAACAGGTCTCGCGCCTCGATATCCTCGAGCAACGCCTGCCCACGGATCTCACCGCTGAGCGCCGACGCCAGACCCGCGCACACCGTGTCGGGGATCGACGTGGTGATCAGGAAGTGCAGGATCTCCGACGGGAGGGCACCGAGCACGTTCTCGGCGAGGAAGTCGCCGATGGCGCGATGCCGACCGGAGATGTTGGAGATCAGCTCGGCCGGGGTGTCGCTGCCGCGCAACGAGACACAGGCGAGTTGCAGTGCAGCGACCCACCCATCGGTGGAGTTCCACAATTCGGTGATGTCACGGCTCTCGAGGTCGAGCCCGGAGACGTCGACGAGAAACGACCGGGCTTCGTCCGCGTCGAAACACAGTTGCGCGATGTCGATCTCGACGAGTTCGTCGAGTACGCGCATGCGGCTGATCGGCAGACGCGTCCGCGACCGGCTGGTGATCAGCAACTGCAGATGGTGACAGCCGTGCTCGAGCAGGAAGTCCATCGACGCGACGGCCGCCGGATCGGTGACCCGATGCCAGTCGTCGACGATGACCAGCATCCGGGTGCCCCGCTCGTGGATCGCGTTGATCAGCGTGGTCAGCGCGTGCTGGTCGGAGTGTTCGCGACGTTCGTCGAGCAGATCGTCGAGTCCGGCGGTGACGTCGGGGTCGGTGCGTCTGATCGCCTCGATCAGATGCGTCACGAACCAGGAGGCGTTGTTGTCGTCGTCGTCGACGGTCAGCCAGGCCACCCCCACACCCTCGCGGTGCAGGTATTCGGCCCACTGCGCGGCGACGGTGGTCTTGCCGTAGCCGGCCGGGCCGTGGATGAGGATGAGCCGTCGGCGTTCGCCTGCCCGCAGGATATCCAGCAGTCGCTCCCGGACCACCTGTGCACGCGGACGCAACGGCGGCCGGAACTTCGTGGCCGGCGTCGGCGGTGCGGTATCGGTGCGCGACCTGCGTGCCGACGCTCCGGTCAGCGGATCCTGGGTGGCCTGCGCGGGGATCGCCATGTCGGCGACCGCCTGCCCGAATTGCGCCTGGATCGCCCGCAGTTCCTCGCCGTAGGCGGCCGCGCTGTCGGGGCGGTCCTCGGGTACGCGGGCCATCGCGTGCTCGATCGCGCGGGACAATTCGTCGGGGACATCGGTGGAACTGAGATCCGGGACGGGCTCACTGGCGATCCGCAGGAATTGCGCCACGACCTGCTCGCCGCTGCGTCGCTCGAACGCGGCGTGCCCGGTCAACGCGCAGAACAAGGTGGCGCCGAGGCCGTAGAGATCCGAGGCCACGGTCGGCGGATCGCCGGTGAGCAATTCGGGTGCGGTGAACGCCGGCGATCCGGTGACCATGTCGGCGCCGGTCTCGAAGCCGCCGACGATGCGGGCGATGCCGAAGTCGGTGAGCTGCGGTTCGCCGTACTCGGTGAGCAGGATGTTGCCCGGTTTGATGTCGCGGTGCAGCGTGCCCGTCCGATGCGCGGTCTCCAGCGCGCCGGCCATCTTGATCCCGAGACGCAGCACGTCGGGCCAGTCGAGTGGGCCGTGCTTGCGGATGCGTGCGTCGAGCGAATCGTGCGGGTGATACGGCATGACGATGTAGGGCGTGCCGCCCGGCGTCGACCCCACCTCGAGGATGTTCACGATGTGCGGGTGCCCCGACAACCGGCCCATCGCCCGTTGTTCGCGCAGGAACCGTTCCAGACTCGCTTCGTCGAGGTGGTCGGTGAGGATCTTGATCGCGACGGTGCGCTCGAGGTTGGGCTGTTCGGCGCGATACACCGCGCCGAATCCGCCACGGCCGATCAACAGCGGATCACTGAATCCGGCCGCGATGAGCTCCGAGGCGGCGTCCGGAACGACGTCTCGCTGCGTGTCCTGCGGATCGAACTCGACCATGGTTCCATCCAGCGTAGTCGGGTGTGACGCAGGACACAGTCCGAATTAGGGCGTCTACCTCCGCGGCGGACCCGGCGGACGCCCGCATTGCACCCAGTTGCCCACGAGAACCGCGTGACACAGCACCGCGACGAGAAACCAGCCCGACGCCACACCCAATCCGGTCTGCGTCGACCAGTACCCGAGCACCGACAGCGGAACGGCGATCCCGCTGATCGCGCCGGCCAGGACGCACCACCCGAATCGACGCCGCGTGGCCGCCGCCGCGGAGAGCACGGTGCCGCCGACGCCGAGCCCGATCGCGATCTGACCGAGCAGTGTCCGGTCGCCGCCGACGTCGCTGGTCACCCAGGCACCGATACTGGAGGCGGCCAGCACGACGATTGCCAGCCAGATCACCCGCACCGACCGGGGCCGCAACGGCACCTCGGCAAGCACCTGCCGCTCGATCTTGCGGAGCGAGGCCGCCAATCCCGGTTCGAGTTCCACCACCAACGCGCTTCCCCTACAGCCGGGCGAGCAGTTCGGCCTTCTTGGTCGCGAACTCCTCGTCGGTCAGGATGCCGCGCTGATGCAGACCGGCCAGCGACTCGATCGCGGCGAAGATGTCCTCGGAGCCGGCCGGAAGGTTCTGGGCCGGAGCAATCTGGGCGGGACCGTTCTGATCTGAAGGAATCTGGGCGAAGGAATACTCGGCGGCGGCAAACTGGGCCGAACCGTTCTGGGCTGGGGGTTCGGGCGCCGCCACCGGTGTGTCAACGATCTCCTGCCCACCGATCTCCCGCAGGCTCGAGACGTCGAAGGTGCCGTACTGGCTGGAGAAGCTCACCGAACCGGGGTACCCGCCCTGTTGCTGCTGTACGCCGCCGATCTGATGGTCGCCGGTGTCGAAAACCCTTGTCACGCCATTGACCTGGATGGCCAACCGCCGCGTCGCGGGGAACACCGCATAGCGCGAGTCGTTCTGTCCGCCGCTGGAGCTGGGCACCCCGAGGTCGGCGGGCCACCAGTTGTTGGCGGTGCCGAAGCCGGCCCGGAACGAGCCGCCGAACGAATTGTTGCTGGGTGCCGGTGGGAACACGATGGTGGTGGCAAGAAGTTGCGAGAGCTCGCTGCACAGTGAGTCGACGCGGGCTTTGAGTGCGTTGTCGAACATGTTGCCGACCATCGTCATGCCGCCGCGCATCCACTGTCCCGAGCCGCCGAGTTCGGGGATGGAGAACTGGGCCATGGTGCCACCGCCGCTGTTGACCGCGTACAACATCGCGAGCACCGCGTCGCGCGAGAGGCCGTACCGTGCGGCGATGTCGGCGACTGCGCCCTCTGCCTCGGGGGTGAGGGTTGCGTCCATGATGAGGCTCTTTCGTCGAGAGTGGATTCGCGTCCCGCACAGATCGTGCGGGTGAACTCCCCCAGTGTACGAGGGCCGCAGTACGAGGGCCGCACCGTCGCGGCCCTTTCTGGCCGGGTGATCTCCTGGCATGGTGGAACCATGAGTTCCGTCGATGATCTCCATGGTGACCCGCACGTCGAGGAGTACCTGAGGACCGGAGGTGAGCCGGGATATCACTGGAATGGCACCGAAATCCTCATCCTGTTCACCACGGGTAACAAGTCGGGCGAGGAACGCCGACATGCGCTGATCTTCCGTCCTTGGGGCGAGAACTCCTACCTCGTCGTCGCGTCCAAAGGCGGCACCGATGCGCCGCCGGGGTGGTTCCGGAATCTGGAGGCCAACCCCGACGCTGCGGTGCAGATCAAGGATGAGCGCTTCGCCGTGCGCGCCCGGGTCGCCACCGATGAGGAGAAGCCGCAGATGTGGGCGAGGATGGTCGAGGTGTGGCCCGACTACGATGCCTACCAGGCCAAGACCTCTCGCGTCATCCCGGTGGTTGTTCTCGAACGTGTCTGAGCGACAAGACTTCTGACGCCGGTGCAGCGGCCGCAGACGCTCGTCGCGACCCTTGTCGACCTCACGCGCGCCCTGCGGGAGTCGGCGGCTCTGCGCGAGTGCGCAGAGCGCGACGGGGTGCATCCCGAGGAGTGCGCCCGAACCGTGGTGTTCGGACTGGTTCTCGCGGTCGCCGAGGGCGGCCGCCATTACTCCACCGACGATTCCGCCGACCCGTTGCTCGCCGCGACGATCACACCGATCCTGAGAGCGCTGCGTGCGATCGACTGGGCGGCGCTCACCGCCGCCGACCCCGACCTCCACATCCATCTCTACGAGCAGTTCTTACGCGTCGACGCCCCCACGCTCCGACGGTCATCCGGCACTTACTACACGCCGGTCCCGTTGGCGGACACCATGGTCCGGCTCACCGACCAGCTGCTGAGAACCCACTTCGACGCGGCCGCCGGGCTCGGTGACGATGCGGTGCGGATCGTCGACCCCGCCATGGGGACCGGCACGTTCCCTCTTGCGATCCTGCGCCTGATCGGCGCCGCCAACACGGGGCGACTTCACGGCGCAGAGCTGCACTCCGGCCCGTTCACCGTCGCCGAGTTCCGCATCCGGGCTCATGCACAGGGCTCGAACCTGTTCCGGGCCAACACTCTCGACGACCCGGACCGCTGGCTCGCCCTCGCTGAAGAAAGAGCCGAGCAACCATCCGTCCGGGTCGTGATCGGCAACCCGCCGTATCGGGAGCGTGCACGCGGTCTGGGCGGGTGGATCGAGAACGGAACCGATCCGGCCACCGGCCGTCCGCCGCTCGACGCATTCCGGCTGCAGGCCAACGGCAGTACCGAGTTCGCGCTGTCCAACTCCTACATCCACTTCTGGCGCTGGGCGAGTTGGTGGGCGTTCGACGCCTCGCATCTCGAACAACCGCGCACCGAACAAGCATGCTCCGATCGAACGGGCCCGGGACTCATCTGTTTCGTCACCGCCACCGGCTATCTCACCGGCCCCGGCTTTCGGGGGATGCGAGAGTACCTGCGCCGCAGAGCCTCTCACGGGTGGATCATCAACCTCAGTCCGGAGGGTAAGAAACCACCGCCCCGCAACGCGGTGTTCGCCATCGAGACACCGGTGTGCATCGGGATCTTCGCCCGCACCACGGATACCGACGACGACATCCCGGCCTACATCCACTATCTGGACCTGTACGGCACCAGCGCCGAGAAACTCGCCGACCTCGACACCCTGACCTTCGACGATCCGCGGTGGAGACCGGCGCGCACACAATGGCATTCGCCGTTCACACCGGCCGCCGCGAGCGGGTGGGACAGCTTTCCCGAGGTGGCCACGCTCATGCCGTGGCTGTCCACCGGCGTGACCCCCAACCGCAATTGGGTGAGCGCGCCGTCGGCGACGACACTCGACAGACGACTGCGCGCCCTCCTCGACGAGCACGACGCCGACCGTCGGTCGGTTCTGTTCAAGACCACCGACAGCCGCAGCCCGGACAGGCGCGGGGTGCGGCCGTTGCCGGGTGTTCCCCTCGACACCACGCCGCCACTCGACGCCGCCATGCCGGACAACCACCGTGGACAGCCGGTACCGGTGGAACGAATCACGTTCCGTGCCTTCGACCGTCAGTGGTTGGTCGCCGACAACCGGTTGCTCGACCGCGCGCGCCCGGACCTGTGGGCGGCACGCCGTCCCGGCCAGATCTTCGTCGTCGAGCAGCACTCGATCCGCCCCGGTGCCGGACCCGGCTTGTACTTCAGCGCGCTCCTGCCCGACATCAACGCCTTCAACAATCGCGGTGGCCGTACGTTGCCGCGTCTGCATCCCGACGGCACGCCCAATGTGGCGCCCGGTCTCGACCACGCGTTGCGCACCCTCGTCGGAGCGTCCGCCCGCGCCGAGGATCTCGTCTTCTACCTGGCGGCCCTCACCGCGCATCCCGGATTCGTCGCACGCTTCGACGACGAGTTGGCGACCCCGGGCGTGCGGATCCCGATCACCGGGAACTGCGCGTTGTGGGATACCGCCGTGGAGCTCGGCAGGCGGGTGGTCGGGCTGATGACCTTCTCCCCCGGTGCCGCCACCGAGCTGGCCACAGCGGACATACAACTGCCGGAACAGACTGTGCCGATGGACAATCTGCGTCCGACGACGTTCTCCCACGACGCTCTCGTCCAGACTCTCGTCGTGGGTTCGGGACGTTGGGAGCACGTCCCGCAGGCGATCCTCGACTACCGCGTCGGCGGCGTCGGCGTGGTGTCGTCGTGGGTGAAGTACCGGCTGGCGCGACCGGTGGGCAAGGTGTCCTCACCATTGGACGAGGTCCACGATCCCGCGTGGCCCGAGCAGTGGTCGGACGAGCTGACCGAGGTGCTGTGCGCCATCGCCGCCCTCATCGCGCTCCACGACGACATGGATCACCTGCTCCGCGAGATCCTCGCCGGCCCCCTCGTCTCGGAGGCCGAACTCACCGCGGCGGATATGACGGTACCGGCGTCCGCCCTTGACCGAAAGCCCCGGCGCTAAACCGGATTCGGCGCCCCTGCACCACCGGCGTCGAGCCGCCTCGTCACGCGGTCGCGTACGGCGCGAAAGTACGGCGCGCGGTGCGGGTGGGCGCGATGATGCGGCGAGTCCGGCCCGTGCCGGTCCAGCATGTCGCGCATCCGGTCCTCGACGTCCATCACGGCGTGGCCGGTCGGGCTGGAGGTCTGGTCGGCCAGTGTCAGGGCGTCGGTCACCTCGTCCTCGACGAAAGTGAAGTCGCTCAGTGCTTCGTCGATGCCGCGTTCGGCCGCGATGTAGCGCGCCCCGGAATGGTGGGCGACGAGAGCGCACACCTCTTCGGGCCAACCCCGCGCGCGGAGATACCTCGCGCCGTCCACGGGGTGAAAGCCGGTGTCTCGCAGAGCCGGAACGTAGCCGATGTCGTGGAGCCAGGCGGCTGCGATCAACGCGTCGCGCCGTCGCGGATCGACAGTTTGGGCGTACCGGGTGGCCTGGGCGGCCACGCGGGTCACGTGGCGAAGCCGGTCCGGATCAGACGCCAGGAGTCGCGCGGCAAGTTCTCGCGCCGCGGCCGTGAGCGCGTCCTCGTCGTCCACAACCTCTCCTCCGCGTCCCCCGACGTCCCGGCACGTGTGATTGTGCCACGACGTTCCACACCGGACGATAACGTCTGTCAGATGTCACGACCGTCGCCACACACCGTCGTCGTCGGAGCCGGCGTTGCCGGGTTGACCACCGCCAGGTTGTTGCACAGGTACGGCCACAGCGTCGTCGTGCTGGAGGCCCGCGACCGGATCGGTGGCCGCACCCACACCGACCGCTCCGACGGATATGTCACCGATCGGGGTGCCTCGTGGATTCACGGCATCGACGACGCCTCGTTGTTCGACGCCGCCCGCGCATTCGGTATGCGGACCGTCGAGTTCACCGTCGGCAGTTATCAGCCACTGAGTCGGCCGACCGCCTACTACGGCCCCGACGGTTCCCGACTGAGCGACGCACAGGTCGCCGCATTTGTCGAGGACATACAGACCGTCGACACGCTGCTGTCGGACACCATCGGCTCGGGCGGTCCGGGGCGCTCCTACCGCGACGCCGTGCAGGACACCTTGGCCGGGCTCGACTGGACGCCCGACCGCGCCGAGCGGGTGCGGGAGTTCTTGGCGCACCGCACCGAGGAGCAGTACGGCGTGGAGAGTGGCGAACTCGATGCCCACGGTCTCGACGACGACGAAACCCTCGGCGACGAGGTGGTCTTTCCCGACGGCTACGACCGGCTGGCGTCGGCGCTGGCGCAGGGGCTCGACGTGCGGTTGGGCCACACCGTAACGCGGGTCCGGTGGTCGGCGGACGGTGTCACCGTGGCATCCGATGCCGGGGAGTTCGCCGCCGATCACGTCGTGTTGACCGTGCCGGTGGGCGTGCTGAAGTCGGGTGATCTGACCGTCGAGCCACCGCTGCCCGAACCACTCGCCAGTGCGCTCGACCGGCTGGAGATGAACGACTTCGAGAAGATCTTCCTACGCTTCGAGCACCGATTCTGGGATGACGGCGTGTACGCCGTCCGGCGGCAGGGGCCGGCCGGTCGCTGGTGGCATTCGTTCTACGACCTGTCCGCATTGCACGGCACCCCCACGCTGCTGACCTTTGCCGCCGCCGACTGCGCCCGGGCGATTCGCGGCTGGTCCGATAGCCGGATCGCCGAGTCGGTACTCGACGCACTGCGCGAGATCTACGGCGATGCCGCGCGCGAGCCGACCCGTGTCGACGTCACCCGGTGGCGCGACGATCCGTTCGCGCGGGGGTCGTATGCGTATATGAAAGTCGGCTCGACGACCGCCGACCACGACGTGCTCGCGACCCCGGTCGGCGACGGCGCGCTCCACATCGCCGGGGAGGCCACATGGACCGACGACCCGGCGACAGTGACCGCGGCGCTGATGTCGGGGCATCGGGCGGCGGGCAATGTTCTCGGCCATCCGGTGGCGCTCGAGGAGTTGTGGCAGCCGGGCACGTAGACAGCAACCTGGCTGTATCACCCAGACAGGTCGCGTGGTTCTACTCATGGCGGCACCGAGACCGGTTGCGATCGTTGTCGGCATGGCAACCTCAGAGATTCCCCAGAACCCCACCCCCGCAGCGTTCTTCCTGCAGGCAGCGATCGCCTTCGGCGTCAGCCTTGCGACCGCAATTGTCGGCGTCTTCTATCTGTCGATCGATGCCTGGCAGCGCGGTTTTCTCGCAATCACCTTGCTGTTCCTCACATCCAGTACGTTCACCCTCGCCAAGGTGGTGCGCGACCGGCAGGAGCAGACGTCGGTACGGGCACGACTCGACGAGGCGAGGGTGGACAAACTGATCGCCGGACACGATCCCTTCAGCAAGGTGTCATGACTCGGGGCGCGTGGCTCGGGGCGCCGGGGATCGGTCAGAAGTAATGCGCGCGTCCGCCCACCGCACGGCCGGTGGCACCGAGGATCGCGAGGATCAGACCGATCACCACCAGGATGATGCCGATGGTCCATAGGATCGGGATACCGAAGATGAGTCCGAGGATCAGACAGATGGCGCCGAGGATGATCATGAGAAGCCTCTCGAGATGACGCGGATGAGGACTGCTCGGCGCTGCTGCAAGCACCTTCCACCCTAGACCTCCCGCACCCCGACGTATACGGAGCCAGCAGATGATCGACAAGAATCCGGCCGACGCGGTACGGCAGGCGACCGGGCACGGCGAGTTCGAGGCGCTGGCCCGGGCGGGTCACGTGGTGAGTGGGTTGTTGCATCTGCTGATCGCCTACATCGTCGTTCGCCTTGCCTTCGGCGATCCGGGAAACGCCGATCAGTCCGGTGCGTTGGGTTTGTTCGCGTCGTCGACGGGGGGACGGCTGGCGTTGTGGGCCGCGGTCGTCGCCTTCGTCGCGATGGCGTTGTGGCGCATCGCCGAAACGATCGTCGGACCGCATCCGGCCAATCCGAAGCCCGGCGAGGACGACGGCTGGCTCGATCGCGCCAAAGCTGCATCCCTGGCCGTGGTCTATCTCGGATTTGCCTGGTCGGCAGCACAATTCGCGTCAGGTCACGGACAGTCCAGTGGCAGCCAGAACGCCGGGATGAGCGCCAGGCTGATGGGATCGGTTGCCGGCAAAGGACTTCTGATCATCGTCGGACTCGTCATCATCGGTGTCGGCATCTACCACATCTACAAGGGCGTCACGAAGTCATTCCTCGACGACCTCACCATCGACGACAACCCGGCACTCACGGTGACCGGCGTCGTCGGGTATGCGGCCAAGGGACTCGTACTCGCCGGTGCCGGCATCCTGGTGATCGTCGCGGCGGCGACAGCCGATCCGGCCAAGGCCACCGGTATCGACGGCGCGGTCAAGACGGTCGCGGGGTGGCCGGCCGGGCAGGTTCTGCTCGTCCTGGCCGGTCTCGGGTTGGCGGCCTACGGCATCTACTGCTTCGTGATGGCGCGTTTCGCGCGGATGTGACAGTGCGTTTCGCGCGGGCCCGTCGATCACATCGAATAGAGCCGTGTCGTCGCGGTGATCAGGTCACCGAGCGCTGCCGGCTCGTGATCGAGCCACCACGCCAGCCGGACCGCGATCCGTGGGCCGTCTTTGACGGGGCGGTAGGTGATGTCACCGCGCGCGTGGTGATGAGCTGTGGATTCGGCCGTGGTGCCGACGCCGCGGCCGGCGGCGATGGCGTCGAGCCAGCCCTCGACGTCGTGGATCTCGACGACCTCGGGTGATCGCGCCGTCCCGGCCCACAGTTCGCGGTGGGTGGTGCCCGACCGGGTGTCGATGAGTACCGGTCGGGTGGCCACCTCGGCCATCGTCAGGCTGCGTCGGCGCGCCCACTGCGGGTCGTCGGTGGCGAAGGCCACCAGCCGCCGTTCGAGGCCGACGATCGCCGATCCGAACCGCTTCTCGTCGACGGGGACTCGGACGATGGCCACGTCGCAGAGCCCTTCGGCGAGTCCGCCGGTTGCCGAATTGTGTCGCACGAGTTCGAGTTCGGTGTTCTCGTGCTGCCGGGCCCACTCGCGTTGCAGCGTCGTGGTGTGCTTTCCCAATGCGGCCCAGGCATATCCGAGCCGGAGAACGGCATGGCGGCTGTCGAGGAACTGGGTGAATCGTTGTGCCTCGGCGAGTACTCGACGGGCGTGCGGCAGCACCTGTCGGCCGGTGCTGGTGAGTTCACATCCGCGGGGAATCCTGTGCAACAGCGTCTCACCCAGCGAACGTTCGAGGGAGGCGATGGTTCGCGAGACCGCGGCCTGCGAGACGTACAGGCGCGCAGCCGCTTCGGTGAACGATCCGGCCTCGGCAGCGGTGACGAAGAAGCGAAGTTCACGCAGGTCCCACTCCATGACCAAAGCGTATACCGGAGTCAATATATGCACTGGTCATCGGTATAGGCCACTCATACTGTCAACGTATGCACATGTCTCGTCAGACGCGCGGCATCGGACTCGTCCTGGGCAGCGCAGCATCCAATCAGACCGGAGCCGCCCTGGGCGCCATGGCCTTTCCGACGCTGACCCCGGTCGGGGTGGTCGCCGTGCGGCAGATCGTCACCGCCGTTGCCCTCATGGCAACGATCCGTCCGCAGATCCGCGGGCTGACCCGCCGACAATGGCTGCCGATCATCGGTCTGGCCGTGGTGTTCGGGGTGATGAATCTCGGACTGTATTCGGCGGTCGACCGTATCGGGCTCGGTCTGGCGGTGACGCTGGAATTCCTCGGGCCGCTCACTATCGCGGTGTGCGGAGCACGCGGCACGGTGTCGGTCGGGTGTGCACTGACCGCGGCACTCGGCGTGGTGACACTGACCCGTCCCGGCCCGACGACCGACTACGTCGGGATCGGGTTCGCGCTGATCGCCGCGCTCTCATGGGCGTGTTACATCCTGCTCAATCGCTCGGTGGGCCGTCTGGTGCCCGGAGTGCAGGGCAGCGCCCTGGCCGGCCTCGTCGCCGCGGGTGTGTGGATGCCCATCGCCATCGGTTGGCTGCTCACCCACCGGCCCACCGTCACCGCGCTGGTTCTCGCGGCGCTGTGCGGCGTGCTGTCGTCGATCGTGCCGTACGTGACGGACCTGACTGCGCTGCGGTGGATTCCCGCGTACCTGTTCGGGACGCTGACGAGCATCAACCCGGTGTGGGCCGCACTGATCGGCGTGATCGTGCTCGGTCAACGACTCGGGGCCTTCGAGTGGATCGGGATCGGGCTCATCGTCGTGAGCAATGCGGCCGCGCTTGTCGCCCACCGTGGTGCCGATGCTGGCGATGATCACCAGGACGATCGCCGTCAGCCGCAGGGCGCCTGCTGCCTGGCCGAGCAACACCCAGCCGGCGATGGTGGCGACGATCGGCTCGAGACTGAGCAGCACGCCGAACACGTGCCGCGGTAGGCGGCGCAGCGCCCCGAGTTCGAGGGTGTACGGAATGACCGACGACAGCAGTGCCGTGCCGAGCGCGGCGAGCGCGACGGTGGTGTCGATGTGTCCGGTCGTCAGGCCTCCCATGCCGAACGGCAGGACGCATACCGTCGCGACGGCCAGTGCCATCGCCAATCCGCCGGAGCCCGGAACCCGTTGCCCCACACGTGCACTGGTGAGGATGTAGAGGGCCCAGAACGCGCCGGCGATCAATGCGAACAGGACGCCGAGGGGATCGAGATTCGCGGCCTCGGTCATGCTCTCGACTCCCAGCAGCACCATCGCGGCCAGCGCCAGGCCGACCCACACCAGGTCGGTGCGGCGTCGTGACAGCACCGCGGCGAGGATCAACGGGCCCAGGAATTCGATGGAGACCGCCACGCCGAGGGGCAGCCGCGCGATGGCCTCGTAGAAGGTGCCGTTCATCCCGGCCAGCGCGACCCCGAACGCCACGACCGATCGCCACTGCCCGACGCTCCACCGCCATGCCCGCGGCCGCGCCATCATCAACAGGAGGATTGCGGCAAGCCCCAGACGCAGCGTGGTGACCCCGGCGGCGCCGAGCGCGGGGAACGCGATCCCGACGGCCAGCGCCGCGCCGAACTGCAGCGAGACGCACGAACCCAAGATCATCAGCACCGGCATGACTACCAGGATCATGCGTCGGAGCTGATCAATCCAGCGAATGTTTCTACTGAACTATCATTAGCACAACTGAACTATCCTGGATGTGGTGATGCTCAACGTCAGCCGCCTGCGCATCCTGCGGGAGCTACACCTGCGTGGCACGCTCGCCCAGGTCGCCGAGGCGTTGTCGTACACCCCGTCGGCCATCTCCCAACAGCTGTCGCTGCTCGAGCGCGAGGCGGGCGTGGTTCTGCTCGAGCGGGTCGGGCGAGGCGTCCGGCTCACCGATCAGGCGCTGACACTCGTCGCGCACGCCGAGGTGATCCTCGCCGAACTCGAACGCGCGGAGGTCGACCTCGCGCAGGCCCAGCCGTCGGTGCACGGAGTGCTGCGCGTGTCGTCGTTCCAATCGGTGGTGGCCGAGATCGTCCCGCGGGTGCTGACGCTGCTCGAACGCAGCCATCCCGCGTTACAGGTGGAGTTGACGCTGCGCGAGGTCGAGGGTGCATATCGGGGATTGCTCTTGCATGCCTTCGATCTCATCCTCGGCGAACAGTTCCCTGGGCGGCCCTCACCGGTCCGGCCGGGCACCGATCGCGCCGACCTCATCCACGATCGGCTCCTGCTCGCCGTCCCGGCACAGGGACCGCTGGCGGTGGAGCCGTCCGGACTTGCCGAACTCGCCGAACTCCCGTGGGCACTCGAACCCGCGGGGACCGACAGCGGCGAATGGGCACGCGCCGTGTGTCGTTCGGCCGGCTTCGAGCCGCGCGTGCGGTTCGACGGCCCTGACACCCTGCTGCATTCGAGGTTCGTGGCCAACGGTCACGCGCTCGCCTTCGTTCCAGCGTTGATCGCCGGCGACGACCCGCGACTGCGGCTCTACGCCCTACCCGGCGACCCGGAACGGAGTCTGTTCACCGCGGTCCGTACGGGCCGGTCCGGCCATCCGGCCGTACGTGCGTTTCGAGACGCGTTGGCGCAGGCGGCTGCGGAACGTGCGCCGCAGGTGCCGAGCGTCGAAGTGTTCCGCGCGTAGATCCGTCGACGCTCCGACTCACAACCCCTGCGGATACCAGAACGCGCGGTAGGTGGTCATCATCCCCGACAGCGTCGCGTCGTAGATCAGGCGCCCGGTCCGGTCGAGGGACGACACGTGCCCGGTGGTGCCCCATCCGCCGAACACCGAACCATCGGGCAGGGTTTCGGCGTTACCCATCGCCCAGGCGGTGAGGTGGTCGGGATGGGTCCATCGCGACACCAGGCTGACGGTGCCCCGCTTCCAGTCGGGCCGGATGGTGAGGATCGACGACGGGCCGCCGGTGCCGGGAAGGCTGGAATTGTTGTCGAAGAGTCGAATCGTGCCGTCGGGCAACAGCTCCGCGTCGTGCTGATTGCGGAACGTCGCATTGTCGGCAACCCGCATGGTGGACCGATTGCCGCCGATCACCGCACGCACGGCACCGGTGGTGCCGTCGACGAGATAGAGCGCCGAGGTGTTGCGTGAGGACACCAGGTAGTTGCCCTTCCCGTCGGGAAAGATGCTGTTGATGTGGAAGTAGTCGAGTCCCTGGCCCGGCAGCGGCAGCGGCGTGGTGGTTGCGGTCACCGGCACGTGAGACAGTGCGTCCCAAGAGAATTCGGTTCTGCCGCTGTCGATGTCGATGATGTAGAAGTGCGAGTCGACGACGGGGACCCGTGCTCCGTTGACCACGGCGGCGGTGCGCGCGTAGCTGGTCACCGCGGCGCGGCGTCCGTCGGGCAGGATGCGGAACTCGTGCAGGTCACCGGAGGTGCCCGCAGGCGTCCGGAGTTGGTGCAGCACTTGGAAGTCGCGGTCGGCGACGAAGTACGTCCCGTCGCCGTGACCGGCGCCGTTGGCACCCTGCCACCACGTGTACACACGTTGCCCGCGGTAGGTCTGTATCTGGAAGTTGCCGGCCTCCTGACCTTGTGGGATGACCCGTTGGTGCAGCAGCGCCCCGTTGCGGGCGCGGACCTGCAGCGTCACCGGGTCGTGGGCACCGATGGCCCCGATCGCTCGCGGTACGGCGGGGTTGTTCAGCAGGTCGGCGGGTGCCAGCAGGATCACGCCACCGAGACCGGGATTGCGATCCAATGTCACCGTGTAGCCATTGGTGGCCGGTGGCGCAGCAGATGCCGTCGGCGCCAGCATCACGCCGAACCCGACGAGCGCCGACACAAGGATCGAGAGCCACAGTCGCACGGCCACGTTCTTCGTCACCCGAAGCACTCTGCCGCCGACCATCCCCCTGGGGCAAGTCTCTGCCCGACTTGAGTTCTTCCTGCGCGGATAGCGCGGGGCGAGTAGTCCGCTTCGCCCGATCCGCGTGCCGCACTACTCGTTACGTCGCCGATTGTTCGGCGCACAGTTCCTCCTACCGGCCCACTCCGGACCGGCCGCCAGAGAACCCAGCCCGAAAGGCCCCCGCCATGAACAAGAAACACCTCATCGGTGTCGCCGCGGTCGTGACCGGCGTCGCCGCCGCAATCGCGCCCGCCGCCACCGCCGCAGCTGCCGATCCCCCCGAAGCGCATATCCTGCTGATCGGCACCGACTCGGCTCAGGCCACGTGGAACACCCACGGCCGCACCGGATGTAGGGCCACCGCCACCGAAGGGACGAAGGTGCTCACCGTTCCCAACATCAAGCCGATCGACAGTGGCGGGATCATCAAGGTCACCCAGAATGCGACGGTGAAGATCACCTGCCCGGGCGGCGTCACGAGCGCCACCGCGCGGCTCTACGGACCGCGAAATCCATTCAACGACATGCGGACGAATTTCAACGATTCGACCGGTGATGCCTTCGGGTCGTGAGTGACCCTGGCGAGTCGTGACGGTGCCGCCTCCCCCGCGGCGGTGCCGTCACGGCGTCACTCAGGCCGAGAGCCCCATGCCGACCCGCTCACGCAACGCCTCGATCGCCGCCCGAGCACCCAGATAGTACGGTTTGGGTACCCGAATGACGTTGGGGCGCAGCGCGGAGAGATGCTCGGAATCCTGCACCGAGCACGGCCAGAAATCGCCGGTACCCGACGCGGGATGATCAGTTGTCGAGAATTCGAGACAGCCGGTCAAAGCGCCACACCGATATTCGATGCCGGTGATATCGGCCAGCGCGAGCGCCTCGACATGCACTCCGGCCGCCGACCCGGACTCCCAGCCGGTCTTGCGGATTTCGACGCGGTCGTCGAAGGCTGCCAGCAATCCGTGCCGCCCCGCGTTGAGGACCATCCACGGGTAGTCACCGTCGCCGGCGTGCTCGTCGACGGCCTCCCACTGCGCCTCGGTCATCGGTTCGCCGTACACCGTCACCCGCCGTCGTTGCGCGCGTCGCCGTCGGGTTCGCTCGGCGGCTTCGGTGCGCTGCCGTCGCCACCGGGTCAACGCGGGCGCCACATCGGCGCCCACCCCGGCGGAGTGCAGCGACTCGACGAAGTAGGTGAGGAACTCCGTCTCGTCCCGATGGAACTGCCCGAACACCCGCGGCCCGTCGACGGTGCGAAGTGTCAGCGTGGGCACCAGCCGTGCACCGATGAACTCGGCGCCGACGATGTCGTCGGCGGCCACCTGCATGGTGATGACTCCGCGACCGGACGCCGCGGCCGAGTTGAATCCGAGAATCCGGGCGTTCGTGATCGCCACGCCCTCGACGGTCGGTTTGAGTCGGTGCACGGCGACGAACGCGGTGATCGTCTCCCCTTCGAGGAGGTGTGGCTCGAGACAACGCTGCCACTGTGCGGCGCCCAACGCCGACACCACCGGACTCAACTTGCTCATATCGGGAGCGTACGCCCAGGTCACCGAGGTCGCAGCGCGAGCGAAGCGGACACCGGTCTGGTTGGTGAGCGTTGCGCGGGACGCTCACCACTGCAGCGCAGCGTCGTCCTCCCAGAACGTGCCGGTCGGTCCGTCGGGCCCGAGTGAGGCGAGCCGGGCGACTGTCCGGGCGCTGATCTCGGGTGCGCGCCCGGGATGGCTGCCGGGCTCGCCGCCACCGAGTTCGGTTGCGGTGATCCCGGGTTCGACCGCGTTGATCTTGATGTCGGAATAGGCCTTGGCATATTGGACGGTGAGCATCGACACCGCCGCTTTGCTGGAGCCGTACACGATGGACACGAAGTGCGACGCGGGTCGCGACGGTTCGTGGGTCGCCCAGAACGAGCCGAGAGCGCTGGACACGTTCACCACCACAGGATTCTCGGACTGCTGGAGCAGCGGCAGCGCGGCTTCGGTGACGCGGACGATGCCCACGGCGTTGGTGTCGAAGACCTCGAGAACGCTCGGACCGTCCATCGCCTCGGTGGCACCACCGGCTCGTTTGGCGATGCCGGCGTTGTTGACGAGCACATCGAGTCCGCCCTCGGCCGCGATCGTCTCGAATGCGGAGGCCACCGACGCGTCATCGGTGACGTCGAGCTGGACGAACTGCGCCCCGACCTCCTGCGCCGCGGCTCGCCCGCGACCCTCGTCTCGTGCACCGAGGTACACCCGGTGGCCTCGGCCGACGAGGAGGCGTGCGGTTTCCTTGCCGAGGCCCTTGTTGGCCCCGGTGATCACTGTGGTTGTCATGCATCGATCCTCGCGCGTCGGCGAGTTGCCAGGCAGCCGTCTGGTTGTCGTAGGACTCGCAGTACCAGGACACCGCGCGGACTGCGAGAGCAGACTGAAGTGGTGCGTGTGGTGAAGAACGAGGAGTTCGGCAAGACCGTCCGGCGTCATCGGGAGCGCCTCTCACCAGAAGCGGTCGGCCTCCCGGGCGGTGGGCGGCGGCGCGCTCCGGGTCTGCGTCGCGAAGAACTCGCCATGACCGCCGGTATCTCGGTGGACTATCTGACTCGGCTCGAGCAGGGCCGGGCGACCTCCCCGTCTCCGCAGGTCGTCGAATCGTTGACGCGCGCGTTGCGTCTTCCGGACGCGGACCGCGAACGGCTGTTCCTGCTCGCCGGTTATACCGCGCCCGGCGTCGGGCTCATCTGCACCCGGATCGCACCGAGTGTCGCGCGGATGCTCGACCGCCTCGCCGGCACGCCGGTCGTGGTGTACGACGCCGCGTGGAATCTGCTGATCGCCAACCCCGCCTACGACGCACTAATGGGCGACACGTCGGTCCTCACGCGTTGGGAGCGGAATGCTCTGTGGCGCAACATCCACGGCCCGGCATCACGTGCGCGTCAGAGCGCGCAGGAGCACGACGCACAGATTGAGCGGCTCGTCGCCGATCTCCGGATGACGGCAGTACGCTATCCGGCCGATCCGGCGCTGCGCGATCTGATCGATGAATTGACCTCGTCGAGTGCGAGATTCGCCGAACTCTGGGAGTCCGCCGACGATGCGCCGGCCCCCGACGCCGCACGTCACAAGGTGATCGTTCACCCGACGGTCGGGCCGATCACCGTCGACTGCGACACCCTCGTCGTCGCCGGCGATGACCTGCGCATCATGATCTACACTGCGGAGCCGGACACTGCCGATGCCGAGAAGCTGGACCTGGCAATCGTTCTCGGCACGCAGGCACTGTTATTACGTGGACCGTGAGCGATCCGCACGTCCCATCGCGTAGAACTCCTCGTTGGGCCGCAGGTTGGTGGCGTTGGCGATCCGATTGGACATCCCGAAGAACGCCGAGATCGACGCGATGTCCCAGGCGTCCTCATCGGTGAAGCCGTGGTATTTCAGTGCGTCGTAATCGGATTCGGACACCGCGTAGGCCTCGGTCGAGACTTTGAGGGCGAAATCGAGCATGGCGCGTTGGCGATCGGTGATGTCGGCCTTGCGATAGTTGGCGGCGACCTGATCGGCGATCAGCGGATTCTTGGCCCGGATGCGCAGGATCGCACCGTGGGCGACGACGCAGTACTGGCATTGGTTGGGGCTCGACGTGGCGACGACGATCATCTCGCGGTCGGCCTTGGTCAGATTCCCGGGCTTGTCCATCAACGCGTCGTGGTAGGCGACGAATGCCCGGAATTCGTCGGGGCGCCGGGCCAGCAGGAGGAACACATTGGGGATGAAACCCGACTTCTCCTGTACCGCGAGGATGCGGTCACGCACATCATCGGGAAGGTCCTCAAGTGTCGGCGTCTCGAACCCGCTGATCGGGTGGGCGTCGGTCATGGTTGCTCCGTCTCAGCCTGGGAGGTAGGTCAGCCCAGGAGATCTCGTGCCACCTGGGACACGGTGACCCTACCCTGCGGCTGACCACCCTGACCCGCAAGGTTGTTCATGATGGCGACGACGAATCGCTGGTTGTCGCCGGCGAATCCGATGGAGTTCATCACCGACCCGCCCTGCTCGTCGGACCAACCATTCTTGTTGCCGGGCGCCAGATTCGCGGGCAACGACTTGATCCCCCACTGCTGATCCGCGGCGACGCCACGCATCTCGCCGATGAGGTAGGCGCGGTCGGCCGGCGCCGTGCGGGTGAGAACGTAGTCGACCAGTCGTGCGAGGTCGCGCGGTGTGTCCTTCTGGAATCCCCAATAGGGATAGAACTCGGTGAATCCTCGCTGCGGCGCCAGCGACGTCATCCCGAACGCGCGGAAGTCGCGGTTGAAGGTCTGGTGATCAGGCCCGGCGAAGGCGAACCAGAGTCGATCGGTCGCCTCGTCGTCGGAGCTGTTGAGCATGGCGTGCATGTCGGCGCGATTGGCGGGCGAGAGCGTGATCGCACCCGATCGCACGCGGTTCAGCAGGTCGGTGGCGATCGCCAGCTTGATCGTCGACGCCGTCCACACCGGGGTGTCGGCGTTGCGATCGGCGTACGTCGCACCGGTGACGCGGTCGATCACCACGATCCCGGTGTGGCCCGGCCGGGTGGCCGCGTAGGCGTCGGCGGCGGTCAGCCGACCCGGTAGCTCGACGGCACGCGCGATGTCACCCAGAGGTGCGGCGTGTGCCGGTGCTCCGGTGACGGACACGACCGATGCCGCCACCGCCGAGAGCGCTGCGGCGAGGGCTGTACGAATCATGTGTCGTCGCATGGGCGCCACCGTACGGCACAGCCCTCATCGCACCCGACATCGAGTCGGATATGACGGAAACAGGTAGTTATAAATCGGAAAAGTCCGGCGCCCGATCCGTTTTCGCTCGCAATTCAGAACGGTAAAAGTTCTTCTGTCGGCTAAGGAGTTCTGATGACACAGACGAGCGCGAGGCCCGAAGCGGGTGACAACCGGAACCTGCGCAGAGACGTCGGTTTGATCGGTCTGCTGTTCGCCAGCGTCGGTTCGATCATCGGTAGCGGATGGCTTTTCGGCGCGATGAATGCCGCGCAGAAGGCGGGTCCGGCGGCGATCATCTCGTGGTCGATCGGTGCGGTCATGATTTTGCTGATCGCACTGACCTTCGCCGAACTCGGCACCATGTTCCCGGTCTCCGGTGGCGTGGTTCGCTTCCCGCACATCGCCTTTGGCTCGTTCGCGAGCTACACCAGCGGTTGGATCCTGTGGATCGCGTGCGGCACGGTCGCGCCGATCGAGGTGGAGGGCGCCCTGCAGTACGCCACCAAGTACGCCGCGTTCACCTCCAAATCGACGGTCAACGGCGACACGGTGCACACGCTGACCGGCCTCGGCTACCTCACCGCCGTGGTCCTCCTCGCACTCTTCGTGGTGGTCAACTACATCGGCGTCCGCTGGTTCGCCCGAGTCAACAACGTGCTGGTGTGGTGGAAGCTGGCGATCATCACCGTCGTCGTGATCGCCTTCCTCGTCACCCAGTTCCATCCCAGCAACTTCACCTCCAAAGGCTTCATGCCCAACGGCTGGGAAGGCGTGTTCACCGCGATCGCCACCTCGGGAATCGTGTTCTCGTTTCTGGGTTTCCGTCAGGGCATCGAGCTCGCCGGCGAAACGTCGAATCCCCGGAAGTACGTGCCCATCGCCGTCATCGGGTCGGTGATCCTCACCGGCATCATCTATGTGGCGTTGCAGGTGGCGTTCATCGGTTCTCTCAATCCGCGTGACTTCATCCACGGGTGGGCGACCATGGGGTTCACCAACGACTTCGGTCCGCTCGCCGCAATCGCCACCGCCATCGGACTCGGCTGGCTCGCCACGCTGCTCTACATCGACGCGATCATCTCCCCCGGAGACACCGGATTGATCTACACCACCGTCACCTCACGCGTGTCCTATGCCATGGCGCGCAACGGCAATGCGCCGAAGGCACTGGCCAAGACGACCAACCGCGGTGTCCCGCTGATCAGCCTGTTCGTCGCCTTCGTCCTCGGTCTGATCATCCTGTTGCCCTTCCCGAGCTGGCAGCAACTCGTCGGGTTCATCACCTCGGCGACCGTGCTGTCCTTTGCTGCAGGGCCTGTTGTCGTTGCGGCACTGCGTCGTTCGGACCCCGAGCGCGAACGGCCGTTCCGTGTGCCCGGCGGCGACGTGATCCCGGTGTTGGCGTTCGTCGCCTCCAATCTCATCGCCGTCTGGTCGACGTGGACGATCAACCTCAAACTGTTCATAGCCGTCCTGATCGGCCTCGTCCTGCTGGCCATCCTGGAGATGGTGTACGACCAGCCGGTGCTCGAGATGCGTTCAGGCTCATGGATGATCCTGTGGCTGGCCGGTCTCGCCCTGATCTCCTATCTGGCCGGCAACCTCGACAGCAGCGCCATCCTCGGCTTCTGGTGGGCAAACATCATCACCGTGGTGTTCAGCGTCGTCGTGTTCTATCTCGCCGTGCACTTCCGATTGAACAAGGCCACGATGACCGAACACATGGACGCGGTGCTGGCCGAGGCCGACGCCGAAGAGCAGGAACTCGGGCCCGCGGCGAGCTGACAATCAGCCCAGGATCAGCCATCCGAATCGCAGGACGACAGCGGTGACGCCGAAGACCGCCACGGCAATGAGCCACCGGCGGGCGAGCCGTTCCCGGGCGTCCCTGCCCTGGATGTCCCCGCCCCGGATGTCCCTGCCCTTGATGTCACGGTCGCGTCCCGGACGTTCGCGCAGATAGACGTAGGCCGCGGCGAGCGCGCTGAACGCGGCGGCCACACCGACGACGGTGATGACCGTGATCATCACCAGGTCGGTCGTGCCGGCGGGTTCTCGCATGGCCCCGTCGATCCTACCCAGCACCAACTGGTGTCCTCGGTCCCTAGGCGTCGGCGTCGTCGGCGCGGACGATGGAAGGTGAACGAGGAGGTCAGCAATGATCCGAGAATTCTCGAACCTTCGACTCGACGATGCCGCCGAGGACGCCGGCGGCAAGGGCGCCAACCTCGATGAACTGTGCAGCGCCGGACTGCAGGTGCCACCGGGATTCGTGCCGCTCCCGTTCGTGCGGACGAAATCGAGACTTCGCTGTGTGGGCAGGCTCCGTCGACGAATACCGACATTCGCCCAACGCCTCGTCGAACGCAGGCTCACGCCTGCCGGCGGGAATTGGTCCTTGATCCTCCCGGTGACCACATCGCCGGGGAATCGACGCGACGAGCCACCAAGGTCGGTGCCCTGGGCTCCCGGCTACTCCGGAACCACCACGGCACGCCCGCGCAACTCATTCGCCGCGAGCTTGCGGTAGGCCTCGAGGGCGTTGTCGAGGGTGAAGCGCTCCACCGCAACATCGAGCACACCGTCGCGCGCCAGGTCGAGCACCTCCATGAGTTCATCACGGGCACCCCAGTAGGGTGCACGCACCGACACCTCGTAGGGCTGGGCGAAGATGCCCACCTTGGCCGTGGCCACCCCGTCTCCGAGTCCGACGATGGTCACATCACCCATCGCGCCGACCACTCCCATCGCGGTGTCGATGGTCGGCTGGTATCCGACGAAGTCGAAAACTGCGGTGGCACCGTCGCTTCCGGTGATCTTGCGGACATTCGCGATGGCATCTGCGTCGCTGAGTACTGCCTCATGAGCGCCGACGTCCTTGGCGAAGGCCAGCTTCTCCTCGGTCACATCGAGCGCGATGATCCGGGAGGGGGTCAGGTGACGCAGCATCTGAATGGCGACGTGACCGAGCCCGCCGGAACCGATCACCACGGCCGTCGTGCCGCCGACGAGCTTGCTCAGCGACGGCTTTATCGCGTGATAAGGCGTTAACCCGGCGTCGGTGAGCGGAACGGTCGTTACCGGATCGAGGTCACCGATCGGAACGAGATGCCGCGCGTCGTCGACGATGAGGTACTCGGCCATCGCGCCATCGGTACCCAGTCCGGGCGGCGTGATCCCCAATTCGATTGCGCGCGAACAGTAGTTCTCCAGCCCTCGAGCACAGAAGTGGCAAATCCCGCATCCCCACGGGCCGTACACCGCAACGGCGGTACCCTCGGAGATCGACGAGACCCCCTGTCCCACTTCGGCAACGACACCCACACCTTCATGGCCGAGGATCATCGGCAGGGGATACGGGAAGTTCTCTGCAGGCATGTTCAGAACGAAGTCGTCGGAGTGGCAGGCGCCCGCTGCGGCGACCTTGAGCAGTACCTGCCCGGGGCCAGGCGCCGGCTTGCTCACGTCACGGAGTTCGGGCTCGGAACCGGGCTTGATCATCTGGACGGCCTTCATCTGGCATCACCTTCCTGCGTTGTCGCCCCCCTTCCTTGTTACGCTCTGATGGCCGGAATCGCATGGGTCGTCGGCCCCCACTTCGCGGTCGTCTCCGCGGAGGGCCGTCTACGGGGAGGACGGATCGACCGCGACGCCGAGCCGATACAGCTCGATGGCATTGGTGCGAACAACCGCATCGGCGTGCTCGGCACCGGCCACCTGGAGAACACGATCGAGATCACCGTCCTGGAACGGAATTGCGGCGCGAGTCGAGGGCAAATCGGTGCCGAAGACCAATCCGCGCGGATTGGCGGAGAGGATGTCCGCCATCAACGCGTCGGGATCGGTGATGGACATCCGGCCGAATCCGGTTGCCTTGATCACCAATCCGTGTTCCACGAGAGTGAGCAGGATGCCGGTCGCGTCGTCGGACATCGCAAGGTGATCGATGGTGGCCGCGGGTAGTCGCCGGAGCATGGGTGCCAGATCGGGCAGCGCCTTCGCGTCGAGATAGAACTCGCTGTGCCACCCGGCGACCTCGTACACCCGATGGGCGAACCGCGAGACCTCCGACAACGACAGGACCGGGCCCCGATACAGATTGAATCGGACCGCACGGATGCCCGCGGCATCGAGCTCACGAATCCGCTCGTCACTCACATCGGCCGGCAGCTGGGTCACCCCGACGTAGCCATCACCGAGTTCGCGCAGTGCGGCGATCAGGTAGTCCTGGGCGCTGCCCTGGAAGGAACCGGCCACCACCACTCCTCCGGACACCCCCAAGGGTCTGACCCGTTCGAGGTAGTCGTGCACATCGAACGGTTCGGGGACGTAACCGTTGTTGCCGACCAGTGGAAACCGCGGATCGATGATGTGGCAGTGGGCGTCGATGACCGGCATGGCAGCCATGCTACGGATTCGGGACTGTACCGGCCCTTTCACGTCCGACCTGGCCGTTTCGCGCGGTGTGCGCGTAATGATGGTCCTTCGGCGTCGGGGTCGTCAGGATCTCCTGGTGCCAGAATGTCCATACAGTGAGCCCGATCGCCCATGATCGAGGTGTCCCGTCTTAACAAGGTCTTCACCACGCCCTCGGGACCGGTGACCGTCCTCGACGACGTGACCTTCTCCGTCTCCGGGGGTGAGATCTTCGCCGTCGTCGGCCCGTCCGGTGCGGGCAAGTCCACGCTGACCCAATGCCTGAATCTGTTGCAGCGGCCGACCTCCGGTGAGGTGATCGTCAACGGCGAAAACCTCGCGCATCTCGACGCCGGCGCCTTGCGGGCCGCGCGGCGACGTATCGGAACCGTCTTTCAGTCGGCGAATCTGTTGTCACGCAGAACCGCAGCCGAGAACGTCGCGCTCCCACTCGAGTATCTCGGCGCGACCAAAGCCGCCATTCGAACGCGGGTGGGCGAGTTGCTCGATCGCGTCGGCATGGCCGACCGAGCCGATCTCTATCCCCATCAGCTCTCCGGAGGGCAGCGGCAGCGCGTGGGAATCGCTCGGGCCCTCGCGCTCAAACCCGCCGTCTTGCTCTCCGACGAGGCGACTTCTGGTCTCGATCCGCAGGCGACGACGTCGTTCCTGAACCTCCTCGGCGACGTCCGCGAGGAGCTGGGCCTCGCCGTGGTGTTCATCACCCACGAGATGGATGTCATCACCCGGATCGCCGACCGCGCCGGTCGCCTCGACCATGGGCGCATCGTCGAGCAGGGGGCGGTGGCAGATCTCGTCCTCGACCCCGACTCGGTACTGGGGAAGGCGTTGCGCCCGCGCGGAACCGCCGCCCCCGTCGCGCCCGGCCGCAGCAGCGTCGAGGTGACCTACAACTCGGCGGCCGTACCACCGGACTGGATCGCACGGGTGTCGAGCACCATCGGTACCACCGTCGGTGTGCTCGGCGCGAACATCCAAAGCGTCGACGGCGTCACCGCAGGCGAACTCACCGTCTCCGTCGAGGACCACTCGCTCGAGGCCTTCTCCGCCGAGGCCGCCACCTACGGGATCACCGTCGGCGCCGGCGCACGTTCCCAGGAGGCCACGGTATGAGCGACACCACTCACCTGGCCGCGATCACCGTGCCGGTCAACGAGATTCCGTCACTGCTGATCCCGGCCTTCATCGACACGGTCCTCATGGTGAGCATCGTGATGGTGATCGTGTTGGTCGTCGGGGTGCCGCTCGGTGCGCTGATCCACAACCTCGCCCCGGGCGGGTTGTTCGAGAACCGGTCCCTGCACACGCCGCTGTCCTGGGTGATCAGCATCGGACGTTCCCTGCCGTTCCTCGTCCTGATGACGGCGATCATCCCGTTCACCCGACTGCTCACCGGCACCAACATCGGGATTCCGGCCGCAGTCGTCCCGATGTCGATTGCCGGGATCGCCTTCTTCACCCGCATCGTCGAGAACTCGTTGCGCTCGGTACCCACCTCGGTGGTGGAGGTCGCCAAGGCGTCGGGCGGGTCGAACGCCCAGATCATCTGGACCGCACAGATTCCCGAGGCCCTTCCCAACATCGTCGGCGGCCTCACGATCAACACGATCGCGATGATCGAGTACTCCACGATCGCCGGCACCATCGGCGCGGGCGGCCTGGGATATGTCGCGGTCACCTACGGCTATCAACGTTTCGATCACGGCGTGATGATCGCGACGATCGTCACCCTCATCGTCGTCGTCGCGTTGATCCAGGTGATCGGCGATGGCCTCGTCCGGCATCTCACCCCGGAGAAGTCGCTGCGCAGCAGAACCATTCGCACCGATCGATCCGCTCGCACCAAAGTCTGACCCACCCCACTCCCCTGCTCACTCCACACCCGCACGAAGGGCGATACCCCATGTCCCAGACCACCGGACCCCAGATCGACTCGACCGATTCCTCACCACCACCGGGCGGTGACATCGAACTGCGCACCCGGCGTCGGTGGCCGATCTACGCCGCGATCGGGGTGGTCGTCGTCGTCATCGCAGCGATCATCGGCTGGCGCTTCGCCGGATCGGATACCAAGTCGGCCAACGACACTCCCGGAGCGACTCTGACGGTCGTGACCGCCGAGGGTAATGCCGCCGAGGAAGCGCTCGTCGACTTCGTGTCGAAGAACGTCGCGCCCCGGTACGGGATCACCGTGGCGTTCAAGGGACTCTCGGACTCCACGACGCTGAACCGGGCGGTCAGTGACGGCGAGGTGGCGGGCACCATCTACCAGCATCGCCTCTGGCTCTCTCAGGTACTCGACGCGAACCCCGACTTCCAGGAAGAGGCCGCAACTCCGGTGTTCCGCTGGGGATTCGGTATCTGGTCGGACAAGTACACCTCGCCCGCACAGATCCCGCAGAACGGCACGGTGTCGCTGTACTCCGACCCCGCGAACGAAGCGCAGGGCCTGTGGCTACTCGAGCGGGCCGGTCTGATCACCCTGAAGCCGGGGGTGGACAAGTGGAAGGCCACCCAGGACGACATCGCGACGAATCCGAAGAACTTGCAGTTCAAGTTGCTCGACTTCGCGGCACAGTCGCGTGCG
Organism: Gordonia polyisoprenivorans; assembly: GCF_017654315.1. NCBI lineage: Bacteria > Bacillati > Actinomycetota > Actinomycetes > Mycobacteriales > Gordoniaceae > Gordonia > Gordonia polyisoprenivorans. Next base: position 390,399 of record NZ_CP072203.1, read on the forward strand.
TTGCCCGACCTCGACGCCACCGTCGGCTACACCGAGTATTACCTCGCCGCCGACATCGACATCGCCAAGCAGATCTTCTCGCCGCCTGCGCCCGACGAGTTCGCCGGACAGCTGACCATCGGGTCGAAGTGGAAGGACGCCGACAACATCAAGAAGCTGGTCGCCGCTTTCAAGGATCCCGCCGTCCAGAATTACCTGCGCACCGATCCGCAGGTGAAGAACATCCTCTTGCCGCTCTGATAGGAGACGTCGGAAAACCGGTCAGGAATCGAGAAGCCTGGGTGCGGTCACCGGTCCTACCGTGAGGACATGACCACAACCATCGATTCCCTGTCCCTCGGCGCCACCGATCCCGGAGACGCCAAAGCGTTCTACGACAAGGCCTTCGGACTCGGTGATCGGCTTCGTCTGCACCACAGCAACGAGCCGACCACCGGGTTCCGTGGGTTCGTGCTCTCCCTCGTCGTCGCAGAGCCGGCGGTCGTCGACTCGTTCATCGACCCGGCACTCGATGCCGGTGCCGAGCTCCTGAAACCCGCACGGCGCTCCTTCTGGGGATACGGCGGTGTCTTGCGCGCACCGGACGGCGCGATCTGGAAGAGCGCCTCGTCGTCGAAGAAGAACACCGGCGCACCGCTGCGAACGGTCGAGAACGTCGTGATGTTGATCGGCGCCAACGACATTGCGACGTCCAAGGCGTTCTACACCGACCACGGCTTCGAGGTCGCCAAGTCGTTCGGCCGCAAGTATGTCGAGTTCGCCGGCGGACCGATCACGCTCGCCCTCTACGGGCGCAAGGCCGCCGCCAAGGACGCCGGGGTCCGCCCGGAAGGCGATGGTGTACATCGCATCCGGTTGTTCACCGGCACAGCCACGTTCACCGATCCGGACGGGTTCGTCTACGCATCGGACTTGTGAACGACGAGTGTTGCGGACGCGTCATCGGCAATCGACATACTCCAGATACGCTCGGCCGGCGATTGGTCGGCCGCCGAAACTGCCGTGATATTCGTAATTGCCGACGTATCCCGCACCGAGGCCGTAAACGAGGTCGTCGACCGCGCCCTGGATGCTGATGATGGTCCACCCCTCCGAATCGGTCAGACTCCACGACAGAGATTGCGGTAGCCGCATGCACCTGCCGTCGGGCGTGACCCGTGGTTCGGGCTCGTGGCGATCGACCCGGAAATCGATGCCGGCCGTGTAGACCTCCGACCCGGCGGCCTCCACCGTCCGGACATACACCGCCTGTTGAATGATGATGTCGGCGGGCCCGAGCAACGTGACGAACAGGACCTGTGTGACGGCGTCGACGTTGAGCACATGGTAGGTGAAGAACGTCGCGGGCAGTGTTCGCCGGGTATTCGCGAGCAGGCTGTGAACGCCCACGCCCGTGGCGTACTCGACGGTGCACAGTCCGTCGATCGGTTCGCGTGTACCTCGGTGGCTGACGGTGCCGCTGTACCGCGCGAGGAGACTCCAATGCTGATAGATCCCTGGAATATTGGCGAAATAGGAGGCCGACGCGGTGGCGGTGATGTCGACATCGACATCGACTTCGTCGTGGGAGCGGTGGACTGTGAAATGCGGATAGCGTCCGCGCATCGTCAGTTCTGATCCGAACCGCAGGTGACTGCCGTCCGGGCGGAAATCGCATTCCGCAGCAATGGATTGGGTGAAGAACTGGCCGCTCGTCATCGCCGCGGTGGCCGACACGGTGTACGCGGTGTCGTCGGGGGTGGTGACGATGGCGTGGTTGTTGGCGAATATTCGCACCCCTGGCGAACCCACTATCGCCATGACCCCGAACGTTCGGTGCGGTTCCGGCAGATCAGGAATCATCACCCCGTAGTGCGCCCAGTTGCGGCGTCGGCCGGACGGGGTGCGCATCGGGGTCGCCGGATCGAACGGCACAGTGTTGAGGTGCGCGTTGCGGTTGAGCCCTCTGGGTATGGCGGCCGCGAATGCGCGCAACCTGTCTCGAACTTCCATGTCCCCCCCCCCCGCCGTTGATTCGCAGCGCCACTGCGGCCCCCCGGCGAGCTTAGCCGCCGTCGGCGATGACGGTCGCGATGTTGCGTTCGGCGACGGCGGTGATGGTCAGCGACGGGTTGGACGCACCGGCCGAACCGGGCAGCATCGCACCGTCATTGACGTAGAGGTTCCGGTATCCGTGGACGCGGCCGTAGGCGTCGCACGCCGTCCCCAGGGTGGCTCCGCCCATGCAGTGCGCCCAAGTCAGATCGGGCTCGTAGACCACCGCATCGACCGGGAAGTCGGCGTGCCGCGCCATCACGTGGCCGATCCGTTCGCAGTTCTCCGCGACGCCGCCGTTGCCACCGGCCGGCCAATCGAGGATGACCTGTTGCGAATCTCGGTGGTAGCGGAAGGTGCCGCGCGTCGGATCGACCGATGTGATGCCCATCTTGATCGCCGAGGTATTCATCGCCGCGGCAGCGGAATCCAGTGGTCCGAGAGAGAAGGTGCTGTTGACCATCACCCGGGCGAACTGCTCGGTGGTGTCGAAGAATCCGGCGGCGCCGACGGCCGACTGCTGATCCTTACGACTGCCCCCGACGGCGATGTCGATGTTGCCGTTGCCGTTGTTGCCCCAGCCGGTTCCGATGTGTTCGTTGAGGTTCGGCAATGTTCCGGTGTCGCGGGCACGCACCAGCAGTCTGTTGGTTCCAAGGCATCCGGCTGCGAGGACGAGGCGGTCGGTCGTCAGGGTCCGCCTGGTGAGGACGTCGCCGTACGGGCTGACGTAGTCGACGTCGAGAACGAAACGCCCGGAAGGTTCGACGTGGATGGCGTTGACTTGATGGCGCGGATGAATTGTCGCTTTGCCGGTGGCCTCGGCGCGGGGGAGATAGCTGTATGTCAGCGAGTTGAGGGAACCATTGGAGTTGGCGAGCGCGCTGGTGGTGGCCATCGGTGCGGCGCGACCGGCGATCTCGTCGCGCACGACGTTCCATCGCCAGTTGCCGGGGACGAAATACGGTGCATATCCGGCCTTCTCGCCGACGCGCCAGAAGTCTCGGCAGTTGCTGAAGCTGTGATCGCGATACACGTCCGGCGGTACCACCGTCGCTCCGAGGCCCGCCAGAGCCTTCGGGTACCAGGTCGTGGCCATCTCGTCGTAGTCCACGACGCCCTTGAACACCTGGTTGAACGGGTCCCGCTTGGACTCGGCGGTGATGCCGATGTAGACCACCGATCCGCCGGCCACCGCCGCACCGCACATGATGGCCGAGTTGTTGTGCCAGCTGATCTCGAAGATTCCGCCGAAGTCGTCGACGGCGGCCATCGCGCCGAGGGTCTCGGCGTAGGCGGGCACCGTCAGCGCCGACGACGCGGATCGCTCGGCAAGGGATCGTTGGGCGTGCCACAGCATCCGGCCGTCCCACCCGAAGATCTTGCGCCACGGGTCGTGTGGCCACCGCGATCCGCGTTCGAGCACGGTTATCTGAATTCCGGTCTCCGCCAGTCGAAGTGCGCTGACCGAGCCGCCGAACCCGGAGCCGATGACGATCGCCTCGGAGTGTTGACGGGGCGGGGCGACCGGACGAAAGATCTCCGGCACCAGCGATTCGTATCTGCCGTGTGCCGCAGGTAGCGCCGCGCTGGCCCCCGCACCGACGGTCGCCGAGACGCCGGCAGCTGTGACTCCGGCAGCGGTCAACCGCATAAACGATCGACGATCCATCATCTTTCGCCCCCAGGGAACCCCATCCCGACCCTGAATCGATTCGCCGAGAGTAGCGCAGCAACGCCGAACCTTCTGAACGACAACGATTTTGCGTACTTCGGTTTCACGAATGACTTGACCTTCGGCCCGGTGGCGACAATCCCCCGCCGGCACCGGCACTTGACTGTTACCGCGCGACACATCTACTGTCATCCCACTATGCCGAGTGGCATACATATCATCGATCGTTGACATGGACTGGGGAGTGAACATGGCCGACCGGGGTGATGCCGTGCTCGGGCGTATCGGGCGACTTACCCATCGGTTCTCCGTGTGGATCGTGCTGTTCTGGGTGGTACTCGCCGCCGCGCTCACCGTGACGGTCCCGCAGCTCGAGCACACCGTCTCGACCAGATCCGCCGATTTCGTTCCCGCCGACCTACCAGCCAACAAGAGCCTGGAGCAGATGGCCAAGGACTTCGGCGTTCCGGCGTCCAACGCGGTGGGCAGCGTGGTCCTGGTCAGCCGCAACGGCTTCGGAGCCCCGGAGCAGAGGTACTACGGCGCCTTGTTGCGGGCGTTGGTCGCCGACAAGAGCAACGTCGCCTACGTGCTGGACACCTACGGCAACCCGGTGACACGCGACATCGCGCTGAGCCGCGACGGCAAGGCGGTCACCGTACTCGTCGCCAGTGCGGGATCGGCGGGTTCGACCCGCGCCCACCACGCAACGATTGCGATTCGCGATCACATCGCGGCACTCCCGCGACCCGGCGGGCTGACCGTGCACTTCAGCGGGCCGACCCCTACGCTGTCGGATCTGTTCTCCGGCATCGACGTGTCACTCCTGATCATCACCGGGGTCTCGGTCCTGCTGATCACGGTGATGCTGGCGCTCGCGTACCGCAGGTTCACGACCGCGTTGATCCCGCTGCTGACCGTGGGCCTCGTTCTCGCGATCGTCCGTCCGGTCATCTCCCTGCTCGGCGCACACGGCGTGCTCCCGGTATCGAACTTCACGATCGCGATCATGACCGCGTTGGTGCTCGGCGCCGGGACCGACTACGCCATCTTCGGAATCGCGAACTATCACCGCGCGCGCCGCGCCGGCGCAGAGGTCGTCGATGCGGTCACTGCCGTCTCGGTTCGTACCGCCCCGATCCTCATCGCGTCCGCCCTGACCATCGCCGCGGCCTGTGCGTCGATGGTGTTCACCAAGATCGGCATGTTCGCCACGGCCGGCCCTCCCACAGCGATCGCAGTGCTGATCGCCCTCGCCATCGCGTTGACATTGCCCAATGCCCTCCTGTCCCTTGCGGGGCGACGCGGGCTCGCCGAGCCGCGGCCGTCGACGGAGAGTCGGTGGCAGCATCGCGGCGCTCGAGTGATCCGGCATGCCGGGGTGTACACGACCGTGGCACTGATTTTCCTGATCGGAACCGCAGCCGCGACGACGACCCTGCGCCTCAACTGGGACGAGTCCGCGATGCCCGTCCGCGCGACCGACTCGACCAGAGGGTATGAGGCTGTGCGGCAGCACTATCCGACGGCCGAGATCTCGCCGGAGTATGTGACCTTCCGCGCCGATCACGACCTGCGCAACACAGCCGATCTCGCCTCGCTGGAGCTGGCGGCGATGGCGTTGTCCAAGATTCCCGAGGTCGGGTTGGTCCGCTCGATCACGCGCCCCGACGGAAAGCCGCTGGCAGAGGCCGCCACCGGCTATCAGACCCGCATCGTCGGAGGCCAACTCGGCGATGCCGAGCACCGGATGTCGGCGGCCGAACCGCAATTGAGGATGCTTGCCGAAGGGGCGCAGCAGCTTTCGACCGGAGCAGATGCGGCGGCCGTCCAGATGCCCGCGCTGGTGTCCGGTTCCCAACAGGTGGTGTCGATGGCCGGTACCGTTCTCGACGGCCTCGACCAAGTCAATGGCATCACCCGAACGGCGACCGGCGGCGACTCCCTGGCACAGACGCTTCCGGTGCTGCGCACAGCGCTGGCCACCGCCGCATCGGCCATTGCCGCACTCGACTCCCCGTCACGGGTGGCGACCGAGGCCCTGACCGAGCTCGATGAGGTGTTCACTCCGCTGGTGGGCGAACCCACGCCGCGGTGCACGTCGAGTCCGGCGTGCGCGACCGCGCGTGCGGCGTTCGCTCAACTCGATCGTGCGCTCGGCGGACGCGCTTCTGCGGCACTGACCTCCCTGCATGCCTTTGCCGGAGTCCCCACCGAGACGATCACCCGAGTTACTGGGTTACTGCCGCAACTCAATTCGGCCTTGAGCACCGTTGATTCACTGTTGCAGCAACTCGCCGGACGTTCCACCGAACAGGTACGCGCCGACCTGGCTCGTCTCGAGCAGGGCGTGGCCGATCTTTCCAGTGGCATGTCGCAACTCGCCGACGGTCTGCACCAGGTGCGTGACGGGACAGCGCAAATGGTGGCTCTGACCGGAGCGTTGACCAAAGGGCTGCACCAGGCCTCTGAGTACCTGACCACCATGGGGGACGCCACATCGACGGGCGCCGGAGCGGGATTCTATCTGCCGCCGGATGCGCTGCACGACAAGCGGTTTGTCGCCGGCTCCCGGCTCCTGATCTCGCCGAACGGGCGCACCGCACGCATGATCGTCACATGGAAGGTCAACCCCTACAGTCAGGAAGCGATGGCGGCCAGCCGTCAACTTCCCGTCGTCGCGCATCGGGCGCTGACGGGCACCACTTTGGCCGATGCCTCCGTATCGACGGCCGGACTGGCGTCGCTGTCGGCGGATATGCAGGACCAATTGCATCGCGACTTCCTGATCTTCGCGTCGGTCGCCGCTGCGGCGGTCCTGGTCATCCTCATGGTGTTGCTGCGTAGCATCCTGGCTCCGGTCCTGTTGGTGGGCACCGTGATCCTGAGCTTTGCGTCAGCAGTAGGGGTGAGCGTGCTCGTCTGGCAGCACGTGATCGGCATCGACCTCGACTGGTCGGTGATCCCAGTGTCGTTCATGGCCCTCATCGCCGTCGGTGCGGATTATTCGATGTTGTTCGCCGACCGCATTCGCGAGGAATCGCGAGAGGGGATGGTGCGCGGCATCATCCGCGGCTTCGGGAGTACCGGCGGGGTCATCACCACGGCCGGAGTGGTTTTCGCTGTCACGATGTTCGCCCTCATGAGCGGCACCGTCCTCAACCTCGTGCAGATCGGCTTCACCATCGGGGTCGGCCTGTTGCTCGACATCGCGATCGTGCGCACGGTTCTGGTCCCGGCCGCGATGGCGGTGATCGGCGAGAGAATCTGGTGGCCATCGCCGACCTCGTCGGCAACCGTTGGCCGGAGGTGACGACTCAGCCGCGGTCGAGTCCGTCGAACACCGCTGCCAGATGACCCCGCGCGGCGTCGACCTGGTCGGCGTCGTCGGCGAGGTGGTGCAGGAGTGCCCGTTGAAAGATTCCATCGAGCACGATATATGCGGTTGTCGGATCAAGCTGGGGCGCAACACCTTTGAGATCACAGTAGCGAGTCACCACACGCCAGATCATCTGTTCTCGACTGGCTTCGATCTCGAGTACCTGCGCGCGGAAAGAGGAATCGAACAGACTCTGGTTGCGCATGTCGTACCACAGCCGGTGGATCGGGGCGTCGCGCAGCAGGGTGTCGAAGAAGGTGTCGCCGAATGACTTTCGGAGATCGTCGGCATCCGCAGAGTGCTGGACAACTCCGTCGTACCGGGTCACACAGACGTCCTCGTACTGACGGACGGCCTCGGCGATCAGATCGAGCTTGTCGGAGAAGTAGTAGTGCAGGACCCCATGGGAGTACTCGGAATTCTGCGCGATCTCGCGCAGACTCGTCCGCGCATATCCGAGTTCGGCGAGAGTGTGCAGGGTAGCGGTCGCCAGTTCTCGACGCTTCGCCTGGAATTTGTCGCGGGCACGCTCCTCGACACGGGCGCGCGGCTCCGACAGTTGGGCCATCGCGGTCGCTCCTCCCACTGGTCACGGGCGTGTCCCCGGAGTCTAGCCCGGCTGTCGATCCCCACTCCTTGACGGTCGTCCAAATTTTTCTTGACAGTCGTCCAGAACTCGCCTTAGTGTGATCCGCAGCACAGGTTCGGTCCGCAAATCGCTTCGCCCCTTGTGCCTCATACGTGTCCCTGACCTGCCATTTCTCCCTGGCGGTCCATTGCGAGAGGAACGATTCATGCCCACCGACAAACGCGTCGTCGTCTACGGAGCCTCCGGCTACACCGGTCGATTGATCTGCGAGTACCTGCGCGAATACAACATCCCGTTCCTCGCCGCAGGCCGCGATCACAGCCGCCTCAATGCGATCGTGGAAGCGGTGCCGGGGATCGAGACGGTCGATCACGACATCGTCGAGGTCGAACACTCGCTTCCCGCTCTCGTCGAGGCGTTCCGCGGTGCGGACGTCGTTCTCAACACGGTCGGGCCGTTCGCCCGGTGGGGCCATCCGGTGGTCGAGGCCTGCCTGGAGGTCGGCGCGCACTACACCGACACCAACGGCGAGCAGAACTGGATGATCGACGCGAAGGAGCGCTACGCAGCCGATTTCGCCGCGAAGAGTCTGGTTCTCACACCAGGGTTGGCGCAGATGTATTCGATCGGCGAGATCGCGGCGAACATCTGTCTGGAAACCCCGGGTGTCGACACACTCGACATCGAGGTGTTCTGGAAAGGCCATCCGACCGTCGCCTCGACCAACACGATCCTGACCAACGCGGCGTTCGCCAAGGCGTACTACCTCGAGCAGAACGAGTACGTCGAGTGGCCAGACGAAGACGGCGTGTATCAGATCGTCGTACCCGGCCAGCACGAGTTGGGACTGGCGCTGCCCTGGGGTGGCACCTCGCATCCGGTGTGGTTCAAGGACGATCCGCGGGTCGCCAATGTACGTGCGCTCGGCGGAGTGCTCAATCGTCCTCTGATGCTGGGGGTTCCGCAGATGGTTGGCGCGGCGCTCGAGCAGATGGACGGCAAGAGCGAGGCCGAGAAGTACCAGATCATCGATGCCATCTCGGCGTCGGTGCGCAGTGAGACACCGCCGCGGGAGAACCCCCGGATCAACACCTCTCTCGACTCGGTTTATGCTTCCGGGCCGCTGGGCCGCGTGCACTGCCTGATCAACGGCAACTGCAACTACAAGCAGACCGCACTGCTCAACGCCTATGCGGCAGCCCACCTCCTCAAAGCCCCGCCGCATGCGGTCGGGTTCGCCTCGAGTTGCCAGGCATTCGGACACCGCGAGCTGCTCGGTGTTCTACACGCCTTTGGCCTCGTTCTCGATCCGGTTGTCACGGTGAACAACTAAGAGGCCGGACACATGCGGCTATCGGACTACCTCGACAAAGGCGCGTCATTGGGCCGGGACGCACCGTGCATGACCTCCGGTCCGGTCACACTCACCTACGGCGAGGTCCACGACCGGACCGTCGACATCGCCGGAGCGTTGCAGCACAGCGGGATTCATACTGGAGACCGCGTCGCTGTCCTCTCCGGAAACGATCCGCGCGCGCTCACCTGTGTGTTCGGGATCTCCCGGGCCGGAGCGGTGTGGTGCCCGGTGAACCCACGCAACGAGGCCGAGGAGAACCGGCAGCTGTTCGCGCTGTTCGGTTGTCGATTCCTGTTCTTCCAGAGCGCATTCGCCGCCCTGGTTGCAAGGATTCGGGATCGGCTCCCCGACCTCGAATGGCTGGTCTGCCTCGACGGTGCGGTGGACGGGGCTCTCACCTTCGACGACTGGCTGGCCGACCACCATGCCGAGGTGGAGACCGACCGCCGCCCGGACGGAGGCCTGTGCATGCTCGCAGGAACCGGCGGCACCACCGGTACACCCAAGGGCGTGCGGCTGACCGAGGACAACATGATGACCTCGACGGCGTTGGCGTTGGCGTTGGCGTTGGCGTTGATGAGCTATCCGTTCGGGGACCGGCCGCGCTACCTCGCGCTGGCCCCGCTCACCCATTCGGCGGGTGTGCTGACCTTTCCCATCCTCAGTCTCGGCGGACACATCGTCATCATGGCGCGTCCCGACATCGGCGAGTTCCTGAGACTCATTGCGCATCACCGGATCACCCACGCATTCTTGCCGCCCACGGTGATCTACGGTGTCCTCGATCATCCCGATCTCGACGCCACCGATCTCTCTTCGTTGCGGTGCCTCTGGTACGGCGCCGCACCGATGTCACCCACTCGACTCACCGAGGCACTCGAGCGCATCGGGCCGGTGCTGGGTCAGCTGTTCGGACAGACCGAGGCACCCAACATGATCGCGACCCTCGCACCCGCCGAGCATTTCCGGGCCGACGGCTCGGTGGCGACCGAACGATTGACGTCGGCGGGGCGTCCCACACCACTCACGACTGTCGCCATCATGGATTCCTCGGGGGAACTGGTGGCCCGCGGCCAACGCGGCGAGATCGTCGTACGCGGCCCGCTCGTCATGGACGGATACCACGAGAATCCCGAAGCGACTGCCGAGGTCAGCGCGTTCGGCTGGCACCACACCGGAGATATCGGCTACCTCGACGACGACAACTTCCTCTACGTGGTCGATCGCGCCAAGGACATGATCATCACCGGCGGCTTCAACGTGTACTCCGCCGAGGTCGAGCAGGCCCTGCTGGCCCACCCCGCGGTCAAGGAGAGCGCGGTGATCGGTCTGCCTGACGACAAATGGGGTGAACGGGTCGTCGCCGCTGTGCAATTGCGTGACGGCCGCGATGGCTCGCCGGCCGAACTCATCCAGTTCGTCAAGGACCGCATCGGAAGTGTCAAGGCACCCAAGCAGATCGAGATCTGGGACGATCTGCCGCGCTCGAAGTCGGCAAGATCCTCAAGAACGAGGTCCGTGCCACCATGCAGAACTGATCGCCCAGACATCGGAATTCTCCACTCGAAAAGGAACCCCTCATGACCGAACTGAAAGACAAGCGGGTCTTCGTGACCGGCTCTGCGACCGGCATCGGCAAGGCCATCGCCGCGCTGTTCATCGAGCGCGGCGCCAGGGTCATCATCAGCGACCGCGACAAGACCGCCGCCAACAGCGCCGCAACCGAACTCGGAGCCGCGGGAGTGGCCAACTGCGACGTCACCGACGAGGCACAGGTACAGTCGGCGATCGCCGAAGCCGTCGGCGTCCTCGGCGGCCTCGACGTGTTGGTCAACAACGCCGGCATCGAGATCTCGACCCCACTACTCCAGCAATCCACCAGCAGCTTCGACGAGATCTTCGCCGTCAATGTCCGGGGTCCGTTCGTCGCGATGAAGGCGGCCATCGGGCATCTCGTCGAGTCCGGCGGCAACATCGTCAACATTTCCTCGATCGCCGGCATCGGCGGTAGTCCGCTCCTCGGATCATATTGCGCGACAAAGGCTGCGCTCATCCAGATGACCCGGGTGGCCGCGGTGGAGATGCGTCCCGCAGGAGTGCGCGTCAACGCCGTCTGCCCCGGATTCGCCGACACCAGCATGGTCGAACGACTGATCCCGGATTTCGAGGCCGCCACCCAGGTCCCGTTCGGAGACCTGGTGGCCGCCAAACAGGGCCGCCTGGGCACACCCGAGGACATCGCCGAGGTGGCGGCGTTCCTGGCCTCCGACCGTGCGTCGTGGGTGACCGGCAGCAGCTACGTCCTCGACGGTGGGCTCACGGCGTCGTTGGTGTGAGGCCAACGGGGCCACCGCTGCCATGAGGCCGCGACAGCGGTCCGCCGTTGTGTTGTCCACCCCCCGTGCGGGTTTCACAGTTCGACCTTGGTCCACGTCATCCCGGACAGCGATGCGGCTCCTCCGACAACCCAGGCCCACAACTGCCCGGCAAGCGAGCCGGCATCAGTGACGGTCGCGAAGTGTCGATCTGAAGAACCGTCGCGGTACTCCAGATCGAACGTCCCCTCGTCTCTGGCGCGGGTCTGCACGTAGACCTCGCTGTCGCGTTCGATGACGAGAAACGGGTCGGGCTCTTCCAACCGGTCGACCAGAGCATCGAGCATTTGCGGGCTGAGCATCGGCAACCGGCCGAGGCTGCCGTGCAAGACGGCGATCGGAACCGCATGCTCGGTGTCGATGTAGATGTTCTCCTGCGGGTCGTACACATCGAAACCACAAGTGGCAGCGAGCGGTATCACGATCTCACGACTCTGCTCGGCGTCAGGCCACGACGCAGTGATGTAGGTCCCGGATCTCAGCGGTTCGGGTGTCTCGTGTTCGATTCCGCGCCGGCGCTGGCTGTCGACGATGTGGCTGATCAACGCTTGGACGGGCGAATCATCCGGGGGCTGAGTGGTTGGTGGACCCGCTTCCAAGTCCTGCTGCATGACCCGTGCCGCCGACTCGGCGTCGGTGGCCAAACGCGACGGCAAGACGTAGAGGTCGTAGCTCATCGGCCGTCTCTTTCTCCTGAAAGCTTTTCCCTGTCCATCAATTTCAGCGCCTTCCTGCGATACCGGCGAGCCGGGTGAATGGCCCGGAGCGAGCCCCGGTTCACGGTGTCTGCCATGTCCACGAATCGATGCGCCACACGTGGTTTTCGACGATGGCGCCGATACTTGCTGTGATGATGGGCTCGACCCAGCCGGAACGGCTGAACTCGACGGTGATCGTTGCTTCGGGACTCTGTGGTTCGGGCACCGGGGCGGTGGGTGCTGGGCGCGAGCCATGGGGCCACAGCTGGGTGCGGATGTCGTCGAGCATTTCGATCGGCGCGTGGTGGTCGTAAGTGGCGCGCCAGCGTGCGGAGAGACAGCGGCTGGCTGCGACGACATTGTCGAGGGTTACTGCCTGCTGGAGGGTGATGATGGTGTCATGCAAGGGGTCTGATGCCAGCGCACCGTCGTCACGAAACCAACTCTCGGCGTCGTCCACCCAGGAGGCCAGGCAGTGGTCGAGTTGGCCCATCAGCCAGGGTTCGTAGCGGCACATGGCTACCTCGCCGGGTACAGCGTCGGGGTCGTCGACGGAGAAGTTGCACAGCACTTGTGACGGTGACGCTTCGTCGTATCCGATCACCACCGGGCGCCGCCGCTCCGGTGGCGGATAGAACTCCGGCTCGACCATCGTCTCTCCGCGCATCTCGAAGGTCGGCGTGTAATGCAGAAAGTACTCGAAGTACATGAACTGATGGGCATCTCGCCACCGCTGTGACGTTCCGAGCTCGTCAAGGGTGAAGAGGCTGATCGGGCCGAGTCGCTCAATGCCATTGCACATGCTCATCAGCTGCCGGTAGTAATGGTCGAACCGCACTCCGAGGCGCTGTTCGGCTGCGGTAATCTGTTCCGGCGCAGCTCCGAGACCCACGCCGGCTCCGGCGGCTACTGCCCGCCCAACCAACTCTTCGATGCTGGGAGACTCTGCTTTTTCTGCCACTCGTTTCTCCTCTATCGAGACGAAGCCGCGATCTGACGATTCCTTCACGACCGGAAGGACCACAAGCGGCCTTTGGCTAGGAGCTGGACCGTGGACGACATCGTGAAGACTCCAATCGTCGAACAATGTCAGAAACGAATTGCTAGCGGCCCTCGATCTCCCGCATAATCTGTCGCTGAGGACTCACCACGTCATGGATGAGCCACGCTCCGTCGACGTTCTCTGCCTCTATCAGAATGTCTTTCGTGACCGCAGTGCTTGGGATCCGATCGTCAGTTCGATCACTGCGGGTCACAGCGTGGTCCGATCTCAGTGTGGCTGTGTCGCCGGCGATCTCATAGTCACGTCGGTTGATGAACTCTTCGCGATACTGCGCGTCGTCCAGCATGGCCCGTGTAGCAGCAAAATCCTCGTCCGAACCAGCGAGGAGGGCGCGTTGCGGAGAGTTGGCTGTCAGCGTCGCCAGGATGTCCCGCCTTGAACCAGCCGACTTCGCCTGCTGATATCGATCGAGTGCTGCCGAGATGCCACGCCCGGCGTCCGATTCAGCCGACACGGGCTTCTCCTCTGATACGCATGCTGTGACAAGCGCGAGTGCCGCCGCCAAAGTACAGACACGAGTCGCGAAGCAATGGGCTGACACCATTCCGAGTACGCGGCGGAGTCGTCGGCGGCCCGTCGCCATTCCCAACGTCATGTGGCAAGCGGAACGCGTCGGCTCAACATGCAACCGTTACAACGAAATCGCCAGTGAGTGCCACCATCGAAGCTCGCGCGGTCATCATCATCCACCGCCATCGTAATAGTAGTAGTAGTAGTAGTAGTAGCCGTTGTGGTTGTTGTAGTCAGCCCCTCGCCATATCCACGAACTTGCTCAGATGTAGTTGGTGCGCAACGGTAATGGTGGCGGTCGGCCCGTTACGGTGCTTACCGACGATGATATCGGCCTCACCAGCGCGAGGGTCGTCGCGCTCGAATGCGTCGGGCCGATGAAGCAGGATAACCATGTCCGCATCTTGTTCCAGTGAACCCGATTCGCGCAGATCCGACACCTGCGGCTTCTTGTCGGTTCGCTGCTCCGGACCACGGTTCAGCTGGCTGATCGCGACCACCGGAACCTCGAGTTCCTTTGCGAGAAGCTTCAATTGACGGGAGAACTCCGAAACCTCTTGCTGACGTGACTCGACCTTCTTGCCGGAGGTCATCAGCTGCATGTAGTCCACGACAACGAGTTTGAGGTCGTTGCGCTGTTTGAGCCGTCGGGCTTTGGCGCGGATCTCCATCATGGTGAGGTTGGGCGAGTCGTCGATGAACAGCGGCGCCTCGGAGATCTCCCCCATACGTCGAGCCAGGCGGGTCCAGTCGTCGTCGGTCATCGAACCGCCGCGCATATCACCGAGTTTCACCTTCGCCTCGGCCGAGAGCAGTCGCATGACGATCTCGACCTTGCTCATCTCCAGGGAGAACATGGCGCCGGTCATGTGGTGGTGAATCGAGCACGACCGTAGGAAGTCCATCGCGAGCGTCGAATTGTGGGTGGGTACCATCGCCTCGCCCGCGAGGAACAGGTGATCATCGTTGTCGACCTGCACGCACCGCACCGGGACGCTGTCGACGGGACGCACCGCAACGATGCGCCGCACGCCTGCCGGCCGTCGGAGTTCCTTGTGCCGCAACGCTTTGTGGTGAACGGTGAACACGTCGTCGTCGGCGTCGACGCGGAGCCAGCCGGTGGCCGAACGACGGTAGGTGTAACCGAGCCCGGCGACGAGGTCGGCCACCACGGCGGTCATGTGCCGGGTGGCGGCGGGCACCGTGATCCAGCCGTCGTCGTCGACGGTCGCGCGTGCGTCCAGCAACCCCGCGAGCAGGGCGCGGCGCTGAGCGATGGACCCGCGCAAGTACTCGTAGGGGATGCGCCCGCCGAGGTCGGCCATCAACGTCATCACGTCGACGGGCCCCTCGGCGTCGATGCGCATCCCGATCTCGGGATCATCGAAAGCCATACCGGCCAACGCGGCGACCGTATACGGCCCGTAGGCAAATCGCTTGCGGGGCAATTCAAGTGGCTTGGTATTGCGAATGAACGCGCTGCCGACGTGGGCACACATGCCCTCGGTGGTGACGACCTGACTGCTGCCGTCGACCTCGATGGCCCACTCGTGCCAAGCGTCGGCGAGGATGGTGTTGCCGTCGGCGAATTCGACCTCGTAGCACGGTCGTTCGGTCATGACATCGGTCGCAGCCACGACAGTGGTGGGGCGGCCGTGGGCGTCGAGCAGTTTGTCGCCGACGGCGACGCGGCCCATCGTGGTCCAGCCCGTGGGCGTGGGTAGCGGCGTGTCCAGCGACAGCGCCTTGCCGACACCAGGACGTGCCGCCACGATGATCATCTGCCCCGGATGTAAACCATTGGTGAGCTTGTCGAGATCGGCGAAACCCGTTGGCACACCGAGCGACAGCCCGCCTCGCGAGGCGATCGAGTCGATCTCGTCCATCGTCGGCTGCAGGAGTTCCTCGAGGGGGACATAATCCTCGGCGGTGCGGCGCTCGGTGACCTCGTACACCTCGGCCTGCGCGCGGTCGACGACCTCGGCGACGTCCTGGCCGTCGGCCCCGGAGTAGCCGAACTGCACGATGCGGGTCCCTGCCTCCACGAGTCGCCGCAGGATGGCCTTCTCGGCGACGATCTCGGCGTAGTAGCCGGCGTTCGCGGCTGTGGGCACCGTGGAGATGAGGGTGTGCAGATAGGGTGCACCGCCCACGCGGCGCAGCTCTCCGGCGCGTTCCAGCTCGGCAGAGACGGTCACGGCGTCGGCAGGCTCACCCTTACCGTAGAGCTCCAGGATGGCGTCGTAGACGGCCTGATGTGCGGGCCGGTAGAAATCGGCCGGCCGGATCTTCTCGACGACGTCGGCGATGGCGTCCTTGGACAACAGCATGCCGCCGAGGACCGATTGCTCGGCAGCCATGTCCTGCGGTGGTTGGCGGCCGAACTCCTCGGTCGGGATCGGCGGTTCGTCGTCGAAGCCCCCGGACCCCCCACGTCCGGAATCACGCCGGGCGCCGTGCCCGCGATCGTCGACAACCGCCACCGATGCCCCAACCTCTCGCGCCGATCACGGCAGATCCGCAACGCGGATCCACCCCTGCTTCTGACGTACTCAGTACCCGACGTACTCAATACCCGCGGCCACCGACAGAACCCGCGATCACGTCGCCGACACCGGTGCCGATTCACCCTGAGAGGTGACCCTAGGAGGAGACCGGCGCACGTTCAAACGCGCCTGTGGACCGAGCTGTGCACCAATTGTGGACGCTTCGCGTCCGGCCTGTGGGTCGCTGGCGACGGCCTGTGGACAAGATGGGGAATGTTGACGCGATTTGTCCCATCACTGCAGGTCAGGCTATGTGCACGAATTCCACAGAGCCGAGTTCTTTACTTCCTCGGCGTGTCGCTTGAATGTGGCGGTCGGGCGTGTTGCGTGTGACGGCAACCACTGGGCGTTTACCAGCTCGTGAACAGTCCGTGAGCCGGCGATGACACCGCGTTGGGACGCTCTCGAATCGCTCGGAGCGGAGCATCGGCCACTACGAGGATCAAACGCTCTCCCGCCTCCGCACGACTGTGATGCAATGAAGCCCGTGTCCAGGATTCGCACGTTCGGTACGTTCTCGCGCGCGCTCGCCACCGTCGGCGTTGCCGCGGCCATGGCCGTCGTCGCGCCCGCCATACTGGCATCGGATGCGTCGGCCGCTCCGCCACCCCCGTTGCCCGCAGAATTCGACCTGAGCCGCTACACCCCGGTGAACCCCGACGCGTTCCGCTCGTTGGCCTACGAGGACAACGGGCGGTCGTTCTTCACCACCGGCCGCTACATGTGCCAGATCGGCCCGCAGTACCGCTACGTCGGTTGTACGGGCAGCCCGGCCACCGCGCCCGCCGACACCCCGACGTCACGGACACTCGGCGCGACCATTGCCGGCGATCAGCAGGGCCCGTTCTGGGTGCGCACCAACTGGCCGTTCGCGCCGACCTATCGATTCGGCTCCACGACCGGGTTCCGCCCGCCCATCCTGCACGTCGGGCAGCGGGTGACGATTGCAGGGGTCACCTGTACGGTGCCGATGCCGAACGAGGTCGCCTGCCGAACCGGTTCTCGCGCACTGATCTTCGCACCCGGATGGCACAAGTTCTTCTATCCCGCATGGGATCAGGCACACGACGGCAATCCGGCGCCGCAGTATCTCCCTGCAGCGCTTCGGGGTTCGAGTCAACTGCCGGCGACGCCTGTGGCGCCGGCGTGAGGTGCGTTGCAGCGTAAGGGTTGCGCGGACGTTCCTATAACGTGTCAAGGGGTCTGGGAGACGTTTTTTGTGGTGTGGTCGAGGTCTTTGAGATCGGCTTTGAGGGCGTAGAACAGTTCGCGGGCGACGAGGCGTTTCATGGCGCGGATGATGTCTTTATCGGCCATTCCCTCGGCTCGTCGTTTTTCGCGGTAGGCGAGTGCTTTCTCGTGTTTACGTAACCGGCCGATGACCACGAGGTGGACCGCGGAGTTGGCGTGGCGGTCCCCACCGCGGTGCAGCCGCATCCGGCTGGTCTTCCCCGAGGACGCGGGGATCGGCGCGATCCCGGCCAGCCGCGCGAACTGCGCATCACTACCGATACGGTCCGGGCATTGCCCGACGGTCACCAACAACTGCGCGGCGATCATCGGACCGACCTGCGGGCGGGCCCGCAACCGCGGCGCGGCCCGGCGGGTCAGCGTGTTGAGTTGGGTGTCGTAGGCCTTGATCTCGGTATCGAGGTCACGGACCCGTCCGGCGATTCCCCGTAACGCGAGTTTCGCACCCTGTACCGGGTCACCCAACTCGCCACGATTGGGTCGCCACGACCAGATGACCGCCACCATTTTCCGGGTCGTCAACCCCGCCAGCTTCTCCCGTAACACCGGTGCGGTGATCACCAGATCCCGGATCTGATTCAACGCGACACTACGCGCTTTGACCGCCGAAGCCCTTGCCGTGGACAGCATTCGGATCGACTCAACGATCCCGGAGTGATCCTTCGGAGTGATATCGGCGCGCCCGGTCCGCGCCGCCTGCGCCGCGGTGTAGGCATCAACCGGATCGGACTTGCCGACCGTGGCCCGCACCGTCGGATCCGGGCGGTTGAGTTCTTTGACGGTGTAACCATGCTCGCGCAGCACCGTGGTCAACCCCAACCCGTAACTACCGGTCTGTTCCACCGCGACCCGATGCACCCACCACTGGGCCAACCACTCCAGCATCGCCTCGTTCCCGGCCCGATCAGTACCGAACTGCGCGTCACTGATCTGCCGGCCATCATCGTCAACGATCCCGGCGTGGTGGGTGTCTTTGTGGGTATCGACCCCGGCATACACCGGTTGCGTCGACACCCCCTCTACAGTCATGCTCGACATTGCGGTTCCTGTCTCCTTCACTTCGGTGGAGGATGACTACGCCGGGTGAGGCAGACAGGACGGTGAAGAGTCGGACCAACCGCAGCCGACAGGTTCCTATGAAGTCATAACCTCACCCGGCCCAGTCATCACGAATCCAGGTGTCAATTCCGGGCTTCACCGAATGCCGACAGGTCCACTTGAAGACACCCAATTCGAGGTCAGTCTCGAGGTAAGTCAGAACACCCGGTCAAGCCCTACCCATATTCTCACCGTCTCGAGGCTCGTCGCCTGGGGCGCCTCGCACCTCGACCACCGATCAAGGAACGACCATCGATCAAAAACACTTCGGCCCGCCGGCCACGCATCATGTGCGTGATCGGCGGGCCGAAAGTTGTTGCGTGCGAGCCTGATCAGCCGGCGACGACGGCCAGCGACACGGTCGCGGCGACGTCGGGGTGCAGGTTCACCACGATCGGGAAGCTACCGGTGGCCTTGATGTGGCCCTTGGGCAGCTCCACGTTGCGCTTGTCGACGACGGGGCCGCCGGCCGAGCGGATGGCACCGGCGATGTCGGCGGCGGTGACCGAACCGAACAGCTTGCCCGAGTCGTGGGTCTTCACCGACAGCGAGACCTCGGAGAGGTTCTCGAGTGCCTGCTTGAGCTCGTTGGCGTGCTCGAGGCCGCGGACCTCGCGGGCGGCCTGCGCCCGACGTATGGTCTCGACCTGCTTCTCGGCGCCACGGGTGGCCTTGATGGCCAGACCGCGGGGCAACAGGTAGTTACGGCCGTAGCCGTCCTTGACCTCGACGGAATCGCCGGCTTCACCGAGGTTTTCCACGGCAGCAGTCAGGATGAGCTTCATATCGTGTTCTCTCCCTTCGGCTTATCGGCTGGTCGAGGTGAACGGCAGAAGCGCCACCTCACGCGAGTTCTTGACGGCCACAGCGACGTCGCGCTGGTGCTGGACGCAGTTGCCGGTCACGCGACGCGAACGGATCTTGCCGCGGTCGGACAGGAAGCGGCGCAGCAGCGCGGTGTCCTTGTAGTCGATGGTGCTGGTGTTCTTGTCCTTGCAGAAGGAGCACGCCTTGGTCTTGGTGACCTTTTCGACGCGCACCTTCCGGCTGCTCTTTTGCTTAGCCATGTGATGCTCCAGTCAAAAATGTTTCTTAGAAAGGTGGTTCGTCGTCCCCGCCGCCGCCACCGAACGAGGAGCCGCTCGCAGGGGCGCTGCCCCACGGATCCTCGGGTGCGGACTGGCTCGATCCGCCGCCGCGGCTTGCGCCACCGCCGGACGAACCGAAGTTTCCGCCGCCGGACGATCCGCCGCGCGAGGCGCGATTGACCGATGCGGTGGCGAATTTCAGCGAGGGACCGATCTCTTCGACATCGAGTTCCACAACCGTGCGCTTCTCACCCTCGCGGGTTTCGTAGGAACGCTGCTTGAGACGACCCTGCACGATGACGCGGGTGCCCTTGGTCAGGCTCTCGGTCACGTTCTCCGCAGCTTCGCGCCAGATACTGCACCGCAGGAACAGTGCCTCGCCGTCTTTCCATTCATTGGACTGACGATCGAAGGTGCGCGGAGTGGAGGCCACCGTGAAGCTGGCGACCGCAGCACCCGAGGGGGTGAACCGCAGTTCGGGCTCAGCAGTCAGATTGCCTACAACGGTGATGACGGTTTCGCCTGCCATGTGTCTCCCCTTGGTCGTGGTTGGGCACTCGATGGTCGATGTGCACCGGACTAGTGATTCACCCTAGGGTCCGGTACCGACTATCTCGGGACATCGGAGAAAGCCTGTGTACTACTTCCGGAGAACCTTGGTGCGGAGCACCGACTCGTTCAGCTTCAGCTGACGATCCAGCTCGCTGACGGTGCCCGGCTCGGCGTTCAGGTCGATGACGGCGTAGATGCCCTCACTGTGCTTGGCGATCTCGTAGGCGAGACGGCGCTTGCCCCAGATGTCGACGTTGTCGACCTTGCCGCCGTCCTTGCGGACCACGTTCAGGAACGTGTCCAGGGACGGAGCAACGGTGCGCTCGTCGAGACTCGGGTCGAGGATGACCATCAATTCGTAATGACGCATGTGACCACATCACCTCCTATGGGCTCATCGGCCACGGACTGTCCGTGGCAGGAGGGTCGCCTGCGTCGGCAACCGTTCCAAGATACACGAGGTACCCCTGACCAGCGAAATCGCGTTCCACAGCCAATCGCGGACAGGATCTGGCCGCTATCGGCTGCACGCTGGCGGCATCACATCCGAGAAAGGGCGCACCCTCATGTACTTCGCAGCCACCCGCATCCTCACCGACGACGTCGACGGTCTGGTCGGCTTTTACGAGACGGTCACCGGCCTGCGCGCGAACCGCCTGCATCCGTTGTTCGCCGAGTTCACCACCGATTACGGCACCCTGGCCATCGCGTCGTCGACGACCATCACGGCAATGGGCGACGACGTACTCACCGCCGCGTCGAACCGTTCGATGATCCTCGATTTCCTCGTCGGCGATGTCGACGAGGTGCACCGACGTCTCACCAGCGGGCATCTGACCGACGTCGTCGACGGATTCGTCAATGACGGCCCCACCGATATGCCGTGGGGCAATCGCTCGTTGCTCCTGCGCGATCCCGACGGAAACCTCGTGAACTTCTACGCGCCTCTCGCCGACCGGGACTGACCTCGCATCGAAAGCGGCCCCGATCCCGGCTGACAGGTCCGCCAGGATTGGGAGTGAGCCAGGTCACCGTTCGCCGGTCGATTTCATGGTGCGCGGGGCGTTCCGCTTACCCTGTAGCGCATGTCCGACCGCCTGAGCACGACGTTCCGCTACGGGCGCGTCACCCTGTCGCGTCGCGGGGATCTGATCCTGATCCTGACCGTGTCCCTGCTGTTGACCTTGCTGTTCATGTATTGGAGCTACGAGGTCAAGATCAAGTGCGTCGGTCCACCGTTCTTTCCGGACGGGCGCAGCCACAAGTGGCCGGTCGGCGATCCGCATGCGATCATCCCCTGCTACTCGGATCTGGCGTACCTGTGGGTGGGTCGCGACATCAACAACCACGTCTTCCCGTACATCCACGGCGGTATCGGCGCCAACGGCCAACTCTTCGGTGGTTCGGTGGAGTACCCGGTGCTCTCGGGAATCCTGATGTGGCTCGGTGCGATCGGCGCGCACACCGACGTCGACTTCTTCCGCCATTCGGCGGCGCTGCTCGCGCCGTTCGGTGTGGTGATCACCGCGATGCTCGCCGTGCTCACCCGCTGGAATGTGTTGTGGTGGGCGATGACCCCGCCGCTGATCCTCTACGCCTTCCACAACTGGGAACTGCCGGTGGTGGCGACTGCTGTCGGTGCCGTCGCCGTCATGGCGTGGGGGGCGAGCATCAAGCCGTCGACGGGCGAACGGCGAATGAGTTTGCGTACCAGCGCAATTCTCGCGTCGATCCTGCTGGCCATCGGCTTCTGCCTTAAGCTCTACCCCGGATTCTTCGTGCTGCCCCTGGCGATCTACGTGCTGACCGGCGGAGCCGGCGGGCGCCGCGCACTCGACTGGGTCGGCGCCGCGTGGGTGGCCGTCACGGCTGCGCTCACCGTCGTCGTCATCCAGTTGCCCTTCATGGTGCTGGGCTACGACGGGTGGCGCGCGGCGCTGACCTTCCAGGGCAAACGTCGCGCCGACGTGGACACCAACTCCATCTGGTACTGGGGCCTACGTCATTTCACCGACGGCCAGAACGGCACCTACAACTCGATCGTCGGCGTACTCTCGCCGACGCTGATCGTGTGCGCCTTCGTCGTCGCGGTGTATTTCGGTTGGCGGCAGTACAACCGGACCGGGCTCTACCCGTGGATCGGCGTCAGCGCGGCGATGCTCGCCGGATTCATGGTGTTCCACAAGGTGCATTCGCCGCAGTACACGCTGTGGATTCTGCCGTTCTTCGTGCTGCTGCGGGTGCGCTGGCCGGTCATCGTGGCGTATCTGATCGCCGATTTCATCCTCGACACCACCATCTTCCGGTTGTTCGGCATCTACGTGTCGGGCGAGCCGATGAAGTGGTGGGTGATGACCGGCGTCAACGTCGGCGTGTGGGTCCACGCGGTGCTGCTCGTCTATCTCATCGGCGCCTTCGTCAGCGCCGGGCTGCGCGAACCCCTCGCCTCGATCGGCCGACGTGCAGACCCCACCGACGCGGCCCCGTCCGAACCCGACGACGCACCACCCGGGCAGCGCGTGCCCGCCGGGGCATGAGCGACTGGCTCGGCACCGGCCCGCTCGTCGGGGACCGGGTGACGTTGCGGCCGTTCACCATCGACGACGCCGACGCACTCGCACGGGTCGTCGGCGATCCGGCCCGATTCCGTTGGGTGCCCGGTGTCCCGACCGACGCCGACTCCGCGGCCGGATGGATCTCGGCGGCGCTCGCCGATCCGCAGCGCCGCGTGGCCTTCGCCGTCATCGACAACACCGACGGCCGGCTCGTCGGCTCCACGAGTTTCTACGACATCGACCCGGCCAACCTGTCGGTTTCCATCGGCTACACGTTCTACGCCGAGGACGTCCAGGGCACCGCGGTGAACCCGACTGCCAAATACCTGTTGATGCACCACGCCTTCGAGCAGTGCGGCGCCGTCCGGCTGGTCTGGCACACCCACGAGAGCAACACCCAATCCCGGGCTGCCATCGCCAAATTGGGCGCCACCTTCGAGGGGCTGCTCCGCAAACACCGCCGCTTCGGTGACGGCTGGCGCACCACCGCGCAGTTCGCGATGATCGACGAGGATTGGCCGGAAGCGAAAGCCGAGTTGCAGGAACGGATTCGGGGCTAAGGGTACGCCCCGGCCTCCTCGATCACGGTCTCCTCGGCCCCAGCCCTCTGGGTGCGTCGCGCCCGCCCCCACGACAGCCGATCCGCCGCACCGTCGAGCACCCCACCCGCCGGGTCGTCGAGTTCGTTGCCCTCGTTGTCACGGCGCATCAGGTCGTTCTCGGGCCGCAGGATCTGCCAGATGACGATGACGCAGAGCGCGATCACGAACAGTGCACGGATCACGATGATCGTGGTGAACCACTCCTGCGGCAACCACTTTCGGCTGGGATCGATGAACAGCGACATCCGCGGAATCCATACGAGAGCATCGATGGTCATCCACGCGAGCAGCAGACGCGTGTGCGGGATGGCCAGCACCGCCAGCGGCACCAGCCACAGCGAGTACTGCGGGCTCCACACCTTGTTAACCAGTAGGAACCCGGCGACGATCAGGAAGGCGACCTGCGCGACTCGCGGTCGGCGCGGCGCGACCATACACAACCATCCGATGCCCAGCACGACAAGGATCATCAGCCCCAACGAGACGATGTTGAGGACGTCGACTCTCCACGTGACTCCGACCGCCTTGGCGGCAAGACGCAGCAAGGTGTCGGCGTCGGCGCCGCGGTCGGAGTTGAGCCGGAAGAACTCGTACCACCCGTGTGGGTACAGGATGAGGATCGGCAGGTTCACCGCGGTCCACGCGATCACCGCAGCCGCGGCCGCCGCGCACCAGTCGCGCAGCTTGCCCGACCGCAGGCACAGGAAGAACAGCACCACCAGCACCAGCAGCGGATAGAACTTGGCGGCGGTCCCCAGACCGATGAACATGCCTGCGAGCCAAGGCTTCTTACGCGCCCAGCACAGCAGGGCCACGGCCAGGGCGGCGGTGGCGATGGCGTCGAAATTGGTGAAGGCATGCACGATCACCAGCGGCGACAGGGCCGCGAGCCAGGCCGCCCAGATGCGCGTCCGTGCGGTCAGCGCGGTGGCCCAGACGGTGACGAGCCAGAACAGCGCCAAACCCAGCGCGGCGAGGTCGAAATAGAGCACCGCCGGCAACGCACCCGGGAGACCCCAGCGGTCCGACGCCGACGCCCATTCACGCCCCAGCCAGGCCGTGGCGTACATGTACATCCCGGTGATCACCGGATATTCCATGTACCGCTTGATCTCCTGGCCGTCACCGTTCTTCTCGAACCAGAAGGTCTTGTACGGGAATTCGCCCCTGTCGAGTTGTTCGGCACCGAAGAGCGAGATGACGTCGGAGTAGCAGAGGTCGGTGAATTGGCGCTGATCGTCGCGGTCGAGTTTCACCGCGGGCTGTCCCTGGCCCGGGTTCACCACCACTTCCTGCTGCAGGCAGCCGGCCTTGCCGAACCAGCTCAGCGCCAACGTGCACAACGCGAGCAGGAACAGCACCCGGATCGGCGTCCAGTGACGGCTGCGTCCCACCGCTGCGTGCGCACCGAGGGGACCACCGACGACCCGAGAGGCCTCGGCGACCACCGGATCTTGGTGACTCGGGATCAGCCGACGCGTGTCGGTACGAAGATCGGCGGCGAGCGGCGCGGGACTGTCATCGACCTCGTCGGTCGGCGGCGGAGTCCCGTCAGCCACCGGGCGCAGGGACCGCTCCTTCGTCACCGGTGCCGCCCTCGCCGCGGGTGCCGCCTCCGGTTCCGCCGGTGCCGGTGCCACCACCGGTCCCGCCGTCGCCGGTACCGCCGCTGGTTCCGCCATCACCGCGCTCCGCGCCACCGGGGACCGGGATGGTGATGCCGGGCGCGATGGTGATCGCTCCCCCACCCGGATAGTCCGGGGTCGGAGTCCGGTTCGGCCGTGTCGACGGAGAGTTGTTGTACGAGGTGGGCGGCGGCTCGTAGGGAACGCCGGCCTGGCCACCGACCGCTGCGGGTTCGGGGAACTGCTCGATGGGTTGGCCCTCGAGCGCGTCGTCCATGCCGCGCTTCCAGATCTGTGCCGACAGACCGCTGCCGTAGACCATCGACCCACTGGCGTTGACCAAGGCGGTGCCCTTGTCGGTACCCACCCACACCGCGGTCGAGAGCTGCGGGGTGTAGCCGACCATCCACGCGTCCTTGTTCTGGCCGGTGTTACCCAGCTGCGCGGTGCCGGTCTTGGCGGCCGACGGACGCGATCCCAGCTCGTCGTCGTAGAGGTTGTTGTTGTTCGAATACGCCGCGATCGGCTCGAGCGCCGCGGTCACGTTGTCGGCGACCTTGGCCGGGAACACCCGCTTGCCCGGGTCGGGCTGACGCTCGTAGAGCACGTCGCCGGTGGAGGTCTCCACCTTCTGCACGAAGTGCGGAGCACGGTAGATACCGGATGCGGCGAAGGTGGCGTACGCCGAGGCCATGTCGATGACGCGGGACGGGTACTGCCCGAGCACCACACCGCCCTGCACGCTGCCGTTGGACTCCTGCAACGTCTTCGCGATGTCGCCGAAGGACTCCGCGACGCCGGCGGCATGCGCGGCATCGGCCACGTCCTGCGCCTGGTTCTTGAGGTCCATCATCAACCGGTAGTACACGGTGTTCAGCGACATCTTCATCGCGGTCGCGAGGTTGCACGAGCCGCAGCTCTCCCCGTCGGAGTTCTCGACGGTCAGCCCGCTCGAGGTGGTGTACGGCGCCGAGCTGTACACCTTGGACAGCGGGATGTCCTGCTCGAGCGCCGCGGCGAGGGCGAACACCTTGAACGACGATCCGGTCTGCAGACCCGCCTGTGCGTAGTCCCAGCCCTGGGCGTCGTCGCCGCCGTAATAGCCGGCGACCCCACCGGTTCGGGGATCGATCGACACAGCGGCGTCGCGGATCTGCGCCGGCTCGCCGACGAGAATCCCGTTGGGGCACTTGTAGATGTCGTTGTCGCGGCACGCCGCCTGCACGAGGCCGTTCTGCACCTGCGGATCGATCGTCGTGGTGATCTTCAGACCCTCGGTGCGGACCTGCTGCTCGGAGATTCCGAGATCGGCGAGTTCGGCGAGCACCTGCCGCTTGATGAGGCCATTGGGTCCGACGGTCTCACCGGTCGCCGTCGGCGGCGGCGCCACCTTCGGATACTGGATGGCCGCGCGGTCGGCCTGGGTGATCGAACCGATCCCCACCATGCCGTCGAGCACGTAGTTCCATCGGGCCGTCGCCGCGTCCTGATTGACCGCCGGGTCGTAGTAGGAGGGCGAGCGGATCGCCGCGGCGAGCACCGCCGACTCGGCGGGTGTCAGATCCTTGACGTCCTTGCGGAAGTACGCCTGCGCCGCGGCCCCGACACCGTACGCGCCCCGGCCGAAGTAGATGGTGTTGAGGTAGGCCGCCATGATGTCGTCCTTGGACCACTCGCTCGACATCTTGGTGGCGATCACCAGCTCACGCAGCTTGCGCTCGTAGCTGTGTTCGTCGCCGACCAGCGCATTCTTCACGTATTGCTGGGTGATGGTTGATCCGCCACCCGCGAGGTCGTTGTCGGTGATCCGACCCCACACCGCGCGCGACAGGCCACGGATGGAGAAGCCGTCGTTGGTGCGGAACTCGCGGTCCTCGGCGGCGATGACGGCGTCCTGCATCGACTTGGGGATGTCGTTGATGCTGACGTCGGTGCGGTTGCCCTCCGGTGGCACGATCTTGGCCAGGGTGTTGCCCTTGGTGTCGACGATCGTGGCGACCTGGTTCTGCTTGATGTCGCCCGGGCGCGGCACGGTGACCGTCGCGTAGGCGATCAGGAAGCCCACGATCGCGACCAACGCGACAACCGGGACGATCAGACCGAGCGCACCCACGATCCAGGCGACCAGCCGAAACCGCGAACGTTTCGGGTCCTGACCGGTCTTGGAGTTGGTGGATGTGGTGCGCCGCGACGTCGTATCGCGTGACTCGCTCATCGTCGGACCTCCCAATGAACCGCATACACCATCGGCTCGACGTTCCTCACACTACTTGTCGGCATGATTGCCGCCTGTCGGCTTGTTTGCCGCCCACCACTCTGACGCACCGTCGAGCCGCAGCCAAAAGCCGGACATCGATGTGGTGGCCGCGGGCCGCTTACTCGGCCACCCGACGACGACGGGCAGAGCGCGGAGGCAGCCCGGCAACGTATGACTGCACGAGATGGTTCCAGCTGCAGGTCCGGCACACCTCGACGACGTGCACGGAGAATTCCTCGGCGGTCGTGTCGAGGCGGGAGATCTCCTCGGTGGTGCGCGCCGACCCCGACACCTGACCGAGTCGCTCGCCGAACACCCAGGAGACCAACGTCACGTGCTCTTTGCGGCAGATCGGGCAGAGCGTCGAACTGGGGCGACCGTGGAACTTCGCGGCGCGCAGCAGATAAGGACTCGCGTCGCAGACCTCGGCCACACCGACCCGCCCGGAATGGACCTGCGACAGCCGCGATCGCCGCTGAAGGGCGTAGTCGACGATCTGGCGTTGCACGTGAACCAGCGTACGTGGTCGATATCGGCGTTGTCGGTGTGACCTGCCCGCCGTTTCAGGCCTGTCGAGACCACGATCGCGACCGGCAAGGCGTGGCCGATATCGACAGCGTTTATATCGGTGCGATACATTGGGCGAAAGCATCGGCACGACGAACCATCGGAGAGGGGGGTCAGCAGTGCTCGAAATGGCGATCCTCGGCCTCCTGCTCGAATCCCCCATGCACGGCTATGAGCTGCGCAAACGGCTCACCGGGCTGCTTGGCGCATTCCGCGCGTTCTCCTACGGTTCGCTGTACCCGACGCTGCGTCGGATGCAGGCCGACGGACTCATCGACGAGACCAGCGCGCCGTCGGGAGTGAAGGTGCGTCGCGGACGTCGCGTCTATCAGCTCACCGACGCCGGACGCGAACGCTTCACCGAACTCGTCGCCGACACCGGGCCGCAGAACTACACCGACGACGGATTCGGCGTGCACCTTGCCTTCTTCAGCCGCACCCCGGCGATCGCCCGGATGCGCATCCTCGAGGGCCGGCGTCGTCAGGTCGAGGAGCGCCGTGAAGGCCTGCGCGAGCTCGTCGGTCGCGCCACCGGCGCCTCCGACCGCTACACCCGCCAGATGCACGAGTTGAGCCTGGAATCGAGCGAGCGCGAGGTCCGCTGGCTCAACGAGCTCATCGCCGCCGAGGCCTCGGAAGCGTCGTCATCGGCGGCTTCGTCATCGGCGGCGTCAGCCCCCACAGATTTCCCGGCCACCACGTCACCGACGTCAGGTACGTCACCGACGACCGGTGCCGAGGAGCAGGAAGAAACCGAGCAGGACGAACCGCTCGGTCGAACCCCCGTGTCGCAGCCCAGTGCTGCGGCCCGACAAGAAAAAGGAGAACCCGACCATGGGTGAGCCCAATAAGGTGCGCGTGGCCATTGTGGGCGTAGGAAACTGCGCTTCATCCCTGGTCCAGGGCGTGCAGTACTACCAGGACGCCGACGAGAACGCGACCGTGCCCGGCCTGATGCACGTGAAGTTCGGCCCCTACCACGTGCGCGACGTCGAGTTCGTCGCCGCGTTCGACGTCGACGCCAAGAAGGTCGGCTTCGACCTGTCCGATGCGATCTTCGCGAGCGAGAACAACACCATCAAGATCGCCGACGTGGCGCCGACCGGCGTCACCGTCCAGCGCGGCCACACCCTCGACGGTCTCGGCAAGTACTACCGCGAGACCATCACCGAGGCCGACGGCGACGGCGTCGACGTGGTGCAGACCCTCAAGGACAACGAGGTCGACGTCCTCGTCAGCTACCTGCCCGTCGGATCGGATCAGGCCGACAAGTTCTACGCGCAGTGCGCGATCGACGCGAAGGTCGCCTTCGTCAACGCGCTGCCGGTGTTCATCGCCTCGGACCCCGAGTGGGCCAAGAAGTTCACCGACGCCGGTGTCCCGATCGTCGGCGACGACATCAAGAGCCAGGTCGGCGCGACCATCACCCACCGCGTGATGGCCAAGCTGTTCGAGGACCGCGGCGTCGCCCTCGACCGCACCTACCAGCTCAACGTCGGCGGCAACATGGACTTCAAGAACATGCTCGAGCGTGAGCGTCTGGAGTCGAAGAAGGTCTCCAAGACCCAGGCCGTGACCTCCAACCTGACCGGCTCGCTCGCCGGCAAGGTCGAGGACAAGAACGTCCACATCGGACCGTCGGACCACGTCGAGTGGCTCGACGACCGCAAGTGGGCCTACGTCCGCCTCGAAGGCCGTGCCTTCGGTGACGTGCCGCTGAACCTCGAGTACAAGCTCGAGGTCTGGGACTCCCCCAACTCGGCCGGCATCATCATCGACGCCGTGCGCGCCGCCAAGATCGCCAAGGACCGCGGCATCGGCGGCCCGATCCTGCCCGCGTCGGCCTACCTTATGAAGAGCCCGCCGGAGCAGGTCGCCGATGACATCGCGCGCAAGCAGCTCGAGGAGTTCATCGAGGGCTGACGCCTGATCGTCCGACCCAGCGTTTCCGTGGCGGTTCTCCCGAAAGGGAGGACCGCCACGGTCGTTTCGGTGTCACCCGAACTCGTCCAGCGACTCCAGGAGCCGCCCGTACTCGACGTCGGGATCGCAGTGGTCGGGGCCGCCGGCGACGATGTCGATCAGCTCACTCTCACCGGTACACCACTCGACCCCCTCGGTCGTGATCGTGAATGTTCTTGCTGCAGAGCCCTGCTGGTGTTCGCCCGGAGTCGCGTGGGCATAGTGCAGTTGCGTACCGAGAGGCTTCAGGATCCAGCCGATATCGAAGATCTGCGCCGGGTGCACGTTCCGAGCCGTCTGCTCCACGAACTCTGACGGGATGTCATACCGTCGATATCGACGCGTCCCATCGGCGAATTCGAAGTCGGCCACGGGCCGTCCGTCGAAGATCAACTGGATGCACTCAGCCAGTTCGGACAGCAGCACCTCACCCGGCATCACCACTCTCCGCCACCGGACCACCCGGGAGTTCTCGACGAGCTCGACGCGAAGGGTGAGCACCGGATACTCGTCGTCCAGGTACTCCCCGTCATCGGGATAGAGGTCGCCCTCGCTGTCGGCGTCCCATGCCAGAAAGCGGTCCTCGTCGAGATGATGCGACGACAGTGGAGTCGGAATGTGGTTGTGCCGACGCATGTTCTGCGCTCTGCCGGCGGTACCGCGTCGGGCCTTCCGCCGAGCGCGTCGTGCGGACTTGTCGATCGATTGTCTCCCCATGCCGGTGACGATATCGGTGGGTACCGACAAGTCCGACAGACCTCAGATCACCACCGCCCCCGCCCTCGCCTCCGCGAATTGCTCTTGCGCCGCCGATGCTCTTCTCGACGAAGATACTGCTGGTGCTCGAACTCCTTCATTGCAACACTGAGCGGTCCCTCAAGACCTTGGGGCACAACGTATTTGCCGTCCTCCAGACGCATCCACCCGTAGGCGATCATCTCGTCGAGGGCCTCGCGGATCGCCGGTTTGTACACGAAGAAGGGGTCGTCGTGAATGCGGAGCACGAGTTCCTCGGCAGCCTCGTTGTCCATCTCGTCGTCATCCTCGTCCCCGTCGTCCCAGAGGGAGTCAAACCAGTCGACGCCGCGCGGGGTGGGTGACGAGCCGGCGTCGATGAACGCGCAGAACTCCTCGTTCGAGCCACGGTTGCTCATCGATCGTTGGTCGTGGAGGAGACGAACCACCCACTCCGAGAAGGTGTCCCGTACCTGATCGATCGGCGGGCGCCCATCGCGCCAGTCCTTGGCACCGGGGCCGCGGTGGATCACGCCGTCGCCGCCGTAGGAGATCAAGGCGTGGTCGAGGTCACCCGCGTAGTGGATGAGTCGCGAGGCGAGCCCTGCGGAGATGCCGAGCTTCTTCGCGCACGCGTCCAGGCCCGCCGGCAGCTGACCGCCCGGAGCGGTCGGTTTTCCCTTCCCGATCCACTTCAGGATTCCCAGCAGGCTGCGCATGGGTTCGACGGACAGCAGTGCCTGCCGTTCGGCGTCGAAGTCATCGAGGCGCAGGCCGTCGATCGCGGAGTCCACTACGGTGCGCGCGGCCCGCAACGCCGCGGGCGTGCCGCTCCATCTTCCGCTGGATTCGGTGAAGATCAGGTACGTGTGCAGGGCGAAGCCGAGCTTCTCACCCGGCACCAAGGTGTCGAGTGCGGCCCGGAAGGCGAGCCCCACCTCGGTGAGAATGTCGGCGTCGGTGGACGTCCAGGCGGTCGGGTCGAAGTCCGGGTTCGCTTTGTCCACCACCCGGAATGCGGCGTGGAGGTAGCGGCTCAGCAGCATCGACTCGTCGAAGTCGATCTCGGGCACCTCGGCAAGCGCCCACAGGCGGTATTCGTCGACCAGTTCTACGCGTCGCGCCTCACGTTCGCGCTGTGCGGTGATGTCATCGGACATGTCTCGAGCCTACGAAGTCGGATCGGTCTCGGCGAGGTCATCGGGAGGATCGATGGCGAGCACGATGCAGTCGCGAGTGTTTCCCGTGGAACAACGGTGATCTGGGCCGCCACCCGCGGTGAGAAGGACTGTCGGGACGATCGGGCACAATCGGCGCATGCGACGACGTCTGGCGCTCGGGGCGTCCGTGGTTGCGATCGCCGCGATCGCCGGCTGTGCCGCACCCGGGGAGTCGGTGACGGTCACCTCACCCGGCGCGACCTCGGTGAATGACATCCCACCGAGCTCCGCGACGTCATCGTCCTCGGTCGGGACAGCCGCGCCCACCGCGCTCTCCCCCGAAGCGGCGCTGGCGTGGTCGCAGCTGCAGGCTCTGCCGGTCAAGGGACGCGCACCCAAGACGGGTTACAGCCGCGCACAGTTCGGTCAGGCGTGGTCGGATGACGTGAACGTCGACGACGGTCACAACGGCTGCGACACCCGCAACGACATTCTGCGTCGCGATCTCATCGACATCGTCGTCAAGCCCGGCTCGCGCGGATGCGTGGTCCTCTCGGGGACGCTGCACGATCCCTATACCGACAAGACCATTGGTTTCACGCGCGGCGCGGCCACGTCGTCGGCCGTACAGATCGACCACGTCGTGGCGTTGTCGGACGCCTGGCAGAAGGGCGCGCAGCAGCTGACACCGCAACAGCGCGTCGACTTCGCCAACGACCCGCGCAACTTGCAGGCCACCGACGGGCCCACCAATCAGAAGAAGCGCGACGGCGACGCCGCGACCTGGCTACCCCCGAACCGTGCCTATCGGTGCACGTACGCATCCCGGCAGATCGCCGTCAAGACCGCCTACCACCTGTGGGTGACCTCGGCCGAGCGGGATGCGCTGGCGCGCATCCTCGGTACGTGCTCCGCTCAGCCCTGAGCCTGAGGCCCGCAGTCCGGAGGCCGTAACCGTGAGGGCCGTAGCCTTGACGTCATGGGCGCTCGAACTCGGATCCCCACATGACCCCCGCACGCCGCTGGGTCGCCCTCGGCCCCGGCGGCCTCGATGATTTCGCCTTCACCGACGTCGACGTGCCGTCGCCCGCACGTGGTGAGGTGACGATCGAGGTGACCGCCGCCGGGGTGAATCCGGCCGACCTCAAGCACGCGCGTGCCGCGACGGATTTCCCGCTCCCCATCGGTTACGAGGTCGCGGGCCGGATCGTCGCGCTGGGTCCCGACACCGAGATCGGTTCAGGTGCTGCAGCAGTCGGCGACGAGGTGCTCGCCTTCCGGGTCAGGGGCGGGTACGCGACGGCGCTCACGGTGCCTGCGGAGAAGGTGTTCGCGCGGCCGGAGACCCTGGGTGTCGACGAGGCGGCCGGGCTACTGCTGGCGGGTACGACCGCCGCCGACATGCTTCGTGCGGCCCGTACCGCGCGGGACGAGCTGATCGTGCTGCACGGTGCGTCGGGAGCCGTCGGGGTTGCGGTGCTGCAGCTGGCACGTCTGCGGGGTATCCGGGTCATCGGCACCGCGGGTCCCCGATCGGGCGAGCGCGTACGCGACTTCGGTGGCCTGCCCGTCACGTACGGTCCGGGCGTGCTCGACCGCATCCGGGCTGCCGCCGACGGTCGACCGATCGCCGCCGCGCTCGACGCCGTCGGCACCGACGAGGCGGTCGACGCCTCACTCGATCTCGTCGCCGACCGCCCGCGGATCGTCACGATCGCCGCGCCACGGCGCGCGGCCGCCGACGGGTTCCTCGCCCTCGGCGGCCGCCAGCCGGAGAGCGCAGATTTCCGGGATACGGTGCGCACCAATCTTATTCGTCTCGCCTCCGACGGCGATCTCGTCGTCCCCATTGGTGCGGTCTTCGGTCTCCAACAGGCCCGGGAGGCTCTGCGCCTGGTCTCCGACGGGCATGCCGGCGGGAAGGTCGTCCTCCGTACCGACCGGTGACCCGTCGAGCTAACAGGGGTACGACAGAAATGAGCAGTCCGGGAGGCCCCGACGGGCCTTTTCACGGCCTGAATTCGGCCACCAGAAATCCGTAAACTGTTGCACAACAGTTGTTTTCATCGAAGGTCATTCACCCGTCCTACTGTTCGCTCAGCGGTCGGGTGATCGGCCGAATCGGACGCGTGAGGCTCGCGTCATGACCATGTGCGGGGTCAGACTGAGTGGGCGCCGACAACCGTCTCACTCTCGGAAATGCGAGTGAGATAATCGATCTCACGTCGGCCACTTCTTCCCGAGGAGGAGCGCCGTGCTCACCATCAGCGATCTGGACCTGGCCGTGGCGATGACCGACCGTGCGCGCCGCAGGGTCCCTGCCTACGCAGACTTCCTGCGCCGCAACGGCATCGATCCCGGCGAACGTGTCGATGCCGAGGCCTTCACACAGCTGCCCGTGATGACGAAGGCCGGCTACATCACCAGTTACCCGCAGCCGGCCCGGTACTGGGACGGCCGGATCACCGAGGCGATGGTGTGGTCGTCGACGTCGGGCTCCTCCAGCGGAGTGCCCACCCAGTTCGGGCGTGGAGCGCTGGCCCTCGAGCAGAGTGCCGCGATGTACGACCGGATCTTCACCGACTCCTTCGCCTCACAACCGCGAACCACGTTGCTGATCAACTGTTTTGCGATGGGCACTTGGATCGGCGGCACGTACACGATGGCCGGCGTGAGCGAACTGAACAACCGCGGTCACCGAATCAGCGTCGCCACCCCGGGGATCGATCTCGACGTCGCCGTCGCCACCCTCGCCGAGCTCGGCCCGTTCTACGACCACGTCGTCCTCGCCGGATATCCGCCGCTGATCAAGGACCTCCTCGACAACACCCCGGCCAATCTGCTCGCGATGGACATCAAGCTGCTGCTGGCCGGCGAGGCGATCACCGAGAAGTGGCGCGACCACGTACTCGATCTGCTGCATCGACACTCCGAGCCCGAGCGGATCTGCCTCAAGTACGGCACCGCCGACGCCGGGCTGATGGGCTACGAGACCCCGGCGAGTATCGCCGTCCGTCGGGCCGCCCTCGCCGACGCCGCTCTGTCGGAGGAGTTGTTCGGTCCCGGCATCACCGCACAGCCGACGTTCGTCCGCTATCACCCCGAATACCGCTACACCGAGTGCGACGCCGAGGGGCATCTGCTGTTCACGGTCGATTCGGCCATGCCGTTGATCCGCTACCGGATCAACGACCGCGGACGGATCCTCGACGGCGCGCAGCTCGACGAGATCCTGCGCGCGCACGGACACGACGACCTCGCCGGCGAGGTGGAGCCGCACGATCATTTCCTGGTGCTGCACGGCCGCACCGACATCGCGGCGATCTTCCACTCGCTCAACGTGTATCCGGCCAACCTGCGGCCGGCATTCGAGGACCCCGCGTTCGCCGCCGACCTCACCGGACGATTCGTCGTCGAGGTCCTCGAGAGCGAACAGCATCATCAGACCCTGCACATCCGGGCCGAACTGGCCAAGAACACCGCCGCCGATGCAGGTCTGGCCCGTGCGCTGCGCGAGCGCTGCCACGAGTCGTTGGTGACCACCAACTCCGAGTTCCGGGCGCTGAGTGCGTCATTGGGGAAAACCGCCCGCCCCACCGTCTCCCTGTACGAGTACCACTCGGCGGGATTCGGTTCCGGCGCAAAGGACGTCTACATCCGAGGAGCAGCACGATGATCGAGATTCTTCACCCCACCCGCGACCGCGACCACATCGACACCCTGTGCACCGCAGGCGAGTATCGACTGGTCGACGCGTGGACCACCGCACTGCCCGAGCTGACCGCACTCGCCGCGTTCACCGGCGAACCCGTCCCCGATGACGGCGACCTCGACGAGTGGAGCCGCTACGTCGTCTACCCCTGGCGGCACACCGTGGTGCGCACACCGATCGACCCGGTCTTCCACGGACTGCGCACCGCACGCAATCGCTTTCTGATCACCGACGACGAGCAGGCCGCCTGGTCGGCCGCGCGACTGGCGGTGGCCGGGCTGAGCGTCGGCGCCTCCGTTGTCGGCGTCGCGGGATTGACCGGCGCCCGCCGATTCCATCTCGCCGACCCCGACACCCTCGGGCCGACCAACCTGAACCGGCTGTCGGGTTCGGTGTGCGATCTCGGCGTCGAGAAGACGACCCTGGCTGCTCGGCGCCTCCTCGAGGCCGACCCGTACGCGGAGGTCACCACGTGGGCGCAGGGTTTCGAGCCGGCCATGGCACCGGAGTTCTTGCGGTCACCCGACGGCCGCGCGGTCGACATCGTGATCGAAGAGATGGACGACCTCGCCATGAAGGTCGCGCTGCGGGTGCACACCCGACGGGCCGGGTTGCCGCTGATCATGGTCACCGACGACGGCGACAACGTGATCCTCGACGTCGAGCGTTACGACCTCACCCCCGACTATCCCCTCTTCCACGGCAGCGCCGGGGAGGTCACCGACCTCGACACCGCCGCCCTGCGTGATCCGGCGAATCGGGTCCGGCTGGCCGGTGCCATCGTCGGTGACGACGTGGCACCACGGCTCTCGCAGGCGCTCGCCGAGGTGGGCCGGACCATTCCGTCGTGGCCGCAGTTGGGCACCGCGGCAAGCCTGGCCGGGGTGGTCGGCGCCTTCGCCGCCCGCACCATCGTGTGCGAGGGCGAACTACCTTCGGGCCGTTACCGTTTCGCGGTCGACGGAGCGCTGGCGGCGTGACGCGGGCTGCCGGTCACGCCGCCAGTACGTCGGCGTGACCGTTCCGGCGACACCAGCTCATCAGGTAGCGGGCGTGCAGTCCGCACCATCGGTACACCGACGCCTGGGTCATCGGCAGATCCTCGTCGTGTTCGCCGCGCTGGACGATCATCGGCCCGATGTAGTGACTGGTGATCTTGTTGGCGGTGTTGGGCGACACCTTGGCCACCCGCGCCAGCGTCGCGGTGTCGGAGACGTGGCCGGCGGCGATGGCGCCGGCCATCCGACCCGCGGTCTGCCCGCGGCGTCCGGTGAACAGTTCGTAGAGGCTGGGCCGACGATTGGCCGCGGGAGTCTGGGGGAGCCGGCGGCCCAGTGCGGCCACGCTGATGGCGTCGGCGAACGCGGCGAAGCCATCGGATTTGGCGACCACCCCGACCACCTCTTCGCGGCGGCGCGCCTCCTCGATGAGGTCGGTCTCCATGCTGTGGCCCTGCGCGGTCAGCAGGACCGGCGCCAGCCGATCGTGATTGCGCAACGACTCGATCACGTCGAGACCGTCGAACGCCCACTCGGTGTCCGGCCGGTTCCACACCAGGTCGGCGGTCACCACATCGAACCGCACCCGGCCGGCGACCCGGCGAATGAACTCGGAATCATCCGTGGCCACCTCCACCGTCCAGTCGGCAAATCGCGACCGCAACGGCGCCGCGACCACCTCGCCCAACGGGGAGGCCACCAGTACACGTAAGCCCTCGGACATGGCCTCTATTGTGCCTCGCTAACGACGTTCATGCGTAATCACGCATGACGATCGCGGTTTGGGGGCCTTTTACACCTGAATCCCGATCATTTGTGTCGCACGAAATGGTGACCTGCCCTCGCAAACCGAACATCGTTGACTCCATGCCGCACGACCCCTCAGATCGCCCCGTCCCGACCGTCGTTCCCGACTCCGACGCCATCGTCACGGAGGCCGCGCCCCTGTCCGTCGCGGTCGCCGCCGAGGACGACATCCTCGACACCGCCCTGTGCACCCTCGTGGAGGCCTGGGGTCATCGGGCCGGCATTCTGCGCCCCGACGCCGACCACTCGCGCTCCGGACGGACCGCCGACGAGTCCTGGACGGTCATCGTCGTCCGCTCGACGCGGCGATTGATGGAGGTCCGGCAGCATCTGCGTCTGCGTAAGGCGGTCATCGTCGGGATCGGCGTGCGCGCCGACGATCCGCGCGGCATCGATCTCGCGAACACCGGGCGCGCCCCGGCCGAGCTCGCCGCATTCCTGACCAGCGTCGCCGATCGCCTTCCCCACCAGTCGGTCCGCGTCCGACTGACCGATCGCGAACGGCAGATCCTCACCACCTACGCGCTGGGCGCAACGATGCCCGAAACTGCCAAACTCCATCACATCGCGGAGAGCACAGTGCGTGAGCACTATCGCCGCGTGACCCAGCGGTACGCCGACGCCGGCAAGCCCATCGGCAACAAGGCACAGCTGTTGCTGCGGCTGATGAGTGACGGATGGGTGCGTCCCCGGGAAATCCTGCACGCGGCAGGGTGAGTCGGCTCGCAGCACAGGGGCGGGTGGCAGCATGGGACTGTGCTGCTGCCGTCGCTGATCCCCCACGAGCCCGACCTGTCCGATGCCGTCGTCGTCGGTGACGATCGCTTGTCGCGCGAAGACCTCGTCGGTGCCGCGACCGCGGTGGCCGAACGTATTCGCGGGGCGCACACGCTCGCCGTCCTCGCCCGCCCGACGGCCTCGACGGTGCTCGCCGTCGTCGGCGGACTGATCGCCGGGGTCGCGATCGTGCCGGTACCGCCGGATTCCGGGCGCCGAGAACTCGACCACATCCTGCAGGATTCCGGCGCCCAGGCCTGGTTGGGTGAAGCCCCCGCCGACACGTCGCTGCCCGCCATCCCGGTTCGGCGCTATGCCAAGTCGTGGCATTCCCATCCCGAACCGCCCGCCGACTCGACGGCACTGATTCTCTACACCTCGGGCACCACCGGCCTGCCCAAGGGCGTCCCGATCACCCGTCGCGCGATCGCCGCGGGCCTCGACGCCCTCGCCGACGCCTGGGCGTGGACGTCGGAAGACACTCTCGCCCATGGCCTTCCGCTGTTCCACGTGCATGGCCTGATCCTGGGTGTGCTGGGACCGCTGCGTCGGGGCGGCCGATTGATCCACACCGTCAAACCGACTCCCGACCACTACGCCCGCGCCGCCGACGCGGGTGCGTCGATGTTCTTCGGGGTGCCGACGGTGTGGTCGAGGATCGGCGCCGAGCCCGAGTCGGCCCGCCGGCTGTCGGGGGCGCGGCTGCTGGTGTCGGGAAGCGCTCCCTTACCGGTGCCGGTCTTCGATCGGATTCGCGCGGCCACCGGCCACGAGATCGTCGAACGCTACGGCATGACCGAGACGATGATCACCGTGAGCACCCGCGCCGACGGCGAACGCCGGCCCGGCTGGGTCGGGCTTCCGCTCGACGGCGTGCAG
The DNA here is from genome assembly GCF_017654315.1 of Gordonia polyisoprenivorans. NCBI lineage: Bacteria > Bacillati > Actinomycetota > Actinomycetes > Mycobacteriales > Gordoniaceae > Gordonia > Gordonia polyisoprenivorans. Next base: position 429,250 of record NZ_CP072203.1, read on the forward strand.
ACGCGGCTGGTCGAGGGCGATGCCGTGCTGCCGCACGACGGCGAATCCGTCGGCGACCTGCACGTCCGCGGCCCCATGCTGGCATCGGGATATCTCAACCGGCCCGAGGCGACCGCACAGAGCTGGCTCGACGACGGCTGGTTCGCCACCGGCGACGTCGCCGTCATCGACGGGGACGGCATGCATCGCATCGTCGGACGCCGCGCCACCGATCTGATCAAGTCCGGCGGGTACCGGATCGGCGCAGGCGAGATCGAGACCGTCCTGCTCGCCCATCCGTCGATCGCCGAGGTGGCCGTCATCGGCGTCCCCGACGACGATCTCGGTCAGCGCATCGTTGCCTACGTCGTCGGCGAGCAGGCCGATGAGCATGCCGCCGACGGTTCCGGCAGCGACGAGGACCTCATCGCGTTCGTCAGCGCCGAACTCTCGGCGCACAAGCGTCCGCGCGAGATCCGTCGGGTGGAGTCGTTGCCGCGCAACGCAATGGGGAAGGTGCAGAAGAAGCTGTTGGGCTGAGCAGCGGTGACCGTCCGGCCACCGCCTCTCCTCATGCGGTTTCCTCGTCATCCACAGTTCGTTCGGTCGGCTGACGCATTCCTGTCCGATCCCAAACTCTTCGCATAAGGTGTGTGGCATCGCACGTAGAGTTGCGGTTGGCCGTTCAACGAAAGAAAGGCATACGGACATGGGCGTGAGCCTGAGCAAGGGCGGAAATGTCTCGCTGACCAAGGAGGCCCCGGGTCTGACCGCGGTCGCCGTGGGTCTCGGCTGGGATGCTCGCAGCACCACCGGTACCGATTTCGACCTCGACGCCAGCGCGATCGCGCTCGGCGCCAACAAGAAGGTGCTCTCCGATCAGCACTTCATCTTCTTCAACAACCTGCGCTCGCCGGACGGATCGATCGAGCACACCGGCGACAACCTGACCGGTGAGGGCGAAGGCGACGACGAGGTCATCAACGTCGATCTCGCGGGTGTCCCGCCGGAGGTCGACAGCATCGTCTTCCCCGTCTCGATCTACGACGCCGACGCCCGCAGCCAGTCGTTCGGCCAGGTCCGCAACGCCTACATCCGCGTTGTGAACCGTGCCGGCGGCGCCGAGATCGCCCGTTACGACCTGTCCGAGGACGCCTCCACCGAAACCGCCATGGTGTTCGGCGAGCTCTACCGCAACGGTGCGGAGTGGAAGTTCCGTGCCGTCGGCCAGGGTTACGCCTCCGGCCTCGCGGGCATCGCCCGCGACTACGGCGTCAACGTCTGAGAAACCGACACATCGCGCGAATGCCGCACCCGCTCATGGCGACGGGTGCGGCATTCGTCGTACACACACCGCCGGTACACATGTCGTTTCGACTCCTGCCGCTCGTCCACATGTAGAAAGGCCACATCCCCGTGGTACTCCGAATATTCGGTCTCTCCATCGTCGTCACGGTCCTCTCGCTGATCGCCGCCTTCTTCTACGGCGGCACGACGGCCCTGTTCCTGACCCTCATCCTCGGCATCCTCGAGGTCTCGCTGTCCTTCGACAACGCCGTCATCAACGCCACCGTGCTGCGGCGGATGAGCGAGTTCTGGCAGAAGATCTTCCTCACCATCGGCGTCATCATCGCCGTGTTCGGTATGCGCCTGGTGTTCCCGCTCGTCATCGTGTGGTTGGCCTCGGGCCTGAACCCGGTCGAGGCGATGCGACTGGCGCTGAACCCGCCGGCCGATGGGGCCGCGTACTTCCCCGACGGCTCGCCGAGCTACGAGACCTACATCACCGACGCCCACCCGCAGATCGCGGCGTTCGGTGGCATGTTCCTGCTGATGTTGTTCCTGGGCTTCATCTTCGAGGAGAAAGAGATCACCTGGCTCAGCTGGATCGAACGGCCGCTGGAGAAGATCGGCAAGCTCGACCAGCTCGAGGTGGTCGTCGCGGCGGTCCTGCTCATCATCACCGCCGAGTTCATCGCACCCGACGAGGAGCGGTCGACGGTCCTGTTCGCCGGCCTCCTCGGCATGATCACCTACCTCGCCGTGAACGGTCTCGGTGAGCTGTTCAACACCGATGACGACGATCCCGACGAGTCCGATGACGAACGCGCACAAGCGCAGCGCACGCCCGGGGTCGACGACGCCGCGGCGGTTGCGGACGCCGAGGTACGCCGCCGTTCCGGACCGAGTGATCTGGCCAAGGCCACCGGCAAGGCCGGCTTCTTCTTGTTCCTCTACCTCGAGGTCCTCGACGCGTCGTTCTCCTTCGACGGTGTCATCGGCGCATTCGCGATCACCGCGGACCCGATCATCATCGCGTTGGGCCTCGGCCTGATCGGCGCGATGTTCGTCCGCTCGCTGACCGTCTATCTGGTCCGCCAGGGCACGCTGAGCGAGTACGTCTACCTCGAGCACGGAGCGCACTGGGCCATCGGCGCTCTCGCGTTGATCCTGTTCTACTCGATCGGCACCCATGTTCCCGAGGTCGTCACCGGCCTCGTCGGTGTCGTGCTGATCGTGGCGGCCTTCGTCTCCAGCGTCCTGCGGCGGCGCAAGGAGCCGGCGGACGCCAAGGATCACATCGAGATCTGAGTTCGCACCACCAGATACACCAACGCGGCACGAACTCGTGGGCGCCCCCCTCTGCACGGGGCGCGTCCGCGAGTTCGTGCCGCGTTGGCGTTCTACCTGTCTCCTACTGCTGTTGCCCCAGCTGCTGGGTGATCTCCTGATTGATCTGCTGCAGTCCGGGCACCGACAGCCCGGGCAGGTGGCCTTGGATGGTCCGGACGATGGAGGTGTCGTTGCGAACCTTCTCGCTCGACTGGATGAGAACCGTTCCGCTGCCGGTGAAGTCGAACTGACGCTCCTCGCCGGAGTTGATGCCGAAGCGCCGGCCCGCAGCGGCGATGAAGGAGTTCACCCACGCCTCGTCGAAGTGGTGGCTCGGCGACGGGCAGTCGGCCCACCCGACGAGTGCTTCGGGGTCGACGCGCACCGGCGGTTCAGCGAACATCACCGGCCCGTTGGACGACGCGAGGAACTTCCCGGTGCCGATGAGCGTCAGGAAGCCGGGCACGATCGACTGCTGCAGCGACAACTGTGGCTGGAAGGCAAGGAGATTGGCGGCCCGGATGGTGAGGTTGCCGTCGTCGAGGTCGTAGGCGTTGATGTTGTAGCCGCGGTCGCCGACGACGAGCTTGCCCTGCCCCTCGGCCACCACGAAGTCACCCAGGTGCAGCGGAGCCGAGAACTGTTGTGCCACCATGTGCAGCAACTGTCCGGAAAGGCCGTGGGTCAGCGCCGTGAAGTTCATCTGCCCGTAGTAGGCGATCATCGCCCCCTTGGACATGAACCACGGCTGGTTGAGATCGATGCAGAACGAGTAGTCGTTGTCGGGGATGTTGTCGTCGCTCGGCAGGGTTGCCGGATTCCAGATGGTGTTGAGCTGGCTCACAACTTCTCCTCCGAAGCCTGTACATAGACGACGCCTTGGCCGGCGCACTCCAGTTGCATTGCCTCACCGCCGGTTCGGCCGACGTTGCGCCAGCTGACGGTGGACCGCAGGGTGGTGTTGACCTGTCCGGCCGCACCGACGTAGGCCTGGGGGTCGACGGTCACCGGCGGCCGGTCCGGTGACACGGGGAGCTCGAAAACCCCTCCATGGCCGAGGATCACGACCTGGCCGGGTCCGGACAGCTGTGTGGTGAACATGCCCTGCCCGGTCATCGCGCCGGCGGCCGCCGACCGCATCGAACGCAGCAGTCCTCCGCCACCACCGCCGCCACCTCCCTGCGAGGTCACCGACACGATGGACGCCTGCAGATTCGAGGTGTAGGCGAGTGTGCGTGAGGCCTCCACGCGGATCATCCCGCCAACCGCGCCGACGTCGATGATCTGTACTTCGATCCCACGAAAGCCGTAGTGCACCACACCTTGTCCCTGGGCGACCATCGTCGACTCGTGTTCACCGGACATCATCCGCCCGGCCATGCCGGCGACTCCGCCCATGCCGCCCATCCCGCCGGGGGCACCCGCGACCTGGTGCGGTTGGAAGAAGACGTTGCCGGTGTAGAAGAGCATCGCCCCACGCCGCGCGACGACGGGCCCGCTGCGGCTGATGTCGACCGAGACGACCTTGCTGTTGACCTTCTCGAACATGTCGGTGCTCCCCTATCGCTCGGCCGGTTGGATCGAGACCACGCCGGTACCGTCCCAGCGCAGCGAGAACGCCTCTCCGCCACCCTGTCCCAGGGCACTGCGCCAACTGACGTCGGTGACGAAAGACTGACTCAACGCACCGCGCGCACAGACGAAGGCGTCGGGGTCGACGACGAGCGGATACTGCGGGCTCACCTCGAGGTGGATCAGTGGGCCGCCCTGCGAGAGCAACGCGATCTGACCGTGGCCGGTGACGGTCGTGGTGAACAGCCCCTGCCCGGCCGTCGCGCCGCGCACCCCGGCGAAGGTGACGTTGGTCTGCAGATTCCCGTTCAGCACCATCAACTGTTGGGATTCGACCTGCAGGGTCTCACCGTTCATCTCGATGATGGTGGTCTCGGCGGCGTTGTGGGCGAAGTACACCACGCCACTGCCGGAGGCCTCCATCAACGACAGCCCCTCACCGGTCGCACGTTGCTTCATCCCGGCGAGGAGCCCGTCGCCACCGCCGAAGCCGGCGGACTTGAAGTTGACCTGACCCTCATAGGCGACCATCGACCCCGACAGTGCCCGGACCGCAGTGTTGTTGAGCCGGGCCTCCACCACCCGTTTGGAACGCTGTACGAGCTGCATACGCCACCCCTTCGCGATTGTGCCGTTCGTCCGATACGACACGCCTGCCGAAGAACCTAGTCGATAGCATCGGTGGCGTGCCCAGGAAGTTTGCGAGTAGATGGTTCGGGGCCAGCTCACGCGCACAAGCCGATCTCAGTGCGTACACAACTCGAATGACGTCGGCGTTCCTCGCCTCCGAATCCGCACTCTCCGACATCGACTCCGCGGTGCAGACCGCACACGATCTCGATCCCCGATCCCGCGTCCGAGACCAGTGGATCTCGGTCCGCGAACGCTACGCCGAGGTGACCGCCGAGTATCTCCGACTCTCGGCCGCGGCGGGCGCGCCCGAAGGACCGCGCCCGGGCGTCGAGGAGCTCACACGCTGTACCGACGCGCTGGAAGCGATGACCGAGGAGATGAGCCGCTTCGGGCAGACCCACGCCGCCGAACTCGACCGTGCCCGGCATTCGATCACCGAACTCGGCGTGCTCGAGCAACGCGCACGGGTCGCGGCGACGACGTCGGCGGCCGCACTCGATGAGGCCCCACCCGGACTCCTCGGGCTGCGTACCGTCTCCCGCGCCGCCGACGCGTTGCGCGACGCGACGATCTCGTTCGGCAACGCCGAGGGCATCCGCTCCCGGAAGTCGGCGGCGACAGCAGTGCTCGCCGCCGCCGAACGCGTCGGGTCGGCGTTGTCGGACGCTCCCGGCTTCGCCGACCGCGCCCTGCGCGTCATCCGGTCGGTCGACACCCGCCGCAGCGCGATCGAGACCCGCCAGGCTCAGATCCCCGACCAACTCTCGGCCCTGCGACGCGAGTTCAGTGGGGACTGCTCGCAGGATCTGCAGAACTCCGACGCCGTCATCCGCGAGCACCTGCGGGCCGCCGACGCCCACCTCGAAGCGGCGCGGACCGCTTTGCGCACTATGCCCGACCAGGCCATTGACGATGCGGAGGCCGCCCGCGACGATCTCGACGCCGCCGAGCAGGCCGTCGACGCCGTCGGTGACCGGCTACGACTGCTGCGTGAGGTGCGCGCCGATCCGGCGGCCACCGAGCAGCGGGTGCGGTTCCGGTTACGAGACGCACAACACTTCGCGGTCAACAACGCTCTGGTTGACGAATGGGGCTCGGTGCTCGATGCTCAGGCCGACCGGATCTCGAGGGCGCGGGGGGTGCTCGACCGAGTTCACCCCGATTACTGGTCGTATCTGACACAGCTGCGTGCCGTGGACCAGCGCATCGTCGAGATCGTTGACCGCATGAGAGGACAGGTGGCCGCACGATGACCACGACCGCGCCGCGGGGTGTCGACTCGACGAATCAATTCACCGACTCGACGGCCGAAGTCACCGGACCGAGGCATTTTCACCAGCTCGCTCCCGACGTCCTCGACCGGCTGTTCCTGCGTCGGCCCGAGCCGATCACGGCCCAGTGGTCCACACAACGCACCGCCGTCGCCCTGGGTGCGACGCTCTACGTTCCGGCCACCCGCCCCGACCTGGCCGAGGTCATCGCACGACGTCATCGTGAGGGCGTCATCTCCATGGTCATCGACCTCGAGGACGCCGTCGCCGACGAGCATTCCGACGAGGCCATCGACGCGACCGTCGCCGCCCTGCGCCAACTCGACGGGTCCGCGGCCGGGCAGATGTTGTTGTTCGTGCGGGTCCGGGAGGTCTCCCAGATCTCCTCCATCACCTCCAAGCTCGAATCCGCCGGGGCGCTCTCCGGGTTCGTCATCCCTAAATTCATTGGCGACGAAGCAGATACGGCGTTGCGGGAGATCAATCGGTCCGCGCGACGTCTGGGCGGTCACCTGTGGGCGATGCCGGTGCTCGAATCGGCGGCGCTGGTGCACCGGGAGTCGCGTGATGACGAATTGGCCACCATCGCAACAGCTCTCGATGATCACCGCGATCAGGTGCTGGCGGTGAGGATCGGCGCCACCGACATGTGCGGGTTGTTCGGCATCCGGCGCGACCGCGATCTGACGATCTACGACGTACGGGTGGCGGCCGACGCGATCGCCTGCGTGGTCAACATCCTCGGCCGCGCGGACGGGACCGGTCACGTCATCACCGGGCCGGTGTGGGAGTACTTCGCCGATCACGAGCGACTTTTCGCCCCACAACTGCGCACCACCCCGTTCCGCGATCACGACGCGGTGTGGTTCCGCCAGCAGCTCGTCAGCCGCGACATCGACGGTCTCCTCCGCGAGATCGCTCTCGACCGCGCCAACGGCATGCACGGCAAGACCGTCATCCACCCCGCACACGTGGCACCGGTGCACGCGTTGAGCGTGGTCACCCACGAGGAGTACCACGACGCCGTCGACATCCTGGCCGGCACGACCGGCGGGGTGGCCGCATCGGCGTACCGCAACAAGATGAATGAGATGAAACCGCACCGCAAGTGGGCCGAGCGGGTGATGGACCGGGCCGCCGCATTCGGCGTCACCGCCCCCGGCATCAACTTCGTCGACCTGCTCACCGCGATGGATGCCGCGTGAGTTCATCGAGCCACGTCAGCACCGCCGAGCGGCCCGCGGACTGGGTGACCGAGCAGTTCGGGGTGTCGATGACCGGTACCGATGATCTGGTGATCCTCGGGCTGCGGCGCAATCGTCGTCGGGCGCACCTGTTGGTGTCGACGGTGCTGGGCAAGCACATCCCCACCCGGCCTGCCCGGGTGCGTGGTGCCGCCGACGCCCTCGGCGACGCCGTGATCGAGCTTGTCGGTGCCGACCTCGCGGCGCGGGCCACGGTGCTCGGGTTCGCCGAGACCGCGACCGGCCTCGGACATTGTGTGGCTCACCGCTGTTCGGCGCGCCTGTATCTGCACTCCACGCGGCGACACATCGCCGGTGTTCGGGTGTCGGGGACCTTCGAGGAGGGCCACTCGCACGCCACCACCCATCTCCTGCAACCACATTCACCTGAGTTGTTGGCGCTCGACCCGGCGGCACCGGTAATACTCGTCGACGACGAGATCTCCACCGGCTCGACCGCCTTGCGCGCGATCACCGCGCTACAGCGGATCACCCCCCGCGACCGGTATGTGGTGGCCTCCCTGGTGGACATGCGCACCGATGCCCATCGCACCGAATCCGCGCGTGTCGCAGCCGAACTCGGTGTCCGGATCGATCACGTCGCACTCGCCGACGGCAGCATCGAGCTACCCGAGGGGCTCGTCGACGCCGTGTGGGACAGCGTCGCCGACCCGCTCAACCCGGTCGATGACCGACGCGGCCACGTCACCGAGATCGCTCTGCGGTGGCCGTCGGGCGTACCCGACGGTGGCCGACATGGGTTTGCGCACAGCGACTCCGAGGCTTTCGCTCATGCGGTCGCCGACGCCGCCGCGGCAGTGGCCGACCACCTCGACCCGGCGCTCGAGGTGGTGGTCGTCGGTCACGAGGAGCTCATGTACCTGCCACTGTGTCTGGCCGAGGAACTCGACCGGCGTGGCATCCCGACGCGATATCAGACGACCACCCGCTCGCCGGCGCACGTCCGCGACGTCGACGGTTATCCATTGCGTCGCGGATTCACCTTCACCGCGCCCGAATCCGACCCCGGGACACCTCGTTTCGTCTACAACCTGGTGCCGGGTGCACCAGTGGTGATGGTCATCGACACCCCCGCCGACACCGACCTGCTGCGCGCGCCGGGCGGGCTGCTCGACGTGGTGACCGCCGCGGGCCACGACGTGTGCCTGGCGATCCTCCCGACCGGCAAGGGGCCCCGATGACCACACCGGCACCACCGCCGTTACGCGGACCGGCATTCGGGTCATACGGCCCCGACGAGGTCACCTGGCTGCTGAAGGACCTCTCACACGTGGCGCTCGAAGGAGAGCTGGCCGAGCGTGAGCGTCGCATCCAGTCCGGTGCCGCACACTACGCCGAGTCCCTGCCGATCGAGTACCAGCCGGGCGCGCAGTACCAGGAGCTGTTCCATACGGCTCTGCGGGATTCCGCTGCCCGACTCGCACACGCCACCGCAGTGGTCAGCGAACTCGTTGTCGCCGAACGTGACCGGCAGCCCACGCTGGTGTCACTGGCGCGCGCCGGCACGCCCGTCGGCATCCTGATGCGGCGGTGGATACGTTTCGCACACGGCGTCGACGCACCGCACTACACGATGTCCATCGTGCGGGACCGCGGCATCGACACCGTCGCCCTCGACCACATCACCGCACGGCACCGACCCGAGTCGGTGGTCTTCGTCGACGGGTGGACCGGTAAGGGCGCAATCCAACGCGAACTCACCGACGCCCTCGACGCCTACGCCCGTGCCGGCGGCGCGCGGCTGGCCGACGAGCTCGCGGTCCTCGCCGATCCCGGGTCGTGTACCCGCACCTACGGCACCCGCGACGATTTCCTCATCGCCTCGGCGTGCCTGAACTCGACGGTGTCGGGATTGGTGTCGCGCACGGTGCTCAACGCCGACCACATCGGCCCCGGGGAGTTCCACGGCGCCAAGTTCTACCAACACCTCCGGGAGTTCGACGTGTCGAACCTGTTCCTGGACACCGTGTCCGAGCGTTTCGCCGAAGTGGAGCCCGACGTCCGGAGGAGCATCGAGCGCATCCTCGACAGTGATCGAGAGCCGCGGTGGTCCGGCTGGGCGTCGATGGAGCGCCTACGCGACGAGTACGGGGTGTCGTCGGTGAACTTCGTCAAACCCGGTGTCGGCGAGACCACCCGCGTGCTCCTGCGGCGCGTGCCCTGGATGGTTCTCGTCCGCGAGCCGGATCTGCCCGAACACCACCACATCCGGATGCTCGCCGCCGAACGCGGCGTTCCCGTCGAGGTGCGCTCCGATCTGGCCTACTCCTGCGTCGGGCTCGTCAAGGAGGATGCGTGAGCGACCCTGCCACCCCGGGACAGTTCGCCACCGGTCTGGTCGCCACCGACCTGGATCGCACCCTGATCTACTCCCGAACGGCGATGGGCGAGAGCCAGTTTGCCGACGTCGATCCGGTGTGCGTGGAGATCTATCAGGACGCGCCGCTCTCCTACATGACCCGCCGGGCGCACGGTCTGCTGTCGCGGCTCACCGAGCTGGTGCCCGTGGTCCCGGTGACGACCCGAACCCCGGCGCAGTTCGCGCGGATCACATTGCCCGGCAGTCCGTTTCGCCATGCGGTCGTCTCCAGCGGCGGTCGTGTGCTGTGCGACGGCGCCGACGACGCGGCGTGGCGGGCCCGGATCGAGCGACGTGTTGCCGCCACGTCGGCACCGCTGGCCGAGGTGACGGCCGGGCTGGCGGCCCGCATCGACGACGGCTGGGTGCGCTCGCTGCGCACCGCCGACGATTTGTTCTGCTACATCGTCGTCGACCTCGACGCCCAGCCCGCGGGCTTCCTCGACGACTGGCGCGCGTGGTGCGCGACCCGAGGGTGGACGGTCTCGCAGCAGGGCCGCAAGATCTATGCGCTGCCGCGAGAGGTCACCAAGTCTGCGGCCCTGGCCCACGTCCGCGAGCGGCTCGTCGACGACGGCACGCTGGCCACCGCGAACGAGGTCTACGCCGCCGGCGACGGTCGGCTCGACATCGACCTGCTCACCTACGCCGACGCGGCCGTCCGACCGTGCCACGGCGAACTCGACCAGATCGGTTGGACGCGCCCCGATCTGACGATCACCGCCGATCCCGGGGCGCTGGGCGGGGAGCAGATCGTCGAATGGTTCCTCGCCCGTGTCGGCGCGGATGCCAGGATGGGGACATGACCGTACTGACCAAGGGCCAGAACGCACCACTGCCGGGAAGCGAGGTCCTCGTCTCCGTCGATGTGGGAGCTCCCGCCGATCTGTCGGCGCTGCTGGTGACCGACGCGATGACGGTTCGCACCGACGCCGACTTCGTGTTCTACAACCAGCCCACCGGACCGGGCGTGGACCTGCAGAATCCGACGAACCGACCCGTGCTGCGGGTCCGGACCGACGCGGTGCCCACCGACATCCACGCCGTACGCGCGGTGATCACCCTCGACGACGCGTCGTCGAGCTTCGGCCGACTCGGGGCTCCGGTCGCCCACGTGACCGACGCCCGCGGCGTCGAGCTGTTCACGTACACGATCGACGGGCTCTCCTCCGAATCGGTGGTCGTGGCGCTCGAGTTGTACCGGCGCGGCGGCGGCTGGAAGGTCCGCGCGGTCGGTCAGGGTTACGCGGGCGGATTCGCCGACCTCGTGCGTGATCACGGCGTCTCGGTCGACGATGCGCCGGCCGCCACTGTGACCCCGACACCGGCGGCCCCGACGCCGACCGTCCCGGTGACCCCACCCCCGCCACCGCCACCCGCGCCGACATCCGGATATGCCCCGCCACCACCGGGATTCACTCCGCAGGCTCGCGCGCCGCAGGGATTCGCCCCGCCGCCTCCGGCACCCCCGGCACCGGCACCGGCACCACCCAGCGTGCCCGGCGAGGTCAGCCTGACCAAGAACCGGCGCGTGGATCTGTCCAAGGGACAGAAGGTGTCGCTGCGCAAGGACGGTGGCGTCGCACTCACCCGCATCCGGATGGGCCTCGGATGGGACCCGATCAAGCGCGGTGGGTTCTTCGGCGGACGTCAACGCGACATCGACCTCGACGCCTCAGTGCTCATGTTCAGCCGCGGGCAGGTCGCCGACGTCGTCTACTACGGCAGCCTGCGCAGCGACGACAACTCGATCGTGCACTCCGGCGACAATCTGACCGGTCAGGGCGAGGGCGACGACGAGGTCATCAACGTCGATCTGACCGCGATTCACCCGGCCATCGACAATCTCGTCTTCACCGTCACCTCATATCAGGGGCAGACCTTCCAGGAGGTCGACAACGCCTACTGCCGCCTCGTCGACGAGACCACGGGCGCCGAGCTGGCCCGGTTCACGCTTGCCGGCGGGATGGCGTTCACCGGGGTGACGATGGCGGTCATCTGCCGTGAGAACGGGGAGTGGAAGCTGCGCGCGATCGGTGACGGATTCCAGGGCAAAACCCCGCGCGATGCGGTGCCGCACGCGGCACGCCATCTGGCCTGACGCACGCGGTTCGGCCTGACGTCAGTCCGTCGGGCCGTACATCGCGCCGTACCACAGCGCGGTCATGGTGGCGATCGCCGTCTCGTCGTCGGGCGCCTCGACACCGATATCGCCCTTGCCCGCCAGCCATGTCCAGCAAAAGGATTCGAGCATCGAGATGATCGCCGACGCCATCGTCGGCAGATCGACGCCGGCCAGGTGGCCGGCCTTGCGGGCGCGCTTGAGGTGCGTCATGACCCCGCGCATCCCGACCGCGCGCATCTCGCGCGCACGTTGCGCGTACCTCTCGTCGGTCATCGCCATCTGCGTCAGCCCGATCATCTCCGGCAGATGCTGGCGCGACGTCGTCCAGTAGGCGGTGACCGCACCGCGCACACTCTGGTACGGGTCGTCGGACATCGCGGCCATCGACTGCTCCATCACCTCACCGGTGAACTGGTCGAGGAGGGCGTCGAGTAACTGCGCCTTGTTCTCGTAATAGTTGTAGAACGATCCCGGCGAGCGACCGGCTGCGCGCGTGATGTCGGCGATCTTGGCGTTGAAATAGCCCTGCTCGGCAAACACCTCGCGGGCGGCGTCGAGCAGCGCCCCCTCGGTGCGCTCACCCTTGCGCTTGGTCGCCATCGCCGCTCTCTCTGTGTCCGTTCATGCCGGTGGCCACGCCGCGCGTGAGTCCGGATTGGAGATTACGGGACCGGCCGATCTGACCGTAACCGAACGCGGAACTGTTTCTAAATCTAGACTCAGTTTCAGAATCAGCATGTTCGGAGGTTCCGCCATGACCGCACAGGCCATCATCCACGACAGCATCGATGCCGCGGTCCGTCGGCGCGCCCGCGAGCACGCCGACGACATCGCCGTCGTCGACCCATATCGCCACCTCACGTGGAGCGACCTCGATGCGGCCGCCGACCGGCTGGCCGCCACGCTGTCGGCACAGGGCGTCGGGCGCGGTGATCGGGTGGCGTGGTTGGGACCGAATGTCGCCGCGTATCCGATCACCGTGCTGGCCGCGTGGCGCCAAGGCGCGTCCATCGTCGGGCTCAATCTCCGTCTGCCTGCGACGGATCTCGACGCGATGACGCAGGCGGTGCGTCCCACCCATCTGGTCTACGACGCTCACCATTCGGAACTTGCTGCCGCCCTGGATGTTCCGAGCCGAACCGTGGCGGCTCCCGACGACGAGGTATGGCCGACCATTGTGTCGGCGGGTGATGCCGGCGTCGATCGTGCGGCGATCGATACCGACGCCGACGACGAGGCGCTGATCTACTTCACCTCGGGATCGACCGGACATCCGAAGGCGGTGCCGTTGACCCGCGGCGCGATCGAGGCGACGCTGCCCTATGCGGCCGTCCACCGCTTCGACGAGAACTCCCGAGCGCTGGTGATCCCACCGAACTTCCATGCCGCCGGGGCAACCTGGGCCAACTACGGCATGTTCATCGGGATGCGGCTGGTCTACATCGCCGACACCTCTCCGGCCGGTATCGCCGATGCCATCGTGGAGCACGGCATCACGCACACGCTGATGGTGCCCACCCTGATCCACTCGCTTCTCGGCGAACTCCGCGAGCACCCCCGTGCGCTTCCGTCGCTGCAACACGTCGGCTACGGCGCCTCGTCGATCACCCAGCAACTGCTCGGTGAGGCCATCGGACTCCTCGGCTGCGAGTTCGCACAGGTCTACGGCCTCTCCGAAACCGGTGGCGGCGTGGCCTTTCTGGAGGTCGAGGATCACCGGGGCGATCACCCCGAGCGACTGTCGTCCGCCGGAAAGCCGGGTGTCGGTATCGATGTCGAGGTCCGCGCTCCGGACGGGTCGGTACTCGGGGCCGGCGAGTCCGGCGAACTGTGGTTTCGCTCGCCCTGTGTGACCCGTGGCTATCTCGACAATCCCGATGCGACCGCGCGGGTGCTCGTCGACTGCTGGTTCAACACCCGTGACATCGGCTTTCTCGACGACGACGGCTACCTGTATGTGCAGGGCCGTTCGGACGACATGATCTGCACCGGTGGGGAAAACGTCCATCCGCAGGTCGTCGAGGAGGTCCTCGCTGCGATGCCCGGTGTCGAGGAATGCGCGGTGTTCGGCGCACCCGACCCGCATTGGGGCCAACGGGTGTGCGCGGCGGTGGTCGCCACGGAACCGATCAGCGATGCCGACGTGATCGCCTGGTGCACTGAGCGTCTCGGACGTTTTCAGGTACCCAAGTCGGTGGTACTCCTCGACGAACTGCCCCGCACGGCGACCGGGAAGGTCAAGAGGTCGGCGTTGATGTAACGCACCTCACGGACAACTCGAACCCGCAAGCGTCCTGCGGATATCAGCCGCACTCGCGCGCGACCCCAAGGGTTCGGTCTTCGCGAAAAACTATCACCACCGCTTGCCTTTTGATGTCGACGGAGTTGCTTGAGAGCCCCTTGCTGCCGATGCCCCGGTCTGCGAGCAGGCCCGACACCGGGGCTTCCACTTCACGCCAGCGCGGCAGTCTTTCATGTTGTCAAATCGACGAGATTGTGGTTTGGTCACTCACACATGACGCCCGCAACGTCGGCCCGCAGCTCATGGTTCGTCGAGCGGAGGCGGGAGCGCACGTATTTGGCGCGGCACTGGACTGATGGGCATCACCGGGATTACCTGATCACGGTGGCGGCGAAGGAGACGAGCTTGCTGAGTCAGCTGAGAGCAACCAGGTCATGAAAGCGGTGCTCGGCGCAGTGATCGGCGCGGTTTCCTGCGCACTCACGTACACGATCTTGCGGTGGACCGCCGCCGATGTACTGGGTGTGAGCGCCCTACCCGGGACCGGGTCATGGTGGTTGTGCGCGATTTCACCCATGTTCGCCGCCGCAATTGCCGCCGTGCTGACGACAATTGTCGGTAACCAGACCGTACGAGTACCGGTGGCCGCATTTCTTATTGCATACGTCGCGTTGGGCACGGCGCTGGCAGTCTTCACCTATGGGTACTATGCATGACCACACGGGGCGAGACTTCGCCTCGACCATTTCGGTTGACGGGAAATATCCACGGAATCGAAGGGTCCGAGATGGCCTCGGATGACGGCCCTGATCTGCAACGTCGACGCAACGCGGGCTCACCGGCGGAACGTGCCGGCGTATCGGACTCCAGCTCGGCGCCCCGGAAGTTCCCGGTGCTCCGTACGACCCTCACACCGTTCGTCGGTGCATTCGGCGTGATGCTGGTGGGCATATACGTACTTGCACAACAGTGGTCGACGTGCGATATCAATCAACTTCCCCTCGCCTCGACCGTTGGGCTGGCCATGTACACCCCGGTTGCGTACATGATCGGCCTGGTCACGCTTTTCCTAACCTCAGGGGCCCTCATGAGGGCAAGCAACCCCGTGTATTTCGTGTCGATGACGGTCGCTCTGCTGCTGAGCATCTGGCTCTTCTTGACATTCTGTTTCAGCCAATATGACAGCTACCCGGCACTATCGCCTGCGTGTCCTGAAGGGGTGCCACAGTGGTGGCCGCCATTTATCCCCTTGCTTCTCTTCTGAATTTCTGTCCTTGCGTGGCAATCATCGCCCACGACGGTCACGTGACAACCCGTCCCGCACCGTGCGGGAAAGATCGCGGCCCATGGCTTCGACAGCCCGTGTCGCCCAAAGGCACTCGGCATTGATCGCCGGATCGTATGAATACGCCGATATTCCGTCCTTGTCTTCCATGGATGGCAAACCTAGCGTGGCAAAGGTATGGGGTGGATCACAGCTGAGAGGTCGCACATGTCCACATTCGTTCTCGTCCACGGTGCTTGCCATGGCGGGTGGTCCTGGCGACCGGTCGCCGAGATCCTGCGCGAGCAGGGTCACACCGTCTACACGCCGACGTTGCCGGGACTCGGCGCCGAAGACGCACGCGCCGAGGTCAGATTGTCGGACTCCGTTGCAGCACTGGTTGATTACGTCGAGGCTCGGGACTTGCACGATATCGTTCTCGTGGGACACAGCTGGGGCGGGTTCCCCGTGTCCGGCGCCGCCGCGGCGATCGCCGATCGGATCGAGCGCCTCATCTACTGGAGCGCGTTCGTCCCGCTCACGGGCGAATCGCTCATCGATCTGTGCCCTCCCGCTTACGGTGACATGTTCCGGGCCTCGGCCCAGTCGTCGCAGGACAACTCGGTGATGTTCCCCTTCGAGGTCTTCGCAGGAGCGTTCATGCAGGACGTCGGTGCCGAGGTCCAGCGGGTGATCCACCCGCTCCTCGAACGCCAGCCCTTCCACACCATGAACGACTCGCTCGACCTCGACGACTGGGCGCGGCTCGCACTTCCCGCGGTGTATCTACTCGCCGACGACGACTTGGCGCTGCCGCCAGGCGAATACGGCTGGGAACGCTTCGCCGAGCGCCTCCCCGCAGGCTCGCCGATGCTGCGGACCCCCGGTAGCCACGAAGCACAACTGTCGTCGCCCGCCACACTCGCTTCGAGCTTTGTCGAGGCGGCGACGGTGCCACTGCAACCGAAGGTGTCCGCTGCTCGGCAGTAGCCGAGGCGGAGGAGTGAGACGTGCACAGCCCACGCATCGCGATCATCGGCGCAGGAATCGGCGGCCTGACGCTGTCACTCGCGCTTCGTCGCCATGGCATCGCCAGTGAGATCTACGAACGCACCGAGGAACTCCGGGAGGTCGGTGCAGCCGTCGCGCTGTCGGCGAACGCGATGCGCTTCTATGAGGGTCGGCTCGAACTCGGTGACCAATTCGCGAAGGTGTGGGCCGAGATTCCCGAACTGATCTTCCGCGACGGCCGCTCCGGCGAGGTCATCGGCCGGCACTACGGCGGCGAGGAGTACCGCCGCCGTTACGGCGCGCCCTACGCCGGCGTGCACCGGGCCGATCTGCAGGCCATCCTGTCGGAGGCAGTGGGTCCCGACACCCTGCATCTGGGCCGCACGCTCATCGACATCGACGACAGCGGCACCGAGGCGATTCTGACCTTCCACGACGGCTCCACCGCCGCAGCCGATCTCGTCATCGGTGCCGACGGCGCCCGCTCCACCGTGCGACGACTCGTGCTCGGCTACGACGACGCCCTCTACTCGGGCTGCTCCGGCTTTCGCGGCATCGTCGACCCGTCGCACCTACGGTCACTACCCGACCCGGAGGCCATTCAGTTCTGGATGGGGCCGGGTGGTCACCTGCTGCACTACCCGATCGGGTCCGGCGCACATAACTTCTTACTCGTCGAACGGGGCCCGGCACCGTGGCCCTACCCTGCCTGGACTGCGCCGGCCACTGATCATGAACGGATGAAGCACTTCTCGGGCTGGCATCCGGCGGTGACGGAGATGGTGGAGGCGGCCCCCGTCGGGGATCGCTGGGCGTTGTTCCACCGCCCGCCGCTCGCGCGATGGAACCATGGCCGCGTCACGCTGCTCGGCGACGCCGCGCACGCCCTCGTCCCGCACCACGGTCAGGGCGCCAACCAGTCCATCGAGGACGCCATCGTCCTCGCCGACCAACTCGCCGCGGGCACCGATCTCGACGCCGCGCGCGCCGGCTACGAGGACCTCCGTCGAGACCGCACCCGGCGGGTGCAGTACGCCTCGATCACCACCGCCGACGTGCTCCACCTCCCGAATGACTCGCCACTTCTTTACGGGCGCAACGCCCGTCTGGGAGCACCCGGCTTACCCGCTCGCCATCTGGACTGGATTCACGGCTTCGTTGCCTCCCACTCCTGAGATCACGAGGTCCAGGCACCCGTCCAACACCGCGCGATCGTAGTACTCCGCCGGGGTTCCGCCCGCCACCGCGAGAGTTCGAGCGTGCCGAAAGTGGAGGTGCGCGTCGTGTTCCCAGGTGAATCCGATGCCACCGCTGACCTGGATGAGTGAGCTCGACGCCGCGAGATAGGTCTCGCCGGCCGCGGCATGGGCCAGTGATGCGAGGTGCACCGCGGTATCGGGGTCGGTAAACGTCGTGCGATCCAGCGCCGCGGCGCCCGCGGTCACCAGTCCGCGGGCACCGGCCACGTCGACCGCGGTCTGCGCGCACCGGTGCGCAATGGCCTGATAGCTGCCGATCGGGTGACCGAATTGCTCTCGGACTCCGGCGTATTCGACCATCAACGACACACATCCTTGAGCGCCGCCGACCTGCTCAGCGGCCCGCAGGAGCGTCGACGCATCGCGGAATCGTTGCAGCGCAGTATGATCGCCCGGCTCGGTGACGAGCAGGGCCGGCGCATCGGTGACGGTCACATCGGCGCGCGGCAGTGCGAAGTCGACGGTGGTTCGGGATCTCCGGTCGGCGGAGTCGTCGAGTACCACCAGCGCGGCGGCAACGCCGTCGGCGGTGCGCACCTCGGTGACGGCGAGCCCGGCAACAACACCGTGCGACAGTGCCACGAGCACACCGGTCGCCACGCCGGCACGCCAGAGCGGAAGAGATTGCGGCTCTGCGATTTCGGTGTCGAGAGTCGACCCGGGGACGGCCATACCAGCGAGCAGACCGTCGATGGTCCCGGTGAGGTCGACAGCATCATTGAGGCCACCCAGCGCCCCCTCACCCAGGGCTCCCTCACCCAGCGCCCCCGCCGCGAGGACGGCGGCCCGCACCGGTCCGGGATACAGGGCGGCTCCACACTCCTCGACGGCGGCCACCAAGCAATCCAGACCCAAACCCAGACCACCCCACCGCGGCGGCATACCCAAGCTGCACAGCCCGACGTCCGTGGCGAGCGCCCGCCAGCTGCTCTCGTCGAATCCACTCGGCTGCCGGCCATCCCTGGTGCGGCGTACCTCGTCGAGACCGGGTCGGGTCGCGAAGTAATCGCGCAGGGCGGCACGCACCTCGTCCGGCGAGATGTCGGGTGTGGTGCCGGTCGGACGGGTGCTGCTCAGAGACTCGTCCATGACCGCTCGCCCAGCCACTCGGTGATGGTGTCGACCGCCTTCTTCAGGTACGGCAGCTGAGCACGACCCGAATAATAGTGGGTGGCACCGACTATCGTGTGCATCTGCTTGTCCGGGTGGCCGACGGCGTCGTAGAGACGTTGGGTGTGGCTCGGCGTGCACGCATTGTCGGCACTGTTACCGAGCACCAGCGTCGGCACGGACAGATCGGCGGCACACCGCGGACCATCGCCGTTGGCGTCGTCGAAACTCCACTGCGACAGCCAACTCCGCAGTGTCGTGAAACGTGCCAGGCCCACCGGTCCCATGTTGACGATTCGCGGGTCGCCGAGGTAGCAACCCGGTTCACGGTCGTTGGGGTCCTGGGTGAGGTCGAGCCACCGGGGGTCAGCCATCGTGCCGTGCACAACGAATCCCCGCTCCATCAACGGTTCCCCCTTGGCCCGCAGATCCTCGAGCTGCTCAAGCACCCACGCCGTGATGCGCCGGTTCCGGTCGATCTGGGCCGCACGGTATCGGGTGAGGAACTCGTCGGTGTACGGCGGCTGATTCGGGTTGTTCGGGTTGTAGAGATCGAGTTCGGGATCACGCTTGTCGGGATCGGTCTCGTCGAGGATCGACGGGTCCATCCATTCGGTGAGCGTGCCGTGTCTGCTGACGTGCGCGGCGAGCAACATCATCCCGTCCGCCGCAGGCAGATCGAGCTGCGTCAGATCGGGCGGCTCGCCGGCGGGGGTCGCGGTGACCGTCGCCTGTTGCGCCTGCTGCTGGTAGTACAGCGACAACGCTCCGCCGCCACTCCATCCGGCGAGAACGACATTGCGGTACCCGAGCCGATCGCGCGCGTCCTTCACGCATGCGCCGAGATCCTGGACGACCTTCTCCATGATCAACGCGCTGTCGACACCTCGGTAGCGGCTGTTGCAGTAGATGACGTGGTGGCCGGCGCGGGCCAGTGCATTGGTCATCGGTAGGTAGGCTCCACCGCCGATGGGGTGCATGAACACGATGACGGTGTCCGAGCTGATTCCCTTGGGCTGCAACAGATAACTCTCGAGCACCACGCTCTCGGTGACACCGCCGTAGGTGTCCCGGTAGGCCGAGGTGTCGTCGAAGACGACGAGATAGGGGATGCGGTCGTAGTCGAATTTGCGCGCCGTCGAATCCGTGGGGCTCATACCTGTGCCTCCGCGGCGACCTCGGTGGCAGCGGCGGCCGTCATCACCGGGGTGGCGGTGAGTCGAAGACGGGTGTCGATCGCGATGACCTGCCATTCGACGCGTTGGTCGACCTCGAATCGGCGCCGGGCTCGTTCCCGAGCGCGTTCGGGAATTCCGTGGTGGATTCCTTGTGGCGCATGCGAAATCAGACCGGGCGGCATGTCGATCCCGAAGACGCTGCCGCCGTGGTAGAAGGCGATCTCGTCGAAGTCGGTGTTGCGGTGATACCAGGGCAACCGTTCGGTGCCCAGGCGGCCTTCGACGGGCCGGGGTAGGAAGTTCATGACGTACACGCCGGTGGCCTGCATGAACAGATGCACCGTCGGTGGCAGATGCACTGTCTCGGAGGTGATGACGTCGTAGTCCTCGATGTTGAAGGTGAATGCGAAGTTGTCTCCGCGCCAGCCTTCGACGTCGAGCGGGTTGAACGGGTAGAAGAGCGACGTGGCGCCCTCACGCTGCCGGAAGCGCACCTCGTACTCCTCGCGCCCGTCGTCGGGGAACACCTCCGCCTCGGGCACGACCACCAACGACGGGTCGAACGGGAAGAAACGTCCCAGCACGCCGGCGTCGGGGACCCGGTACTCCTCGGCGGCCTCGATGATCAGGAAGTGGCAGCGATCGTCGGGGATCTGTCGGAAGGTGGTGCCCTTCGGGAGGTAGACCCAGTCGCCCGGGCGGTAGGCCAATCGCCCGAACTCGGTCTCGAAGTGACCGGTGCCGTCGTGGACGAAGATCAACTCGTCGCCATCGACGTTGCGTGTGTAGAAGGGCGCCACGGTGTCTCGACGCGACAACGAGATCCGACAATCGGCGTTGTGGAACATGAGCAGCGGCTCACCGGCCGGATCAATCTGATCGGTCGGCGTCAGATCCGTTGTCGCGCGGTCCACCCCGGCGAGATCTCCGACGACACTGTACTGCGTCGGGTCGTTGCGGCGGTACAGGTGTGCGGTTCGCCCGGTGAACCCGTAGCGGCCGAGCTCGTCGTCCTTGAGGTCCTCGACGTCGCGGTGAACCTGACGAGGCGTCCGGCCCTTACGGTGGGTGATGAACGACTCCATCTCGACACTCCTTCGTGGGTGGTGCGGCACGGTCGTGCCGGAAATTATCGGCGGGGCAACCCGAGTCCGCGTTGGGCGATCACGGAGAGCTGGATCTCGTCGGTGCCGCCGGCCAGGTGCAGGGCGGGGACGCCGAGGATGAATTCCGACCACGCGAAGGTGTCGGGGTCACCGTTGTCGACGAATGCCCGTTCCCCGAGCACTTCGGTTGCCAGACGGGCGATCTCATCGGCGGCGCGGACCATCAGCAACTTGAGCACCGATCCGCTGACCGGCGCCATCCGGTGGCTCCACGATCCGGGGCTGAGCCCGGCCGCGGCACGCATGGCGGTCACGGCGGTTACGGTACGCGCGATCTGCGGCCGATGGACCGGATCCGACTCGGCGTCGAGGCGGCGCACCAACTCGACGAGCCGCGCCATCACGACCGGCGTCAGCGGGCCACCGGGTCCGCTCATCGTCGACCGCTCGCTACCCAGGCTCGTCGACGCCACCGCCCAGCCCTCACCGATCCCGCCGATCCGGCGGCTGTCGGAGACCCGGACGCCGTCGAGAAAGACCTCGTTGAACGCCGCACCACCGGTCATCTGCCGGATCGGGCGCACCGTGATGCCGGGCGCATGCATGTCGAGCAGGAACATGGTGAGGCCGGCGTGTTTGGGCGCCTCGGGATCGGTGCGCACCAGGGCCTCGCCGACGTCGGCGAGATGACCCATCGAGGTCCACACCTTCTGACCGGTGATCACCCAGTCGTCACCGTCACGCACCCCACGGGTGGTCACCGACGCGAGGTCCGATCCGGCGCCGGGCTCGCTGAACAGCTGGCAGCCGATCAGATCGCCCCGGAACAGCGCGGGCAGCACGGAGTCACGCAAGTGCGCGGGCGCGTGTCGGAGCAGGGCCGGCGCGACGATGTTCAATCCGACGAAAAGTGCCTCCCTGGACGGGAATCCGAGCTCGTCGAGGACGTTCTCCAAGACCTCGTCGTGTGCCGCGGACAGCCCGAGGCCGCCGAGTTCGACCGGACCGCCGGGCCACGCGACACCCGCGTCGAACAGCGCGCCCTGCAGTCGGCGCATCCGCGCGACCACCTCCTCGTGACCCGCACGAAGCTCTTCTACCGCCGCGATCCGGTCGCCTCTGAAATCGTCGGTGGCGGGAGCTTCTGCGGCAGAGCAGAACTCACCGGTCAGGCCTGCGAGACGACGCCGCAGATATCGGGCGAAGGCGTCGAGCCCCGTGGGAATCCCGGTGAGCGTCATGCCAATCCCGCGAGCTCCAGAGCCGCGCGCTTGGCCTTGTCCATGTCGTAGTGTTTGCGTGCCACCAGACGTTGCGCGTACAGCCCGCCGCCGGACTGCAGCATCGTCACCAGCTGCCAGCCACCGTAGGCGTCTGCGGTGAAGTCGCGGATGGCGTGGAACAGTCTGGTGCGGTAATCGCCGTCGACGCCGTCCTTGGTGCGCATGTACTTCTTGATCAGCGGGCCCACCTCGTCGTTGTCGAGGTCGGCGGTCGACGGTGCGGTGAGAATCGAGCCGCCGCCGATGTCATGGAGATGTCGGACCATCAGGCTGTAATCGGCTGCGGCGTAATGCTTCGCGGCATTGGTGTAGAGCTCGCTCGGGAAGTACCAGCCCTCCGGGCTCTCCTCGGCGTTGGCGATCGCCGCCTCGAGGCCGGACCGGACCATGGTGGCGTAGATGATCATTTCGGCGATCTTCTCGCGGATGTGGTTGATGCGTTCGGTGCCGTTGGCCTCGGCGATCAGCTGCGCCAGCCCGACGAGTTGATCGGCGAACTCCGACATGTGGGCGGTTCCGCCGAGACGCTCCCACAGTCCGAGGGCGTGGGCGAAGGTCGCCGAATGGCCGACCTGACCGTCGAGGAAGACCCGCTCGGCGGGGACGAAGACGTCGTCGAAGATGATGAAGCCCTCGGGCATATTGTGTTTCGCGCTGACCGGGAAGTCGCCCTCGCGCTCACGGGGCGCGTAGCTGGTGTTCACGATGCGCACGCCCGGCGCGTTGACCGGCACCGCGCACGCGATCGCGTAGTCCTCTTCGCCCGGTTTCATGTTCTTGGTCGGCATGACGACGAGTTCGTGACAGACCGCCGCCGACGAGATGTGCAGTTTGGCGCCACGGATGACGACCCCGTCGGGGCGGCGCTCGACGATCCGCGTGTAGACGTCGGGATCGTCCTGCGCCCCCGGCGGCAGCCGACGGTCGCCCTTGGCGTCGGTGATGGCCTGCACGCAGCGCAGGTCGCTGCGCCGGCAGTAGTAGAAGTAGTCCTCGATGCGTGCGGACGCCTCGGGGTGATCGGCGCGCATGCGGGCGGCCGCGGTCAGCAGCGCGAGCAGGCCCTGGCTGGTGGTGACGGTGACCATGTCCCAGTGCAGCAGGTCCGACAGCAATTCCTTGAGTTGGACAGGGCTGCGCGGGATGTCGAAGTACGGACCGCTCGCATCATCGCCCGGCCGGTAGTGGTCGGCGTAACCCTGGCCCACGAGTTCGATCGCGGTGGCGAATTGCGGGTGCCGGGAGAGGTCCTTGACCTGCTCTCCCTCGGCGAAGATCCGGCGACCGTC
This sequence comes from Gordonia polyisoprenivorans, assembly GCF_017654315.1. Lineage (NCBI taxonomy): Bacteria > Bacillati > Actinomycetota > Actinomycetes > Mycobacteriales > Gordoniaceae > Gordonia > Gordonia polyisoprenivorans. Next base: position 452,809 of record NZ_CP072203.1, read on the forward strand.
ATCGAGGGACGCGACGTAGGAGTCCCTGGTCATCATCGCCATGTGAGGCCTCTTTCGGGGTGAGGGGATTGGGCGCGCGAGTTCGGCTCGACTTTTCTGATGCTAGATTCAGATTCAGAAATATACAAGCGCAGGTATGCCAGCCGTTGCTCCTGCACGCCAAGTGGGTGAGGCTGGTTGTCATGACCGTGAAGGTACGCCCGGCGACGCATTTCGACGACGTCGCCACCATGGTCGGGCCGAAGCGTCCCGACGCCAACGTCTGCTGGTGCCTGAGCTATCGAATCCCCAACGCCCTGAACCGCACTTTGGCGAAGCAGGAGCGGGGACGATACGTCCGGAAACTCTGTGCCGCCGATCCCCCGCCGGGTGTTCTTGCCTACCTCGACGACGAGGTGGTCGGCTGGGCCGCTATCGCACCTCGCGCGGAGACCACCTTCGCGACGAACCGCAGGATCCCCCACGTCGACGACCTCGACGTCTGGTCACTGTGGTGTATACGAATCCGGCCGGGTCACCGCAAGACCGGGCTCGTGCACCCCCTCATCGCCGGTGCCGTCGAGTTCGCACGGGATCGGGGAGCACCCGCTGTCGAGGCGTACCCCGTGGACAACCGCGGCGAACGTGTCGATCTCACGATGGCCTACGTCGGCACCCGCGCCATGTTCGAGACCGCCGGGTTCGTCAAGGCTTCCGACACGACGTCGGTGCTCAACGGCTTTCCGCGGATCATCATGCGGTTGCCGCTGGGGTGAGGGTGCGCGCTGGCCCGGATACTTTTCGGCACAAGGGGTCTCGAGGCTCCGTCGCTATCGCTCCTACGCACCTCGACCACCGGGAGGACAGCCACCCGTCCTGTCGGTCCCGTGCCCGTTTCCCCGATGGTCGAGGTGCGAGCCGCGTGCGGCGAGCCTCGAGACCGCTTGCCACGGTGCTGGTTCCAGCTCACCGCGACCAGCGCAGCGCATCCAGCGAGCAGTCGGGAACGTGAATCCAGCCCTCCCGCAGCGCCACCGACCTGTCGGCCTCGTCCGGTAGACGAGTGTGCCCCAGCTGCGCGGCTCGAGCGATGAGTGCGGTGACGACGGCGTCGAAGGCGTTGTCGTCACGGCACATGAGCGCGTAATGATCGCCGAGGTCGAGCCACCCGGCCGCGTCCTGCAGCGCCGACACGAGATCAGCCAGCGACTCCCGGTTACCCGCCCGCTTGTAGCCGCGGGATCGCAGGCCCCAATGCCGCAGAGCGCCTGCGGGATACGCCTCCACCGCCCAGCCGTCCACACGATCGACGACGCCGAGGTCGGCCAGTAGCCCGGCGCAGCGGAACGCGACATGGGCGATCTGATCGGCGGACACGCTCAACGGTCGCCCCAGTCCGTGCTCGACGAGAAACCGGTCGGTGCGCCGAAATGCCAAGGGACGTCGGCGGTCGATGGCGTCGAGCCCGCTGCCGGTCGGCGTCGATCCTCGGTGGTGGGCGACGACGAAGTCGACGAACTCCTCCGGCCACCCGAACGGCGAATCGATCCCCACCCGCGCAGACCCGGCCACCAGGGCCCGGATCGTCGCATCGCCAGCGGGGGTCACCAGCTCGACCAGCCGCGCAATGCCTGCCGACCAGTCGATCACCGCGACCGCGGTCGATGCCGGTGCAGCCGCGAGATCGACTCCGGCAGTGCGTGTCACCCGCGTGACCGGTCGAGAGGCACTCAGGCCATCGCGCCGTCGAGGAACTCCGCGTAGGCGGGCAGATCGAGCTGACCGTGGCCCGACAATCCGATGACGACGACCTGCTCGGTGGGATCGTCGGCGACGTGGGCCGCGGCTGCGGCGATGGCATGCGTCGACTCCGGCGCGGGCACGATGCCCTGCGTCCGCGCGAACTGGACACCGGCCTCGAAGGCCTTGCGCTGGGCGATGGCGATGCCCTGCACGAGTCCGAGTTCGACGGTGTGGCTCAGCGCGGGCGCCATGCCGTGGTAGCGCAGGCCACCGGCGTGGATCGGGTCCGGCACGAAATCCATTCCGAGCGTGTGCATCTTGAGCAGCGGGGTCAGTCCGGCGACGTCACCGTGGTCGTACCGGTACTCACCCTGCGTGATCGACGGGCAGGCGGCGGGTTCGGCGGCAACGATCCGCGGATTCGACCGTCCGGCCAGCTTCTCCCGCAGGAACGGGAACGAGAGACCGGCGAGGTTCGATCCGCCTCCGGCGCACCCGAAGACGACGTCAGCGCCGCCCGGCTCGACGCCGGCGAGCTGCTCGACGGCCTCCTGGCCGATGACACTCTGGTGGAGCACAACGTGATTGAGGACGCTACCGAGCGCATACCGGGTGTCGTCGTGAGTCGCGGCGACCTCGACGGCCTCGCTGACCGCCATCCCCAGGCTCCCGGTGGTGTTCGGGTCCTTGGCGAGCATCGCGCGGCCGGCATCGGTGAGGTCGGACGGACTCGGGTGCACCGTCCCTCCGTAGGTCCGCATCAGATATCCGCGGTACGGCTTGGAATCGTAGGACGCGCGCACCTGCCACACCTCGACGTCGATGCCGAACTGCGCTCCGGCGAAGGCCAGCGCGCTACCCCACTGGCCCGCCCCGGTTTCTGTCGTCAGTTTGCGCACTCCGTCGACGCAGTTGTAATAGGCCTGCGCGACAGCCGAATTGGTCTTGTGACTGCCGACCGGGCTGACGCCCTCGTACTTGACGTAGATCCGCGCACCGGTGTTCAGCGACTCCTCGAATCGTCGCGCCCGGATCAGCGGCGAAGGCCGCCACATCCGGTAGATCTCCCGGACCGGCTCGGGGATCTCGATGTAGGGCTCGGTCGATACCTCTTGAGCGATCAACCCCGCGGGGAAGAGCGCGGCGAGATCGTCGGGACCGACCGGCTCCTTGGTGCCCGGGTGTAGATGCGGCGGAATAGGCTCGTCGAGCTCGGCTGCCAGGTTGTACCAGTGCGTCGGCACGTCCACGGTGATCAGATCCGGGCTGGTGGCGTCCACGTGCGTCGTCATGGCTGACAACTGTAGCGGGCCCGCGCACGGCAAGTTGCCGGGTCGGCGGTCCGGGAGTCTGCGACATTGCGGAGAGTTTGCTATGTTTAATACTCAATCATTGGTACTCGCACAGGGAGTACTCACGACAAGGGGAGGTTGTTGAAGTGCGCAAGAAACTCGTAGGTCTCCTGGTGGCGCTGGCTGCCGTGACCGGGCTGCTTTTCATCGGGGGCGGGCACGCGAGTGCGGCCGACGTTCGGGACACACCGACAAAAGTGTGGGTGGGTTTCACCCCCGCCGAAACCAAGCAGATCGCGGCCAGCGGCGTTGAGTCGATCTTCGACACACCGCAGCTGCGCCCGTACTGGTACGCCAACCCGGACCGCGACTCCCGGTACAAGACGTTCTACGTCCCCGGTAAGGGCTACGTCGTCTACACCAGCGCCCAGGCGATGGTGAGGGAGGCCGCAAGCCACCCCAACGGCCGAGTCTGGGTGTCGTACAACAAGACACTGCCCAAGCCGCTGACCTTGTGGACCGAGTTCTGATCCGGTGACGTGCTGATCCACTGACGGGCAACGGCACCCGGCGAGACGTTCGCCGGGTGCCGTTATCGTCTCCGAGGAGCCCCAGATCAGCTCCAGGTCCAGTCCCGGACCTCGGGGAGGTCTTCGAAGTGCTCGCGCACATAGTCGGCGTGCCGGGCCAGTTGTGTGCGGCAGTACTCGACGAGTTCGGCGCTCTTCTCCGGGGCGCGTCGCGAGCGGCGCAGCGCCTCGAGAACCAGGTGATAGCGACTCATCTTGTTGAGCACCACCATGTCGAACGGCGTTGTCGTGGTGCCCTGTTCGGAGAATCCGCGGACGTGGAACCGTCCGGGATGGGTGCGGCCGTGCACGAGTTGATGGACCGCGCGCGGGTAGCCGTGGAAGGCGAAGACGACGTCGGTGTCGCGGGTGAACAGGTCGATGAATTTCTCCTCGGACAAGCCGTGCGGATGATCGTTCTGCGGCAGCAGCACCATCAGGTCCATCACGTTGACCACCCGCGTGCGCAGATAAGGCACCCACTCCCGGAGCAACTGCGCGGCCGCGAGAATCTCCTGGGTCGGGACGTCCCCGGCGGCGGCGAGTACCACGTCCGGCGGTGCGGCGTCGTCGAACCCGTCGTCGGCGGACTCGGTGCCGGCCCACTCCCAGATCGAGGCGCCCGCCGCGGCCTGCTCGTTGGCCTCCTCGAGCGTCAGGTATTGCAGATGCGGCTGTTTGTCGACGACGAGGACGTTGACGTGATCGCGGCTGCGGAAGCAGTGATCGGCGATCGACAGCAGCGAGTTGGAGTCCGGCGGCAACCACACCCGCACGACCCCCGGCGACAGCGGCAACACCAGGTCGATGAGGCCGGGACCCTGATGGGAGAAGCCGTTGTGGTCGTTGCGCCAGCACGTGGACGTCAGCAGGATGTTGAGCGAGGCGACCGGCTCGCGCCACGGTAGTTCGGCGGCGTGTTGGAGCCACTTGGTGTGCTGCACGACCATCGACGCACTCACCATCGCGAACGCCTCGTAGGTCGCGAACAATCCGTGCCGCCCCGACAGCGTGTAGCCCTCGAGCCAGCCCTGACACAGGTGCTCGCTGAGAACCTCCATCACCCGCCCGGACGCCGAGAGCCCGTCGTCGAACTCGGTGGTCGGGAGTTGCCAGCACCGGTCGGTGGCCTCGAAGACCGCGCCGAGGCGGTTGCTCGACGTCTCGTCCGGACAGAACAACCGGAAGTTGCCGCCGTCGTCGGGAGTCCCGTTCTCCCGGTAGATGTCGCGCATGAACTCGCCGAGCACGCGCGTGGTCTCGTGCAGGACCACGCCCGGCGAGTCGATGTCGAGGGCGTAGGACGAGATCGGTGGCAGACGGAGGGGGCGGAGCAGGCGGCCCCCGTTGGCGTACGGGGTGGCGCCCATCCGCAGATCGCCCTTCGGTGCGAGCGCGCGGATGGAGTCGACGACGCCGCCGTCCTCGTTGAACAGCTCCTCGGGCTTGTAGGACCGTAGCCAGTCGGAGAGGATCGCCAGATGTTCCGGGTTCTCCCGGACCCCCGACAGCGGCACCTGATGCGCCCAGTGCGTGCCCTCGATCTTCTTGCCGTCCACGAACTTCGGGCCGGTCCAGCCCTTCGGCGTCCGCAACACGATCGCCGGCCATGCGGTGTCCGGGCGCGGGCCGTCGCCGCGCGCGGCGGCCTGGATCTCCCGGATCGTGCGATAGGAGTCCACCAGCGCCGTGTGCAAGGCGGGGAACACCTCCCGCGGGTCCTCGCCCTCCACGAACACCGGACGCCACCCCTGCCCACTGAGGTAATCGCTGATCTCGGCGTCGGTGCTGCGACCGAGGACGGTGGGCCCGGCGATCTTCGCCCCGTTGAGATGCAGGATCGGCAACACCGCACCGTCGCGGGCCGGGTTGAGGAAGGCAGGTATCTTCCACGACCCCGACAACGGACCCGTTTCGGCCTCACCGTCACCGACCACCGCGGCGACGATCAGGTCGGGATGGTCGTAGGCCGCACCTGCGGCGTGCACGAGCGCGTAGCCGAGCTCGCCGCCCTCGTGGATGCTCCCCGGCGTCTGCACGCTGACGTGGCTGGGGATGCCACCGGGCGTCGAGAACTGCCTGCACAGTGCGCGTACGCCGGCGGCATCGAGGGAAATGTGCGGATAGATCTCGGTATAGGTGCCCTCGAGATATGTGTTGGCCACCAATGCCGGACCGCCATGCCCGGGTCCGGTGATATACAACCATTCCGACCCGGTGTCATTGATGATTCGATTGAGCACCGTGTAAATCGCCGACAATCCCGGGCTGGTGCCCCAATGGCCCAGCAACCGTGGTTTGATGTGGTCGACGGTCAGCGGCTCGGTCAGTAAAACGTTGTCCTGCAAGTAGATCTGCGCGATGTTGAGGTAGTTGGCGGCGGCCCACCAGCGCAGGTCTGCGTCGATGTCGGCGTCGTCGTAGCTGCTTTCGTCCTGGGGACGGTGGGCAATTCCGGTGCTGTGGGACATCGTGGGGCCTCTCACGGGCGTTGGGTGATTTCCGCAGTTCCTCCTCCATTCATACGTGCCGGGAGCGACCCGCGTCAGCCGGAAACGACAAAACGCCGAGACACGACCCATTCGGTCACCGGGTGGTCACCGACCGATAACCCTTGGGCCCACATCCCTGGCGCGCAGCACCGCCGTGGCCGTGGCCGCGACGGTGGGGTCGTCGTCGGCGGCCATCTCTTCCAGCAGACGCTGCCCGTCCACGCCGGGAATCTCGGCGAGTGCCTGGACAATTCGCAATCGCACAGCCGGATCGGCGGCGTCGAGATGATGACGGAGCCGGGCCAGGACGCGGCCCGAGCCTCCTCGCTCGGCGAGGGCGCCGAGGTACTCGGCGGCCTCGACGTCGCGCCGCCCGGCGACGATCATCGCGACCAGCGGATCGATCGACTCCGCCGAACCCCGCGCGGCCAACGCCGTCGCGGCACGATCGCGCACGTCGTCGTCGGCATCGGCGAGTGCGGGCAGAAGGATCGTGGCGGTCCGCTCGGAGTCGATGGCGGTGACGGCCTCGACGGCGCGCAGCCGTACCCGCGGATCGGTTGCGGCCAGGCCGTCGGCGAGGTGGTCGAGTGCGGCGTCGCCGGCACGCGCCAACGACCACCGTAGTGCCCCGAACACATTCGGATCATCCTCGGCCAGAGCAGCTTTCGCCAACTCCGGGACAGGCAGACGGGTGTCGTCGCCACTGAGTGCGGCCCGGATGCGTTGCGCGCCGGACGGTGACTGCAACGCGCGCAGCATCGCGACCGCGTCGAGCACGTCGGCCCACTGCGTGGGCGCGGTGGCGGCGACGCGCTGCAGTCGGGCCAGCAGTTCCTGCTCGGCGGCGATCCGGTCCCGGGTCCGGTCGATGAGGTCCTCCACCACCTGCATCGGCTCGTAGGCCGCCTCGTCGAGCGCGGCGCCGACCTCCGGCAGTGTGAGGCCCAGCGTGCGCAGACTCTCCACCTCGAACAACCGGCGAACGTCGGCGTCGGAGTACTCGCGGTAGCCGCCCGATGTCCGCCCGGTGGGGGTCACCAGCCCGAGTCGGTCGTAGTGACGCAGCATGCGGGTGGAGACCCCCGAACGGCGGGCGAGTTCACCGATGAGCATCGGCGAACCCCGAGTCGGGATCGTCGAACAACCGGATCGTCGCCGCGGCGTGGTCGGCGACGGCGGCGACCGGATGCGTCAGCCGCGCTTGCGCGACGTCGCGCCCGGGCTGTCCGAGCCCGATGAGAGCCCGGCTCAGACTCCGGCGTACCTCGTCGGTGCGCCGTCCGAACTCGGTGGCCAGATCCGCGGCAAGGCTGTCAACGGCGTCGGCGGGAACGAGCGCGACGGCCGCACGCCACGCGGTTCGCGCCACCTCGTCGTCGTCCTCATGCAGCATGGTCGACACGAACGGCCATGCCCGGCCATCCCCGATCTTCGAAAGAGTGTGCAGTGCTTGGCTTCTCGCCTGGACGACGTCGGAGTCGAGTTCCTTGAGCAGCTTCGGCACCGTGACGTCGGCGGGCTGGCGGCACAGCGCCCACGTCAGCATGTCGCGGACGAAGAAGTCCGGCTCGATCGCACTCCGCGCGATCAGACGGTCGGTCACCTCCTCGGCGTCGAGATCGGCTCCGGCCGTACCCACCGCCATCGCTGCGCGCAGACGTACCGACTGATCGGGGTGCTCGAGTGCTTGCCACATCGTCCACCACCTCCTTTCCCCGTCCACTCCACACCTTGTCACTGTGTCAAGGTCAAGTCGTGGTGGCCGGCCCGCGGCGTCGGGTCACGCGTTGTCCTTGCTGCCTGGGTCAGGCGTTGTCCCTGCTGCCTGGGTCAGGCGTTGTCCTTGCTGCCTGCCCAGATCAGATAACCGAAGACGACGGCGATCACCGCGCCGGCGAGGGTGTCGAGCAGCCGGATCTCCGGACCGAGGGCATCCGGGGCGCCCACCGACGCGGACAACAGTGCCGAGAGGGTGATGCCGACGACTCGGAGCCCGTACAACTTGGGTCCGGTGAGCACGGCGAAGGCCAGCCCGACCGACGCCGCCACCGCGACCACGATGCCGCTGGGCCAGATCGCGACCACCGCGGCGGCCACCGCCGCACCGATCACCGTGCCCGCCACCCGGTTCACCGTTCGCCCGACCACCGATCCGTACTCGGGCCGGACGATGACAGCCACTGTCAGCGGCAACCAGAACCCGTGCTGCGGGGCGTGTGCAGCGACGGTGATCGCGGTGGCAACACCGAGGCACAGCGCCGTCCGAACACTGTTGTGGACCGCTGCCGGGGTGCGCATCCTGTTCAGGACCCGAACGGCATCGCCTCTGATCGAGTGCGGCTGCGTGTCGGTCGTCGTGGCGAGCGGAGATCGTCGGAGGTCGGCCCGGAACGGCCACTCGACGAAGTGGGCCACGCCGACCACCAATGCGCCGACGAGGTACCACACCGCCTGGTTCAGCGGGCTCAGCCCCGAACCACCGAACTGGCCGTAGGCGACACCGATACTGAGCATCATCCCGAAGGCGGGTCCGCCTGGCCCGACGACGCCGACCAGCCCCGACACCGCTGCGGCCACCACCGCGCCGACGATGATCGGCAGCACGCCGTGGCCGGTCGTCGAGCCACCGACGACGATCCCCACCGCGGCGCCGGCAGACGCCGCCGCGAGCACGGTGAACCGGACCCGGTAACTTTCGCCGAGCACGAACGCCACCGAACACGCGGCGCCGAGATAGGCGACCCCCAGCCTGGCCCAGTCGCCGAGCAGCACACCGAGTATCAGGAGGGCGCCGCCCGCCGCGAGCGCGCGTAGCGCACCCGCCGTGTCCAGCGGGGCGTCCGACATCTGAAACGCCGACAACGCACTCGACTCCCGAAACCTTCGCACGAAGCCATCATCGCGTGTGTGAGGTTGCAAACGAGCTGATCAGTTGCGCGGCTTGCGATACTCCTGCCGTGGGCGTCCGGTGCCGCCGTACTGCAATGACATGATCAACCGTCCCGCCGACACCAGCGCCGCGAGGTGCCGGCGGGCGGTGGCCGCCGAGATGCCGATGGCGTCGGAGACCTGGTCGGCGAACAATCCCTCGTCGGTGTCGTCGAACAATTCGAGGATCCGCTGCTCGGTCGGCGAGGCGCCCGAGGACCGCTCGGCGGGCGCCGTCCCGAACCGCAGGCCCGACAACGCCGCATCGACCTGGGTCTGATCGACCCGAGGCGCGTCGAGCACCCGCCGATAGTGCGCGTAACCGGCGAGACGACGCGCCAGCTCGGTGTCGGCGAAGGGTTTGATCAGATAGGCCAGCGCACCCCCGCGGGTGGCCGCGCGCACCGCCCGCGCGTCGGTCTCGGCGCCGACGATGAAACAGTCACAACGCAATTCGGCAAGCAGGTCGATGCCGGAACCGTCGGGCAGGTAGACATCGAGCAACACCAGCTCGATGTCGGGGTGCTCGGCGAGCGCCGTACGCGCCTGCGCCAGTGTCCCGGCGCGGGCGACCACCCGGAATCCGCGGACCGCCGTGACGATCGCGGAATGCAATGCGGCAACCCGGAAGTCGTCGTCGACGATCAGCACGCCGTGGCCGTCGGTGCTTGGCGTCTCGCCGGTCATGACCGGCCTCCCTCCTCGATCACGCCCGGTAGCCGCGCCACGAGTACCGCACCTCCGCGCCCGGTTCCGCCCGGCTCGGCGATGGTCACGTCACCGCCGATTCGCCGCGCGAGTTGCCGGACGATCGACATGCCCATCCCGCGGCCGCCGGGGACGGCCGGGTCGGTCTTGGTGGTGACGCCCTCGGTGAAGATCTCCGCCGGGTCGTCAAAAGCGATGCCGGGTCCCGAATCGGCCACCGTCACCAACAGTGTCGAGTGTGTCCTACCGTCGTCGGCAGTGGGGCCCGGATCGGTCAACAGCTCCACCTCCACCTCGGCATCGGCGCTGCCGGCCGCGGCGTCGATCGCATTGTCGACGAGGTTGCCGACCACCGCGGTCACCGTGACCGCATCGGTGAGCGCGCCCGCCACCCACGTCTGTGGTCCGAGGCGCAGCGTGACACCCCGCTCTCGTGCGTGGCTGGCCTTGGCCTCGAGGAATGCCTGCAGGTGCGGTTCGTCGACGTTCTCGATGCCGTCGACGGTGCGGGCGTGCGGTCCGGTGAGGTCGTCGAGGTAGGCGCGCGCCTCGTCGACGTTGTTGTGCCGCAGCAATCCCGCGAGCACGTGCATGCGGTTGGCGGTCTCGTGACGTTGCGCGCGCAGGGCCACGCTCATCGCCCGGACGGCGTCGACCTCGCGGGTGAGTTCCTCGACGTCGGTGCGATCCACCACCGACAGCACCATGCCCAGGTCACGTCCGTCGGCGGTGACCCGATGCGACGACACGAGCACGATCCGATCCCCGACGGTGGCGGCGACCGGCTCAGGCCTCGGCGTTTCGACCACACCACGCACCCGGGGCGTCAGCCCGAGCGCGTCGACGGGCGTGCCCACCGGCGCGGACACCTCCAGCAGTCGGCGGGCGCGTTCGTTGGCGACCCGCAGCACGTTCGCGCTGTCGACGGCGAGGACACCGTCATCGAGCGAGTGCAGCACGGCCCGTTGCTCACGCACGAGTTCGGCGAGGTCGTCGGGCTCCAGTCCGAGAGTCAGACGCCGCCATCGGCGGGCGAGCAGCACCGACCCCACCGCACCGACAGCGAGGGCCACGAGCGCGATGAGCCCGGTGGCGAGGATGTCGCGGCGGGTGTCGCGGGTGAGTTTCTGCGTCGAGACGCCGACACTGACCAGGCCGATCGGACGGGTGAGCCCGGGCTGCAGGATGGGCACCTTTGCGCGGACCGAGTCGCCGAGTGTTCCCCGATCGGTGGTGATGTCGATCTGACCGGACAGCGCCCGGGACGGATCGGTGGAGACGTGCACTCCGACCTCGTCGACGTCGGGGTGGGCCAACCGGATTCCGTCGGCGTTGGCGATGACCACGAAGAGCGCACCGGTGCTGCGGGCCACGGCGGTCGCCTGGCGTTGCAGGGACGAGTTCACGAGTTCAGCTCGGTCGAGGTCGGTGCCCTGATGTGCGGCGACGGAGGCGACGACGTCGGGATCGTCGGCCATGGTCTGGGCGATGGCCAGGGCCCGTTGGGCGTATTCGTCGCGGACCCGGTCGTCGGATCCGTAGACCACGACGCCGAAACCCACGCCGAGGCTGACCGCGATGACGGCGAGTTGCAGGAGCAGTACCTGCGTTCGCAATCGCATGCGGTCAGCCTAGGCGTGGGAGGGATCGGCCGACAGGGAGATCCTGTTTGCGGCGACCCGGTCGGGGACTCCTCAGAAGGGGATGGCGCCGAATAGGCAGCCGGCGAGGAGCATCACCAGCGAGACCACCGCCGCACGCCACAGCACCTTCTTGTGGTGATCGGCCAGTCCGACGCCGGCGAGCGCGACGAGCAACAGGATCGCCGGAACCAGCGGGCTCTGCATATGGAAGGTCTGACCGGTGATCGATGCGCGCGCCATCTCGGCGGGGTCGATGCCGTAGCGCGTCGCGGTCTCCGAAAGCACGGGCAGCACACCGAAGTAGAAGGCGTCGTTGGACATCAGGAAGGTCAGCGGGATCGACAGCACGCCGATGACCACGGCCATGTGCGGGCCCATCCAGGTCGGGATGCCGTCGGCCATCCAGTGCGCGATCGCATCGACCATGCCGGTTCCGCTGAACACGCCGGTCAACACCGCGGCGGCGAGCACCATCGCGACCACCGAGACGATGCTCGAGCTGTGCCGGGTGATGGCCTCCTGCTGATCCTTGATGTGCGGGAAGTTCACCGCGAGAGCGATTCCGGCGAAGATCATGAACAGCACGGGGATGGCGACGACGTCCATGCCGAGGATCGCCAGCAGCGCCACGGTGAGTGCGGCGTTGATCCAGAACAGTTTGGGCCGCAGCGACTTCCGGTTCGGGTCGAGCACGCCGGTGAAGGAGGCCGTGGCGTCGGAGTCGTCGTGGGCAGCATCGTCGTGGGGTTGGGCGGGCAGGTCGCCGGTCGCGGCGGGGCCGGCCGAGTCGCCACCGGCGCCGGAACCGGTTGCCGCGCTGCTGGTTCCGCGACCGCGGAAGCGTCGACGGCCGGTGGGCGTGTCGGTGCCACTGCCACCGCCTGCTCCGGCGAGGACGAGTTCCTCGCTCGGGGCCAGCATCGACTCCTTGATTTCCATACGGCCGATGCGACGACGCTCGAGCACGCCGAGGTGGTAGGCGAACGCCAGAACGACGAGCATGCCGATCGCGAGCGCGGGAACCATCGGGAGAAAGACGTCGTTGGTGTCGATCTTGAGCGCACTGGCCGCGCGGGCTGTCGGCCCGCCCCAGGGGAGGATGTTCATGGTGCCGTTGGCCAGGCCGGCGACGACGGTCAGAACCACCGGGGAGACACCGAGTTTCAGGTACAGCGGCAAGAGTGCCGCGGTGGTGATGATGAAGGTGGTCGATCCGTCGCCGTCGAGTGACACCACGGCCGCGAGGACCGCGGTACCGACGACGAGCCGGGCCGGATCGTTGCGCACCATGCGGACGATGAAGCGGATGATCGGGTCGAACAGGCCCACGTCGATCATGATGCCGAAGAAGATGATCGCGAAGAACAGCATCGCCGCGGTGGGGGCGAGCTCCTTGATGCCGTCCTTGATCATGTCGCTGATCCCGAGGCCCGCGCCGGCGAAGAGGCCGAAGGCGACGGGAACCAGGATCAGTGCGACAACGGGTGTCGCGCGTTTGGTGATGATGAGGAACATGAAGGTGGCGACCATCGCCAACCCGAGTGCTACCAACATTGCCTGAACTTTCTGCCGTGTTTCCCGACGACTCTGCGGTGTCGTCGGCTACACGAGGAGTCTGTGGGTAATGCGGATCACAGTCACTGTTGTGCTCGTAAGTCGTGTTTTGCGCATTTTGCGCACCGTGTCGTCCGGTTCAGTCGGGCAGCATCGGGGCGTCGTCGCCATGGTCGCGTCCGACGAGCACTGCTCGGGTGACGGAGTCCCGGCCGAAGCGGTTACGGAGTTCGTCCATCGTGGCGTCGAGTTCCGGCTGATGATCGTCGTCGAAGGGCAGGGTCATCTGCAGCGAGTCGGAGTCGTCGAGGTTGGCCAGCGACAGCCCGATCAGCGTGCACCCGCGTTCCCGGATGAGGGGCAGGGCGTCATCGAACAACGCCCGGGCACAACCCATCAGTACCTGGGTGCGGTCGGTGGCCTCGGGCAGGGTGCGTGAGCGCGTGGCGCGGGAGAAGTCGTCGAAACGCAAGCGCAGCACCACGGTTCGACAGACACGATCGGCGCCGCGCAGTCGCTTGCCGAGCCGTTCGACGATGGCGATGATCGTCGCCTCGATCTCGGCCTCGGGCCGGGGCCTGCGGCCGAGGGCCCGCTGTGAGCCGATCGAGCTGCGCCGCTTGCCGGTCTCGACACGGCGCGGGTCTTGCGCGAGCGACAGCGCGAACAGGTGTCGGCCGGCGCCGGGACCGACGATGTGGCACAACGCCTTCTGGCCCAGACGCGCCATGTCACCGACCGTCGCGACCCCCGCGTCGGCGAGTTTGGCCTCCGTCACGGGACCGACACCCCAGAGCCGGCGGACCGGAAGCGGGTGCAGAAACGCCAGTTCGGTACCCGGCGCGACCTCGAGCAAGCCATCGGGCTTGCCGACGGCGCTTGCCACCTTGGCGAGGAACTTCGTGCGCGCGAGGCCGACCGTGATCGGTAAGCCGACCTCGGTGCGTACGCGGGACCGCAGGGTCTCGGCGATGGCGACCGGATCGCCGACGAGACGCCGGAGTCCGGCCACATCGAGGAATGCCTCATCCACGGAGATCCCCTCGACGAGAGGCGTTGTGTCGCGGAAGATCTCGAAGACCGCTCGACTGGCCTCCATGTACGCCTCGAACCGCGGACGTACCTCGATCGCATCGGGACACAGTGCCCGCGCCTCCCGGCCGGGCATCGGCGTCCGGACACCGCGCGCCTTCGCCTCGTAACTGGCGGCCAACACCACTCCACCACCGACGATAACCGGCCGACCCCGCAGCGCCGGATCGTCACGCTGCTCGACGGAGGCATAGAAGGAGTCCAGGTCGGCGTGGAGTATCGATGCCTCCCGTCTCGTCCCGCTGTCGATGCGCATCGGTCGAGCCCTTCTATCCGGCGCGTATGCGCATCGAACGTATGGGCGAATACTACCTCAGCTCTTCGACCAATGGTCGAGGTGCGAGGCGCCCCGGCCCTTCCCGGATCGGTCGTCGAGGTGCTCCGCCGAGCCCTTTCCGATCGGTGGTCGAGGTCCTTCCCCGATCGGTGGTCGAGGCGCGAGGCGCCCCAGGCGGCGAGCCTCGAGACCCTGCCGAACCCCAGGCTGGAACCCCACCACTAAACCTACTCGAAGAAACTTTCGACAACCGCTTGCCAACCCGACAAACCCGGCATATGATCGAACACAACAGCACACAAACACATGTGCGCTTATCGCCGGGGGTGACAATCATGGTCGACACCGCACTCCCTGACGTGTCTGGGTTGTCGACCACCCAGAAAATCGCCCTCGCCCACACGCTGATGGACGAGTTGGCCACCGATGATTTGACCGGCCTGTCCAACGATGACCTGGTGTCGGTCGCTCAGTCCACCGAACGGTTGATCACCCGCGTCACCGTCCAAGGCGATCGGCAGATCGTCGAGTTCTCCGACCGCCATCTGGCGCGGGAGTACGGGTTCGGGTCGATCATCGACGCCATGATCGGCTTGTTGCGTGTGTCGGAACCGTGGCGGCGGTGGAAACAACTCAAAGCGACCGCCACCTTCCACACCGTCACCGGCGAGGTTGCTGCGCCGAAATATCCGGCGTTGGCCGAGGCGATGGCCTCCGGGGCGGCCGGCCCCTCCCACGCCGCAGTCGTCATCGACGTGTTGGACCGCATACCTACGACAGTGCCGTTCGACGAAAAAATGTCGGCCGACGCCACGATGGCCGGGTTCGCCCGCACCCACACCCCCTCCGATCTCCGGATCCTGGGGGCACGGGTGTTGGCGCACCTCGACCCCGACGGTGAGTTGACCGACGATGCTGATCGGCAACGCCACCGCCAGATCCGCATCGGCCGTCAAGACGCCCAAAAAATGAGTGGGCTATCGGGGCAGATGACTCCCACTCTGACCGCGCACCTCGAAGCAGTACTCGCCGCGTGGGCGGCGCCTGGAATGAACAACCCCGCCGACCCGGAGTCCCCGACCGGTAGTCGCGAGGATGCCGACCCCGACCAGGTGGCGGCTGCCGCAGCCCGCGATCACCGGGATCAGGTGCAACGCAACCACGACGCGTTGGAAGCGGTCCTACGTGCCGGACTCGATGTCGGACTCGGCCCGCACTCCCATCGCGGCCTGCCACCGCACCTGATCATCAAAACGTCGCTGTCGGAGTTGATCGCGCAAACCGGGATGGGCGTCACGGCGACCGGCACCCTCCTCCCAATCCGGGATGTGATCGCTTTGGCGGCCCACAGTCAGCCGTGGTTGGCGGTGTTCGACGACCACACCAGTCTTCCCCTGTATTTGGGTCGGGCGAGGTTAGCGAGTCAAGGGCAGCGGATCGCCCTGTTCGCCAAAGACGGCGGTGAGTACTGCTCGTTTCCCGGATGTACCCAACCCGCCGCGCACGTCGAAATTCATCACGCCACCAAAGACCACGCGAAAGGCGGACTCACCAACATCGGTGACCTCGCCCCCGCCTGCGGCAAACACAACCGGATGGTCGGCGACAAACCCGGACAATTCACGACCGGCATCTATCGCGACGGGCCGTGGGCCGGACGATGCTGGTGGCGCACAAACACCCCCGTCGGCGCAGCCGAACCGAACCCGAAACGCACCAACGCGCTCCCCGACGTCGGGGCCACCTACGCTGCGGCGTTGGCTCGCGTCCGGGCGGAGTTGCATCCACCACCCGACCCACCACCAAGTGGTGCCGATACCGATCTCGCCACAAGCGACGACCGGGACTCGATGCTGCCCACCAACCGAATCCGGCGCAGCCAGGTCCCGATCGGACACGGATACTACGACCTCGTCGAAATCCTCCACCCTGACCCCACGTCAGACTCGCCGGTCGAGAACCGACTCGCCCAACTCCTCGGCGACCGCGCGTTCTAGACCCGGGGCGCACTTCCGTTCGGGGTTGGAAACCAGCAGCGGTGCAACAGGTCTCGAGGCTCGTCGCTAACGCTCCTCGGCACCTCGACCACCGGAAGAAGGGGAACGCCGCTATCGCTCCTCGGCACCTCGACCACCGAGGATGAGATTTCCCGGCGTCTTCTGTGATCGCCGGCGACTCCCCCTCCCGATGGTCGAGGCCTCGAGACCGCCGACAGCCGACATCGGAAACCCCACAGCGGTGATAGACAAGAGGACATGACCGGTCGAGAGCTGCCGAGACCGACGGCGCCGTCGCTGGCGGAGCTGCGTCGGCGCAACAGCGAGAAGTGGCGCAGCTACCCCGACGACGTGTTGCCGTTGTTCGTGGCGGAGATGGACTATCCGATCGCGCCGGTCGTGGCCAACGCCATGCGCACCCAGATCGAGACCTCCGACCTCGGGTACGCCGGCACCACCGGCAACGTGGGACCGGCGTTCTCCGGATTCGCCGAACGGCACTGGGGCTGGCAGGTCGACCCCGACGACGTGCACCTCACCACCGACGTCAGCGTGGTGATCGTCGAAGCACTCCGGGCCGCGATCTCACCCGGCGACCGCGTGATCATCACGCCACCGGTGTACCCGCCGTTCTTCGAACTCATCCCGGAAGCCGGCGGAACACTCGTCGAGACTCCCCTCGTCGCAGACCCCGCGCGTCCCACCGGCTACCGCCTCGATCTCGACGCGATCGGCGCGGAATTCGCTGCTGGCGCGCGCGCAATCCTGCTGTGCCATCCGCACAATCCGCTCGGCCTCGTGCATCCGCGCGAGGACCTCGTCGCCCTGGCCGAGATGGCCGACGATCACGGTGCTGTCGTCGTCAGCGACGAGATCCACGCCCCGCTGGTGCACCCGCCGGACATCACGCCGGAGGCTCCACCCTTCGTGCCGTTCCTGTCCGTCAGCGGTGCCGCTCGCAAGGTCGGCATCGCCGCCCATTCCGCGAGCAAGGCGTTCAACATCGCCGGCACCAAGTGCGCGCTCACCGTAGTCGGCAGCGACCTCATGCGCGCCGTCGTTCGACGCCAACCGCACGAGGTCGCCTTCCGGACCAGCATTCTCGGCCGTGCAGCCTCCGCGGCCGCCTACACCCACGGCGACGACTACCTCGCAGCGACGCACAACACCATCGGCGACAGCCTCGACCTGCTGGAGCAGCTTCTCGCGCAACATCTTCCACAGGTCCGCTACACCCGACCGCACGCGTCCTACCTCGCCTGGCTCGACTTCGGCGACACCGGCCTCGGGGACGACCCGGCCGAACCGATCCTCGACGAAGGGCGCGTCGCCCTCCACCGGGGTCCCGCCTTCGGCGATCAGGGCAACGGATTCGCGCGAATCAACGTCGCGTGCTCACCCGAGGTACTGACCGAAGCGATCGAACGGATTGCGCGCGTCGTCGACGCTCACGGCCAGAACTAGCACCTACGTGCGCCGCACCCGCAGCACCACATCGTTGATGTGGTGACCGCCGCCGGCAGGGCGCCCCCGTTCACGGATCTCGTGCGTGATCACCTGCCAACCGTCGCCCAGCATCTCGGCGATGTCGTCGGGCTGAACGTAGTCGGCCGGATCGAAGCCGTGGGCTCGCACACCCTCGGGGGCGTGTGCCACCACCAGCAGCGTTCCGCCTGGTCCGACCGCATCGATGAGCTTGCGCGCCACCGCCACATCGGCCGCTGCAATCGGAAAGTAGTGGGCGGTGACCAGTGCGAAATCGCGACCCGGGACATCGTCGGCGACGAGATCGGCCTGCAGCCAGGTGATCGCCGCACGCGTATCGATCTCCCGCGCGCGGTCGACGGCGACCTGGGAGATGTCGAGCGCCGTGACCTGCCAGCCGTGGTCGGCGAGCCACCGGGCGTCTGCTCCCTCACCGGAACCCACCTCCAGCGCGGTACCCGGCGTCAGGTCCGAAACCTCGATCGGTAGTGCGGGATTGACGTCGCTCGTCCACAACCTGTCGGTATCGCGATACCGCGCATCCCATTCGTCCGCGGTGTGGGGATTGCGGTCTGTAGTGCTCATGCCTCGACTCTGGCACGACCGCACCCGAACGTCGACGCCCCTTGCCCCAGCGGCAAGAAGTGGCGCCCAGGGCGACGAAGTGAACCACTGAGAACCGGGGGGTGCGCACACCCGGCCCGTGGGGGCAGACTGGGACCCATGGCATTCCCCATTCGCATCGGTGTCCAGATCCAGCCCCAGCACGCTCCCGACTATTCCCTCATCCGCGACGCGGTCCTGCGCGCCGAGGATGCCGGCGTCGACGTCATCTTCAACTGGGATCACTTTTATCCGCTCTACGGCGATCCCGAGGGCGCCCACTTCGAGTGCTGGACGATGCTCGGCGCCTGGGCCGAGCAGACCGAGCGCGTGGAGATCGGCGCGCTGGTCACCTGCAACTCCTACCGCAACCCTGAACTGCTCGCCGACATGGCACGCACCGTCGACCACATCTCCGGCGGCCGGCTGATCCTCGGGATCGGCGCCGGCTGGTTCCAGAAGGACTACGACGAATACGGCTACGAGTTCGGGACCGCGGGTTCGCGACTCGCCGACCTGGCAGAGGCGTTGCCGCGTATCGACTCGCGGCTGAAGAAGCTCAATCCGGCACCCACCCGCCATATTCCGGTGCTAATCGGCGGCAGCGGCGAGCGCAAGACGCTGCCCCTCGTCGCGCAGTACGGCGACGCGTGGCACGGCTTCAACGACGTCGAGACCTACCGCCACAAGTCCACCGTGCTCGCCGAGCACTGCGCCGCCGCCGGCCGCGACCCAGAGACCATCGAGCGGTCCGCGGGCGTGCAATACAAGGACGACGTCGATGCCCTGCTCCGCGACGCCGACGCCATCAGCGCCGAAGGCGTGACCCTGCTGACTGTGGGCATCACCGGCCCCGACTACGACATGACCGCCGTCGAGGCACTGTGCCGCTGGCGCGGATGAGCTGACGCCATGTCGGTGCTGTGGGTCGTCGGAATAGTCGCGGCAGTCGTCTGTACAGGATGCTGGGTGGCGTCGCTGATCACCGGCGACACCTCGTGGGTGGATCGGATCTGGTCGATCACCCCGGTGGTCTACATGTGGATCTTCTGCGGCGCAGCCGGTTTCGACGACCCACGGCTGTGGGTGATGACGGTACTGGTCACCGCGTGGGGCGCACGATTGACGTTCAACTTCGCCCGACGCGGTGGCTACACCGGCATGGAGGACTACCGATGGCAGATCCTCCGATCGAAGATGAGCGGATGGCAATTCGCCCTGTTCAACCTGTTCTTCATCGTCATCTACCAGAACCTGCTGCTGGTGCTGATCTCCCTGCCGGGTTACACCGCGCTGCGCCATCCCGGCGGTTTCGGTGTGCTCGACGTGATCCTCACCCTGCTGTTCGTGGCGTTCCTCGCCGGTGAAACCGTTGCCGATCAGCAGCAATGGGAGTTCCACCGGCGCAAAGCGGAGACGCTGGCGCAGGGCGCCACGCCGCCGTCGCGCTTCCTCACCGAGGGCCTGTTCCGCTACTGCCGTCACCCCAACTACTTCTGCGAACAGGCGCAGTGGTGGATGATCTTCGCGTTCGGCGCGACGGCCGCTGGCTCGGTGCTGCAGCCGACCATCCTCGGCGCCGTGCTCCTGACCCTGTTGTTCGTCGGGTCGACGAAGTTCACCGAGTCAATCACCCTGGGCAAGTACCCGGAGTACGCCGACTATCAGCGCCGCACGGCCGGCTTCGTGCCGATGCCACCGCGGCACCGCACGCTCGGCGCCACGTCGTGACGCCGAGCGCTGGGCTCATCCTTCGGGCGCAATGGGCACTCACCCCTTGAACGCCGGATCGAGCGAGACCTGGTCGGAGTCCGAGTCGTAGTCGAACATCTCCCCGTAGCGTCCCCAGTCCACGGCGATCGCGAACTGCCGTTCGGCGTCGGCGGTGCCGAAGCCGCGGCTGAGCAGGTCGAGGAAGAACCCGGCCCGCAATCTGCCGTCGGCACTGCTGCGCAGGGCGCGGATGATGGTGCGTACCAACGGCGCCCGCGTGCTGGCCTGGGTGGCGAAGATCTCCTTGCTGTCCTGGATGCTGGCGCCGTCGAACCGCGTGCCGACGTCGGTGATGTGCAGGTCACCGTCCCGGGCCTCCATCAGGCCGAGCAGCACCGCGGCGTCGACGAGCGGGAGGAGGTCGTCGATCTCGAAGTTGAGGGTGGTGGCGAGGTCGGGCAGATCGGCGTCACCACCTTGCGCGACGAGGATCTCGATGAGTCCGGCGATCCCGCCGACCGACGCGGCGGGCAGCGGCCGGTTCACCGGGGTCGCCTCGACGGCAACGGCATTCGGCTCGGTCACCGGAACCGACCCGTTGGGGTCGAACCGCCCGGTGAGCACCCCGTACAGCTCGTCGACCAACGACACGAACTGCGGCGACTCCCGATCCCGGGGCCGGGGCATCGGCACTCGTGCCTCGTGGATGATGCGGCCGGGCTTGGAACCGAGGACGACGACGCGGTCGGCGAGCAGCACCGCTTCCTCGATGTTGTGGGTCACGATGCAGATGCTCTTGGTCGGGAAGTCCGATCCGGTCCACAGATCGATCAACTCGTTGCGCAGGTTCTCCGCGGTCAGCACGTCGAGGGCGGAGAACGGCTCGTCCATCAGCAGTAGGTCCGGCTGCAGTACGAGCGCCCGCGCGAATCCGACGCGTTGCCGCATGCCACCGGAAAGCTCACGCGGGTAGGCGGATTCGAAGCCGTCGAGTCCGATGGTGTCGATGGCGACCAAGGCCCGCCGGCGCCGCTCGTCGGGGCTCACACCGAGCGCGGCCAGCCCGAGCTCGACGTTGGCCTGCACCGTCAGCCACGGCATCAGCGCGAACGACTGGAAAACCATGGCCGTCGACGCGTTGGCCCCCGACAACTCCTTGCCGTTGGCGAGTACCGATCCGGTGCTGGCCGGGATCAGCCCGGCGATGATACGCAGCAGCGTCGACTTACCCGAGCCGGAACGTCCGAGCAGTGCGACGATCTCACCCGGTTCGATACGGAGGTCGATGCCGTCGAGCACGGTCAGCACGTCGCCGCGCGGGCCGTCGAAACTCTTGGTCAGTCCGCTGATCTCGATCAGGGGCGCGGGCACGGTGCCACCTCGGGTCTTCTCGTCGGTGATGGTGACGGTCATGGGAATTCCTCTTTCGCAAGCAGTTTCACAGTGAGTAGCGGCGCTCGGCAAGGGCATAGAGCCGGCGCCAGAAGGCGGCGTTGGTGGCGACGACGAACAGACACATCACGACGATGCCCAGCAACAGCAGCGCGGTGTGTCCCGGCGCCGACGACGCGGTCTGTTCGGCGATGTAGTTGCCCAGCCCGTAGGCATGGTGGTCGGTGCCGTTGTAACTGACGAATTCGGCGACGATGGAGGCGTTCCACGCCCCGCCGGCCGCGGTGATGCCGCCGGTGACGAAACTGGCGAAGATGCCCGGCAGCAACACATATCGCCAACGCAACACCCGGGTCAGCCGCATGTCACGGGACGCCTCGAGCAGATCGTTGGGGATCGCGCCCGCCCCGGCGATCACGTTGAACAGGATGTACCACTGCGTGCCGAGGGCCATCAGGACGATGCCGCCGATGTTCAGCGGAATGTGCCAGGCGATGAACACGGCCATCACCATGGGGAACAAGAAGTTCGCCGGGAAGCTGGCACACACCTGCACCACCGGCTGCAGCATCCGGGTCAGCCTGGGGTTGAGTCCGATGATCACACCGATCGGCACCCAGATCGCGCTGGCGACGATCATCAGCACCACCACGCGCGCCATGGTCGCCAGACCCATGGCGAACACGCTGCCGACGGTGCTGAGATCAGCCCAGGCCGCGATCGATTCGACCACCCGCCACGTCGTGTAGACCAGGACCGCGAGCACCGCGACGACGAAGATGACGTCACCGGTGCGGCGGCGGGTCACGGTGGTCGTGGTCACCGGTTGCGTGCGGCCACCGAGGAAACCGCAAACCCGATCGAGGAACGCGGACACCGGCGCGAACACGATGCCCGCGGCCCGGCCGGCGTTCGATCGGCGCAGCAGCGAGAGCATCACCGACTTGGGTTCCACGCCCGATGCCGAGTTCTCGATGCGGAACCGCTCGACCCAGGCGGTCAGCGGGCTCCAGAACACCGCGTTGAGGGCGACGACGACGATCACCATCGTCAGGATCGCCCACCAGATCCGGGACAGCTGACCGGCATCCGACGCCGAGGCGACATAGGCGCCGATCCCCGGCAGCGCGTAGGACTTGCCGCCGACGGTGACCGCCTCCGACGCGGTGAGGAAGAACCACGCACCACCGAAGCTCATCATCGCGTTCCACACCATCGGGATCAGGCCGCTGGGCACGTCGAGCCGCCAGAATCGTTGCCAGCGAGTCATTCTCAGGTTCACCGCGGCCTCGGTGAGATCGCGGGGCTGGCTGACGAGCGACTGGTAGAACGCGAACGTGATGTTCCAGGCCATCGAGGTGAAGATCGCGAAGATCGACGCGCACTCCAGGCCGAGCTCCGATCCGGGGAACAGGGCGACGAAGAACGTCACGGTCACCGACAGGAAGCCGAGGATCGGAACCGATTGCAGGATATCGAGAATCGGCAACAGCACCGTCCGCGCGCGCCGCGACCGGGCCGCCAGCGTCGCGTACACGAGGGTGAACACGATCGACAGCCCCAGGCCGATGAACATCCGGAGAAGCGAACGTGCCGCGTAGTAGGGAAGTTTCGCGGGATCGGTGTCGATCGACGAAGGGGCACCGGCCAAGTCGGCGGGTGCGCCCATGGCGTGGGCCAGGGTGATGATGCACCAGATCAGGGCCGCGGCCCCGACGAGTACCAGGATGTCGGCGGGCCAGGCGCGCGGACGCACCCGCTCGGGGCGCCCGGCGGTCGGCGGCGCACCCCGACGCAATACTGTGGTCATGTCTGAAAGCCTTTCGCGGACAGTGTCATTGGCGGGCCAGTGCCGTTGGCACAGTGGACTCCTCGGGCGTCAGCCACCCGATGGCACAGCAGTGAACGGCCGCGTCGGATCGGTCGTGCGGCTACGCGGGCACGACAACGAACCGGCGGGCAGCCGGAAGAGTCAGTTGATCAATGGGGGGTGGTACCCGTGTCAGCGCCGGGTACCGGATATAGACGGGCCGTCACTCATGTGCCCACCTCCTACGTCTCCTCGTCAGACCTTTGGCACTTCGCGGCGTCACCCGTACGACGACGGGAGCCAATCGGGACTCACCCTTGATCCGAATGAATCTGTCCTGACCCTTGGCGTCTCTCGACGTTCGGGGTCGCTGGCCTGTTTCCGCGAAGGAGCCTCAGCGAACAAGCGCACCTTGCGAAGCAAGGTTGGCACCGAAGCGCGCTGCGCGCAAGCCCGGACCCGCCGACCCCGGCAATACCGGCGACCTGCCACCGGCGGTGGGCCGCATTACGGGCAAGTCGGTCGTCGCCCGACGCACCTCACCTCGCCGTAACCTGCGCACTGATGCCCTAGATTGAGTGTCATGCTGTGTTCGGGATCGCCGGGGCAGACCCGGCACGCGATGCGATCATCGGGGCGTGTCTCGCCGACCACCTTCGGGTTTGCGGCGGTGATGCTTCTCGCTGCCGTCCTGTTCGGGCCGCTTCTGCTCGGGACGGGCGCCGCTCACGCCGAGCCGCCGAGCCGGCTGCCCGAGCCGATCTCCGACCCGGCCGGCGTCTTGTCGGTCGATCAGCGCACCCAGATCCAGACCGCGACCGACAACCTGTACAACGATCACAGCGTTCAGCTGTGGGTGGTCTACGTCAAGAATTTCGACGGTCAGACCCCGGAGCAGTGGGGTCGCAAGGCCGCCGAACTCAGCGGGCTCGACGATCACGAGGTGTTGCTCGCCGTCGCCACCGAGGATCGCGCCTACTGGCTCGGCACCATCGGTTCCGTTGACGGGGTAACCCAGTCGAACCTGTCCGACATCGCAACCGGCGACGTCGTCCCCGCTCTCAAGAAGGGCAACTTTCCGGGCGCCGGCGTCGCTGCCGCCGACGGCCTCTCCGATGCCCTCACCCCGTCGCACACCGGGCTGATCGTCGCCGGCTCGGTGGCCGGTGTCGCCGTCGTCGGGGCGGGTGGGATGTGGGTTTACTCCCGTCGACGCAAGCGCCGCGCCCTCGACAGCGGGCTCGAGACGCTGCGGGAGCAAGAACTGACCGTCGACCAGTTGGCCGCGCAACCGCTCGATGTGCTCGACCCGTGGTCGCGGGAGGTGCTCACCGACACCGACAACGCAATCCGCACCAGCGAGGAGGAATTGCGGCTCGCGGTCGGCGAGTTCGGTGAGGCGCAGACCGCTCCGTTCACCGCCGCGGTGGCGCGAGCGCGTGAGGCGCTGGCGGCGTCGTTCACGGTGCGGCAGCGTCTCGACGACAACATCCCCGAGACCCCCGACGAGCAACGGTCGATGCTGCTGCAGATCATCACCGCCTGCACCGACGCCGACGGCGCGCTCGACGCGCAGGTGGCCGCGTTCGACGAGATGCGCAACCTGCTGATCAACGCCGACGCCCGGTTCGACGAGATCACCCGGCGGCTGGTCGATCTGCGTACCCGCGCCGACGCCTCGGCCCGGCAGCTCGAGGCACTCGTCGCTCGCCACGGTGCGCAGCAGTGCGCCTCGATCCTGCACAACGTGGAGCTGGCGCGTCAGGAGATCGGATTCGCCGAGCGCAGCGCCGATCAGGGTCGCGAGGCGATCGCCCGGCCGGCCGGCGAACAGGGTCCGGCGGTCGCCGACATCCGCGCCGCCGAGGGCGCGATCACCCAGGCGACCCACCTGCTCGACGCCATCGACAACGCCGAGGGCAACATCGCCGCCGCGCACTCCCGGATGCCGGCACTGATCACCGAGGTCGAGGGAGAGCTGGCCGAGGCCACGCAGCTCGGTGCCGACGGCGGGCCGGAGCTGGCGTCGGCGGTCGCGACGGCGACCACGGCCCTGCAGTCCGCGCGCACCGGATTCGACGCCGACCCGCTCGGCGCGTTCACCGCGCTCGTCGACGCCGACGCCGCGCTGGACAAGGCTCTCGACACCGCGCGCGGCGCTGCCGCCGAACGCACCAGACGGTCCGAGATGCTCGGTGCCGCACTGACATCGGCGCAGGCCAAGGTGTCGGCGGCACGCGATTTCATCGGCACCCGACGCGGCGCGGTGCAGTCGGTCGCGAGGACCCGCCTCTCCGAGGCCGAGCGATTGCTGGGCAGCGCGCAGGACATCGGCGCCACCGATCCTCTCGCGGCCGCCGATGCGGCGCGGCGCGCGGGCTCGCTGGCCGATCAGGCGCTGATTGCCGCACAGGGTGACGTCGTCGGGTGGCAGCAGGGTCAGCAACCGCGCGCGCACGGATCATCGACGGCCGGAGCGGTTCTCGGTGGCATTCTGGTCGACAGCTTCTTGCGCGGGACGATGCGCGGCGGTGGCGGTTTCGGTGGAGGTGGTTTCGGGGGCGGCTACACCAGTGGTGGGCGCAGTCCCGGGTCGTTCGGCGGGTCGTCGAGTTCCGGCCGGATCGGGGTCGGCGGTCGGTTCTGAGCCCGGCGACCCATCGGTGACGTCGTGCGGTTCAGCGGTTCAGCAGCACAGGGCTTCAGCAGCACAGGGCTTCAGCGGCACGGGGTTTCAGCGGGCGGCGTTCTTGACGAACTCGGCCGGGGCACCGACGGGTGGCCGGGTCCCGGCGAAGAACCCGCCGCGCACATGCCGGCGGGTGGTGTCGTCGTCGGTGGCGCGCGCTGCGGAATGCCACAGGTATCCGTCGTGCAGCAGGACGTCTCCGCGCTCGAGGTAGACACCGATCTCGCCGGGCACCTTCTCGAAACCGAGCGGCATCGCGAACGGCGGTGCGGTGTCGGTCCATCCGCGGGCGGGCACCGCGGTCGGCGGCACCTCGACGTTGTTGATGTTGCGGAACGGTGCGGGTGTGGCCCATCGGTGACTGCCGGGCACCACGCGGAGGAAGCCGTTGGCCGGCGAAGTGGCGTCGATGTGGATGGTGAAGGCCGCCGACGGCCAGATGTCCATGCTGGGGCTGGCCTGCCAGTCCGAATGCCAGCCGATCCGCGAGTACCCCGACTCCCGGCCCGGGCGGGCGTCTTGATAGACCACGCCGAAGCCGTCGTCGGAACGCAGCCACGCGTTCTCACCGATCGCCGCCCGGACCGCGGCGAGCAATGCCTCGTCGGCCAGGAGCGCGGGCACCGACGGGGCTAGTTCGTTGACGTACTCGACGTAGTTGGCGAATCGTTGCGCCTTCGATGCGTCGTCGAGGAACACCGTCGAACCGTAGCGGTCGTCGAGCTCACCACGAATCACCTTGTCCTGAGCCGAAACACACTCGCGTTCGATCGCGGCGATTCCCTCGGCGTCGAGTAGTCCGCGCAGCGTCGCGTACCCGTTCGCGTGATAGAAGTGCGCGAGTTCGGTGGTCTGGTCGGGTGTGAAGATGCCCGGTTCGCCGCTCATGCGCGTCACGATAGTCCGGTGCGGCGCACCTCGCCGTGCGAGCGCGCACCGGCTGTTCGCCCCGTGTTCACCCGGAGATCGCCGCCGGTTCCACCGGCCTCCCTACTTCTCTGACAAGGTTCGCAAACAGCCCTTTGCGGACACTCGTCGTCCACCCCAGTTCCGGAGGTCTTCCTCGTGCGTATTCCGTTGCAGCTGTTCACCTCCGCAGACGATGCCGCCCGCAATGCCGGCGTCGGCACCTCTGCGCGCGCCCGGATCACCTGCCGATACAAGTGCGGCGAGGCCTGCTGGCACGAGCCCGGCAACACCAGCGACAACGCCTACTTCCGAGACATCGTGCGCGCCGGGGTGTCTCGACGCGGATTCCTCAAGGGGTCGGCCGTGGTGGCGGGCAGCGTGGCGGCCACCTCTCTACTCGCGGCCTGTGGTGACGACGCGGCGAGCACCGCGTCGGCGACACCACGGCCCGGCATGGATTTCACCCCGGTGGCCCCGAACACCACCGACGCGGTGGTGATCCCGGACGGGTATCGCCAGCAGGTGGTGATCCGGTGGGGTGACCCGGTGCTGCCCGGTGCACCCGCCTTCGACTTCGACAACCAGACACCGCAGGCGCAGTCCATGCAGTTCGGCTTCAACAACGACTTCGCCGGGCTGATCCCGATCGACGGCGTCAACGGTGGTGCCGGCGCGCCCGACCACTTCTATCTGGTGGTGAACCAGGAGTACACCACCGAGGAGTTCATGTTCCGCGGGTACGTGCCCAAGGAGCCAACCGAGCAACAGGCCCGCATCTCGATGGCCGCGCACGGGATCACCGTCGTCGAGGTGGCCGCGGTCCCCCGCTCGGGTGCGTTGACTCCGGTTGTGGGGGAACACAATCGGCGTATCACCGCGTCAACCCCATTCCGGTTGACCGGGCCGGCGGCGGCCAGCGAATACGTTCGCACGTCGGCGGATCCGGCGGGGACGACCGTGCTCGGCACGATCGGCAACTGCTCCGGTGGCATCACGCCGTGGGGCACGATGCTCTCCGGTGAGGAGAACTTCAACAACTACTTCTCCAACGCGAGTCGGGTGACCGAACCCGCCGCCGTCGAGAATCTCGAACGCTACTCGTTCGCCGACGACGCCGACTATCACCAGTGGGGTCGCTACGAGACACGCTTCGATCTCGCGCAGGAACCCAACGAGGCCAACAGGTTCGGCTATGTCGTCGAGGTCGATCCGCAGGACCCGGCGTCGACGCCGATCAAGCACAGCGCGCTGGGCCGGCTCAAGCACGAGTCGGCGACAATCCATGTGGTGCAGGGTGGTTCGAATGCCGGCACCGTAGTCGCCTACAGCGGCGACGACGAACGCTTCGAGTACATCTACAAGTTTGTCTCGAGCCGCAAGGTCACCGAGGGACGCTCGAAGACCGCGCGTGCGGCGAACCTACGCATCCTCGACGAGGGCACCCTCTACGTCGCGAGCTTCACCGGCGATCATCCCGAGCAGATCGACGGCAGCGGCCGGGTACCCGACGGCGGGTTCACCGGCACCGGTCGCTGGCACAAGCTGCTGACCGTCGACGAGAACGGTTCGGCCACTTCTCATGTCGAGGGCATGACGCCGCAGCAGGTGGCGGTGTTCACCCGGGTCGCCGCCGACAAGGCCGGTGCCACCAAGATGGACCGTCCCGAGGACATCGAGCCGCATCCGCAGACCGGCAAGGTGTATTGCGCGCTGACCAACAACACCAAACGCGGCACCAAGGGCAAGGCCGCCGCCGACACCGCCAATCCGCGCAACGAGAACAAGAACGGTCAGATCATCGAGATCGACGACGACCATGCGGGAACCGAGTTCACCTGGAATCTGCTTCTGGTGTGCGGGGATCCGGCCGAGGCCGACACCTACTACGCGGGCTTCGACAAAACCGCGGTGAGCCCGATCTCGTGCCCGGACAACGTGGCCTTCGATCCGCACGGCAACCTGTGGATCTCCACCGACGGCAACGCCCTCGACAGCAACGACGGTCTCTTCGCGGTCGCGCTCGACGGACCTCGACGCGGCGAGACCAAACAGTTCCTCACCGTGCCGGCCGGCGGTGAGACGTGCGGACCGATCATCACCGACGACCGCGTCGTGGTGTGCGTGCAGCACCCCGGCGAGGATGACGACCACTCCGCGGACAATCCGATGTCGCACTGGCCCGACGGGGGAAACTCGCAACCGCGGCCCTCGGTGGTGGCGGTGTGGCGCGACGGAGGCGCGATCGGCGTCAACGCCTGACGTCGCGGCCCCAGACGAAGTACGCGATGGGGCCGAAGAAATTCACGAAGGACGCGGCCACCCACGCCCGCTTGGTGCCGCGGATCTCGGCTGCCGGGCGGCGGGACAGATCCCACAGTGCCGCCGCCTGCAGCGCGACCTGCGCGAACGCGCCGACGCGGATCGCGGTCCGCGACCGTGGGGACAGTTCGGAGAACTTCTTTTTGCGTCGGGTCACAAAGGTCACAGTACCCACCGCTTTTATTTCGTATCTCTAAGTATTAGACTCACGAAGCGTGACCACCACACATCAGGACACCGCCTCCATAGCCCGGGCCATTCGCCCGGCCCTGACCCGTCTGTACCTGATGTTGCGACGCCACACACCAATTCCCGAGTATTCGTCGGCCCAAGCCTCCGGCCTGGCGACCCTGCTCGACCACGGACCGATGCGCATGGGTGACTTCGCCGCACGCGAATCCATCCGCATGCCCACCGCCACCAGCCTCGTCGACGGTCTCATCCGCAACGGGCTGGTCCTACGCGAACCCGATCCCACCGATCGCCGCGCCGTGCTGGTCTCACTGACCGACCACGGCCGGGCGGTACTCCAACGGGTTCGCGAACAGCGCGATGACGTGCTCGCCCACGCCATCGCCGAACTCTCCGACGACGACCGCGCCGCGCTGGCCGCCGCCGCACCGGCCCTGCGAGCGCTGCACGAAGTGCTCGACGGCACCGTTCCGACACGTCAGCGAGGAGATCAATGACCACCCGAACACCGGCTGCCACAGCCACATCCGACGACCACTCACTGCTCGCCACCTTCGCCGCACAACCCCGTACCGTCTGGGTGACCGCGTTCGCCGCGGTCATCGCGTTCATGGGGATCGGCCTGGTCGACCCGATCCTCAACAGCATCGCCGAGGCGCTCAACGCGCCGCCGGACAAGCTGACGCTGCTCTTCGGCGTGTACGTCGGCGTGCAGTGCGTCGCCATGCTGATCACCGGGTGGTCTGCCTACCGATTCGGCCCGAAACGCACTCTGACCGTAGGGCTTTCACTGATCGTCATCGCCGCGGCCATATCCGCGTTCGCCGGCGGCATCGACCAGTTGATCGCCTACCGGGTGATCTGGGGACTGGGCAACGCGCTGTTCATCGCCACCGCACTCGCCTTCATCGTGAGCTCGGCCAAGGGCCCCACGCACGGCGCGATCATGCTGTACGAGGCCGCACTGGGCGTCGGCCTGGCCGTCGGACCATTGCTCGGGGCGATCCTCGGCTCGTGGACCTGGCGTGCACCGTTCGGTGGCACCGCGATCCTCATGCTGATCGGCGCCATCCTGTGCGCGGTGATGCTCCCCGCCGACGGGCCGCGCACCAGTCGCGAGCCGGTGGCCATTCTCGATCCCATCAAGGCGCTGCGCAACCGTACGTTGCTGATCACCTCGATCGGCTCCGCCTTCTACACCGGTGCTCTGTTCACCGTCATCGCCTGGGCGCCGATTGCCATGGGGCTCAAGCCCATCTGGGCCGGACTGATCTTCTTCGGTTGGGGTCTGCTCACCGCACTCGCCGGTGTCTTCGTCGCGCCGCGCATCGCCGAGGCACTCGGTCAGCGTGGTGGAGTGATGTCGGCGATCGCCGCGTACGCCGTGGTGATGGCGCTGGCCGGCGTCGGCACGTTCACCGGTCACGTGTGGCTGATCGGCCTCGCCGTCGTCCTGTCGGGTATTCCGTCCGGTGTGCTCAACACGCTGTTCACCGGTGTCGCGATGGGATCCGGTGACGGCTCGACGCCGCGGTCGGTCTCGAGCGCCGGCTACTCGTTCCTGCGGTGGGCCGGTGCGGCGGTGGCCGCCGTCCTCGTCGCGCATCTCGCCGAGTGGTTCTCCTCGACGGCCGCCCCGTGGTGGTTCGCCGCCGCGTACTGCGTCGTCGCGGTCATCGCGGTGTGCTTCGTCCGCACCACCAGCGCCGAATCCCACGAGGTGGCCGAAGAAGCGGTGCTCGTCGGGGCCGAGGAGTACTGAGGTCGGGAGTGCTGGGACTGTTCCCATCCACGACCGCTCACCCACCGGGTGGGCGGTCGTCGTGTCGCTGGTGTGTCAGTCCAACCAATCCAGCACCGACGCGGCGGTCCAACTCTGCTGCATGCTGCCCAGCGGTTCGCCGGTGAAGGGTTCGTAGTACTCGGCGAAGGCGCCGTCGGTGGCCTGACGCAGACCTTCCTCGCGCAGTCGCGCCGACCGCTCGGGCCAGCCCCTACGCGCGAACGCCCAACTGAACAACCACGTCATCACCGGCCAGACCGGGCCGCGCCAGTACTCGCGCGACCGGAAGTCCGCGGAGATCGGCGACGTCGACGGGGGTACGGCGTAACGCAGGTCCGGATGTCCGCAGAACCGCGGTCCGTCGAACAGGCGGAGCAGTGCCCGTTCCTGCTCGCGCGACAACCCGCCGCACAGCAGCGGTGCGAACTGCGCGATCGTCTCGGTGGTGATCCACCTGTCGGCCCGGAGGTCGAAATCCCTTGCTGCGCCGTTACGTTCGTTGGACGCCGCGGCCACACCGGTCCGGTAACGATCAGCCCAGGCCCGAAGGTCCCGGACGTCGGACCGCGGTTTGGAGTAGTCCTCCCCGATGGTCGCCAGCACGTCGCAGGCGAGAGAGAAGATGGCGCTGACGAAGACGTCCTCCACGGCGAAACTCATCACCTTGGGGAGCAACTCGTCGTCGTAGTTGGCGCGCTTCATCTCCTCGACCAGCCAGATATAGCGGTCGTACTCGTGGTCGGTGGGTCGCATCGACAGGTCGGTGACGTGGTCGAGGTCGGCGCGCTGGTACGGGGGGAGATCGTCGCCGGGGGTCACGCCCGCGTAGGGCTTGTCCCAGCGTGGGGAGTTGTCCATCCCTGACTCCCACCCGTGATAGATCGTGATGCGTCCACGACCGTTGGGGTCACGGGCGTGCGCGAGCCAGCGGTGCCAGCGCACCAGGGCGCCCCACCGCCGGTCGATGAACTCGTTGGCCATCGAGCGGGTGGTGCGACCGTGGCGTCGCGAGTGGTCGAGGATGCGTTGCACGGCGATCGCGTGCACGGGCGGCTGGGTGATCCCGGAGGTGTCGGGGTAGTCGGGCGCGCACTCGGCCAGGCGCGCGCACTCCCAGCGTCGGGGTCCGGGGAAGTAGCCGTCGCGGCCATTGGCGAACACGATGTGCGGGATCATCCCGTTGGACCACTGCGCCGAGAGCAACGTGTCCATCTCGATGACCGCGCGTTCCACCGACAGCGGCGCCAGTCCCACGGTGACGAACGCCGCATCCCAACTCCACATGTGCGGGTACAGGCGGGGGGCGGCGCTGGTCATCGTGCCCAGGTCGTTGCCGCGCAACAGGTACGCGGCGCGTGCCGCGAGCTGGGTGGGGGTGAAACCGTTGCGCGCCATGCGGAGATTCT
The DNA here is from genome assembly GCF_017654315.1 of Gordonia polyisoprenivorans. Classification (NCBI taxonomy): domain Bacteria; kingdom Bacillati; phylum Actinomycetota; class Actinomycetes; order Mycobacteriales; family Gordoniaceae; genus Gordonia; species Gordonia polyisoprenivorans. Next base: position 485,387 of record NZ_CP072203.1, read on the forward strand.
GCCCCGCCGTGCTCATCGGCGCCGGATGAGGATCGGCGGACAACGCGACGCCGGGTTCTAAGCTCGGCTCATGCCCACCGCATTGATCACCGGGGCCAGTCGCGGCCTCGGCGCCGCCATCGCCCGTCAGCTTGCCCCGACCCACGATCTGCTGTTGGGCGGACGACCATCGGCTGAGCTCGACGCGCTGGCCATCGAATTGGACGGCGCCGGGAGCGAAGCGAGCGGGCCGAATAGTCACGGCGCCGGGAGCGGAGCGAGCGGGCCGCATGCCAACCGCGCATCAACGTTTGCGGTCGAGTTGACCGATCACGAGGAGGTGGCGGCGGCCGCGGAGGCCATCTCGTCGCTGGATGTGCTCGTGCACAACGCGGGTGTCGGGAGCAGTCTGTTGCCGGTCGGGGAGACTCCCGTCGAAGAATGGCGTCACGTCCTCGAGGTCAATCTCGTCGCGGCGGCGGAGCTGACCCGCGTCCTGCTCCCGGCGCTGCGTGCGGCGCGCGGTCACGTCGTCTTCATCAACTCGGGTGCGGGCCTGCGCGCCAATCCGGGCTGGGCCGCCTATGCGGCGAGCAAGTTCGGGTTGCGCGCGCTCGCCGACGCGTTGCGGCTCGAGGAACCGTCGTTGCGGGTCACGTCGGTCTTCCCCGGTCGGATCGACACCGACATGCAGCGCGACCTGATCGCGATCGAGGGCAAGGAGTACGACCCGGGTCAGTTCCTCAAGCCGGAGACCGTCGCGGCGGCCGTCGTACATGCCATCCATACGCCTGCCGATGCCCATCCCGCCGAGATCGTGCTGCGGCCGACGGGGCGATGACCGCCGATCGGTGTGACGTTGTGCCCGGTTTCCGGGCTCAACGTCACACGGGATGGTGTCTCAGAGCTGGACGAGATCGGCGGGTTGCCACACCGCTCGCATCGAGGCGATCTTGCCGTCGGCGTCGAAGACCATGATGTCGACCGGGGTGATCTCGAAGCGCATGCCGGAGGTGCCGGTGACGAGGGTGAACTCGAAGACCGCGGTGTCGCCGGCGATCTTCTTCCACTTCAGCGTCGCGGTGCGCTCGTCCATGTTGGTGATGATCGAGTAGAACTCGACGAGTTGCTCGCGGGTGTTGCGGACGTCGGCGCCGATCGGGTCCTCGACGGTCGCGTCGGGTGCGTAGAGGTCGGCGATCTGCTCGGCGGTGCCGTTGGTCAGGAAGTCGATGTAGTTCTCGACGACCTCGGTGATCCGGGCCTGCGTCCTGTCGGTGTCCTGCGCACTGCTGTCCTGCTCGACGCTCATCGAGTGTCCCCTCTGCTCAAGAATTAGAACGTGTTCTCGTTTGACGATAGCAGCGGCACGTAGCACCCGGAATAGGTTCTTCGGTCATCCGGACAACCGATACCCACAGCTGTCCGCACAGCATCGGACATCCCGAATTTGATAGGTTCGCGCACACACTGTGTGTCCGACGACGGCGCGGACGCGATCATCGGTTCGTCGAGGGAGCCCCATGACCCAGCCACCGGGAGACGGCTCTCGGGATCAGGGGTGGGTGGCGCCGGGAGCGGAGCGAGCGGGCCACGATGCGGTGGCGCCGGGAGCGGAGCGAGCGGGCCCGGTCGACGAGTGGACGCCGACGCCACCGCCTCCGCCGATCACCGGCCCGCTGTGGGGGGCTGCGGTCGGTGGGCAGCCGGGTGCCGCGTCGCAGAATCCCGGGTACGTGCCGGGTCACTTCGGTCCGCCGCCGACGCACAAGCCGGGCATCATCCCGCTGCGTCCGCTGAACGTCGGCGATCTGATCAGCGGCACGTTCGCGGCGATCTTCGGTAATCCGCGCGTCTACTTCGGGTGGTCGGCGGTGGTGAGTGCGATCGTCACGGTCTGCGGCCTGCTGGTCCTGGTGGTTGTCCGGATGGTGAGCGACTCGGGACTCTTCGATGCGGCAGCATGGCTGGCCGGCGGGCCCGACGCGATATCGGACGCCGCGTGGGTCGGGCGATGGATACTTGCCGGCTTGGTGGCCTACCCGGTCGCGCGCGATGTCATGGGTGCCCGCTCGGGTTGGGTCGAGTCGTGGCGGTTCGCGCGCGGTTCGATGTGGCGAATCCTGGGCAGCACAGCGCTTCTCGGGCTGGTGACCCTCGTGTGCTTCGTTCCTGCCCTGGTTCTGATCGAGCTCGGTCTCGATTCGGCGGACGTCGGTACGCTCGTCGCGGTGCTGATGGTCACCGCGGTGTTGGTGCTCGGATACTCGTGGCTCTACATCCGGATGTCGCTGTCGGTGCCCGCGGCTGCCGTCGAGGGGCTGGGTCCCGTTGCCGCCCTGGCACGTTCGGTCTCACTCACCCGACGCTCGTTCGGCCGCTACTTTGCCGTGGTCCTCTTACTGAACCTCATCAGCGTGGTCATCGAGGTCGTAGTGTCGTACATGGTCGACTCAGTGACCAGAATCGGTGGTGGTGTGTTCGGCGATGTCGTCGCCATCGTGCTGGCTGTGATCGTCGCAGCGCTCGTGCAGCCGTTGATCGCGGTGGCGTCGGCACTGATGCATGTCGATGCCCGAATCCGCAAGGAGGGCTTCGATATCGAGCTGAACCAGTCGTCGTCCGGAGGAGGTGTGCCGTGGGCGCCACGTTGACCGTGCTGGCCGACGGCTTGACGCCGGGCAACGACGAGGCCCGCGAGTGGGCCCGCGATGCGTGGTCGGATTCTCGCGGATCGGGGCCCAGCGCCGCCGACCGGCTCGGCGACGACATCGGACGCTGGATCACCGATCGCCTACTCGATGTGGTGGGTGCGGGCAAGACCGTGCCGGGCATCATCGCGATCATCGCGGCACTCGTGGTGGTCGCCCTGCTGATCTACGGCATCCGATTCATGCGCCGTACCCCGCGTGCTGTTGCCGACGTCGATCACAGTGTGTTGTCCGATGACCCGTCATCGGCGCGCACTCTGCGAGCCCGCGCCGAATCGCTGCTCGCAGAAGGGGACACGAACGGCGCCGTCGTCTTCGCGATGCGCGCTCTGACCCGACGCAGCATCGAGCGCACCGTGCTCGACGATCTGCCGTCGCTGACCGCACACGAGGTCGCGACCCGGCTGCGCCCGGTGTTCGCCGACCACGCAACCGATCTGGGCGCGGCCGCCGACCTGTTCGACAGGGTCGCGTACGGTCATGCATCGGCGACCGCCGACGAGGCCCGACGACTGTTGGCCCTCGAGACCGAACTGGATTCGGCGCGGCCGTCTGCGGCGCGGGGCAACGATTCCGGCGCAACGTATGCGGTGCCACGATGAGCGCACCGAACATCACGTCGGCACTCGAGAAGACCGGTGGACAAGCGAATTCGAGCTCGGGCACTCCGGGACCCGGACGCACGCGATCACACCGCTGGGTGTGGTGGGTGCTCGGCGGTGTCGCCGTCGCGGTGGTCCTCGTACTCGCCGTGCTCGCACTGGTGTCGGCGGCCGGTAGCCGCTCGTCGAATACCACCCCGCTCGATCCCGGCAATCGTGGCTCCGACGGAACGAGCGCGCTCGCGTCCATCATCGACGACCACGGCGTGAACGTCTCGGTCGTCCGTGGTCTCGACAGCCTGCGGACGACTTCGACCCCGGGTTCCGACACCACCGTGGTCATCAGCGGCCAGACGGTGATCTCCACCGATGTCGCCGAAGCCATCTTCGACCGGGTGCGGTCGGCGCATCGGGTCGTCCTGATCGATCCGTCGTACCCGCTGCTCGCGGCCTTCACCTCGCAGGTCAGCACCTCCTACGGCGAAAGCCTTTTACCGGTGAGCAAGGCCGACTGCACCCTCGACGGCATATCGCCCTCCGACCTCGTCACCTCCGATTCGTCGAACGGCTTCACCGGCGGGCTGGATACCACGACGGGTGTGACCCAATGCTTCTCACGCGGTCAGGGCGGCGGCGCCAATCTGGTCAGCGTTGCCGCAGAGCTGGGCGGCCCACCGGTGGTGGCGATGACCGCCCCGATGACCCTCAACCAGAATCTGGCGCGCTACGACAACTCCGGTGTCGCGGTACGCACCATTGCCACCACCGACCACGTCCTCTGGTACGTCCCGCAACGCGACGACACGGTGCCGGATCAGAGTTCGAACTCCGACCAGCACAGCTCTCAATCGGTGTTCCCGCGCGCCGTCGGGCCGCTGTTCCTGCTGGCGTTCTTCGCGGTGCTGGCGCTGATCCTCTGGCGGGGACGCCGCTTCGGACCGCTGGCGACCGAGCCGTTGCCTGCCGTCGTCAAGGCCATCGAGACCACCCGGTCACGCGGCCGCATGTACCGCAGGGCCGGGGCCGCCGATCGCGCGGCGGCCGTGCTGCGGGTGCACACCATCGCCGGGATCGCCGGCTATCTGGGACTGCCGTACGACCCCGGCCATGCTCTCGACGCCCTCGACGAGCCGGATGTCCATACGTCCTCGACCGATCCCGCTCTGGCTGCGATCATCTCGGCCGTCGCCGATGCCACCGGCCGGGACCCGGCGCAGGTGAAAAACCTACTCGCCGGCCCGCTGCCGACCACCGATCCCGACCTGGTTCGGTTCACCGACGCCCTGACCGCCCTCGACAAGGAAGTCCTCCGCAGACCATGAATCCCGAGACACCCGCTTCGGCCACATACTCCCCCGTCGACACCCCGCCGCGAGATCTGCGCGCCGCGCTGAGCGCGGTGCGCGCAGAGGTCGCCAAAGCCGTCGTGGGTCAGGACCCGGCGGTCGCCGGCATCCTCATCGCCCTGCTGTGCCGTGGCCACATCCTTCTCGAAGGTGTTCCGGGCGTGGCGAAGACGTTGCTGGTGCGGTCGGTCGCGTCGGCGTTGTCCGTGGACACCAAACGCGTGCAGTTCACTCCCGATCTGATGCCCGGTGACGTCACCGGCTCGCTGATCTTCGACAACGCCACCTCCGAGTTCACCTTCCGCCCCGGACCGGTGTTCACCAATCTCCTTCTGGCAGACGAGATCAACCGGACACCGCCGAAGACGCAGGCGTCGCTGCTCGAGGCGATGGAGGAGCGGCAGGTCTCGGTCGACGGTGTGCCCCGCCCGCTCCCCGACCCGTTTCTGGTGGCCGCGACCCAGAATCCCGTCGAGTACGAGGGCACCTATCCACTGCCGGAGGCCCAGCTCGACCGGTTTCTGCTCAAGGTGACCCTGCCGGTACCACCCCGTGACGACGAGATCACCGTGCTCGCACGGCATGCCGCGGGATTCGACCCGAAGGATCTCGGCGCGGCCGGATTGCGGCCGGTGGCCTCCTCGGCCGACATCGTCGCCGCCGCCGATGCCGTCCGCCACGTTGCGGTGGCCCCGCAGGTGGCGGCGTACATCGTCGACATCGCCCGGGCCACCCGGACCTCACCGTCACTGGCACTCGGGGTCAGCCCGCGCGGCGCCACCGCCCTGTTGTCCACCAGCCGGGCGTGGGCGTGGCTGGGTGGACGCGACTTCGTCACGCCCGACGACGTCAAGGCGTTGGCCCAATCGACGCTGGCACATCGTCTTTCGCTGCGACCGGAGGCGGAACTCGAAGGCGTGTCGGTGGCGGCGGTCCTCGACGCCGCGATCGCCTCGGTGCCCGTGCCGCGCTGATGGTGCTCACCGGCCGCTTCTTCGCGCTCGTGGTGGCGGGCGCGATCCCGGTGATCGCCTACCCGCGCTATTGGGTGGCCCTGCTGTGGGTTCTGGGATGTGTGATCCTCATGGTCGCCGACGTCGTCGCCGCCGGATCGACGAGAACCCCTCGGCTCTACCGGCTTCCGTCGGCACCCATCCGCCTCGGTGAGACCGGGAGCTCGGTTCTGATGGCGCACAACGTGACCGCCCGCCGGTTCCGGGCGCGGATCAACGATTCGTGGCAGCCGTCGGCGGGCGCGTCGAACGCCGTGCACGCGGTGTCGCTGGCTCCTGGCGAGCAGCAACAGCTGGTGACGTCCCTGCAGCCCACCCGCCGTGGCGATCGGCTCACACATCGGGTGACGGTACGGCGGATGGGTCCCCTCGGACTGGCCGGGCGGCAATCGGGTTACGTCGTGCCCGGCTCCATCCGGGCGCTGCCGCCGTTCGACTCCCGAAAGTTGTTGCCGTCCAGGCTCGCCCGCCTCCGTCAGCTCGACGGCCGCTCGGCGGTCCGGATTCGTGGACAGGGCACCGAGTTCGACTCCCTGCGTGACTACGTCGACGGCGACGACGTGCGCAGCATCGACTGGCGCGCCACCGCCCGGCGACGGTCGACGGTGGTGCGGACCTGGCAGCCCGAGAAGGACCGGCACATCGTGATCGTGCTGGACACCTCGCGCACCTCCGCGGGCCGCATCGGTGATGCCCCGCGTCTCGACGCGGCGATGGACGCGGCGTTGCTGCTCGCCGCCCTCGCCGCGCACGCCGGTGATCGCGTCGATCTGATCGCCGGTGATCGCGTCGTCCACCGGCGCGTGGTCGGCGCATCGCGCACCACCGTGCTCGGCGATCTGGTCAACGCGATGACCGCGTTGGAACCGGCTCTACTGGAAGCAGATTGGCCGCTGCTGGCCGCCGAGGCGAGCAAACTGACCCGGCAACGGGCGCTGCTCGTGTTGTTGACACCCCTGGAGCCGGCGGCGATCGAGGAGTCGATGCTGGCACCACTGTCGGTGCTGGCGCAGCGCTACAAGGTGGTGATCGGATCGGTCCGTGACCCGCAGCTCGCCGCGATGGCGGCGCTGCGCGACGACGCGGCAGACATCTACGACGCCGCCGCTGCCGCCCGCACCCTGGCGCTGCGCGGACGCACCGAATCGGCGGTGTCACGCCTGGGCGTCGACGTCGTCGACGCCGACCCGGCAGGTCTGCCGGCGGCTCTCGCCGATCACTACCTCACCCTCAAGTCGCGCGGTCTGCTCTGACCCAGTCGGTGTGCTCCCCGACCCGGTCTGTTCACTCTCCCATTGGTTGTCAGACGCCCCAATCTGGTTGACAACCATCGCTACTCGCCACCTGCACATCGTCGTCGTGTAGCGTCGGAGCGGGCTGGGGACCGTGTCAGGAGGGGAAATCCGTTGCGCCCGACTCACCTCAACGCCCCGGCCTCGGTGGCCGCCCTTTCGCTGATCGCCGCGGCGCTCGCGGCCGGGCATGGGACCAATGCCGCGACCGTGTCCCCGGCAGCGTTGTCGCCGGCGAACGTTCGCCTGGCCTCGACCGTGCTGACGGTCGCCGGCAACACCTCCATCGTGAGCACGCCCATGCCACAGGAGCTCCGAGGCGAACTCTGCCACTCCCCCAATACGTGTCAGGTGGTGGTCTATCCGTCCGGTGCAATCGGCGGTGCCGCACTGCAAGTGGGGGTCACGGCCCTCACCTCGGATATCGCGACCACGCCGGGCAAGAAGATCGTCTTCGCCTACTCGCAGGGCGGCATGATCACCACGTCGTGGCTGCAGGACACCGCCTCCTCACCGTCGGCGCCGCCGGCATCGGATCTCACCTTCGTGCTCCTCGGCAATCCGCAGCGCGGGCTCAACGGTCTGGCACCGACTTCCGGTGCCGGGTCGGCCACCCCCACCGACACCGGATATACCGTCATCGACATCTCCCGCGAGTACGACGCCGAATCGGACTGGCCGAACAACCCGCTCAACGGGCTCGCCGTGGCCAACGCGATCGCAGGCTACTTCCTGGTGCACACCGACTACACCGGGGTCGACGTCGACGACCCGAACAATTTGGTCCAGACCGTCGGCGGCACCACCTACGTCCTGGTGCCGACCACGAATCTCCCTCTGCTCGAACCACTCCGGATGATCGGCCTGAGCAGTGTGGCCGACCAGCTCAATGGTCCGCTCAAGACGATCGTCGATCAGGGATACAACCGGACCGGCTACACCACCCTCGGCGACGATCCGGCCGCGCAGCAGACGATCGGCAGCGTCTTCGGGACCTCTGCCACCGCGAACACCGCGAGATCCGCCGAGAACACCGCATCCCGCGCCGCGGCCCGTCAGAGCGTCGCGGCACCGGCGGCGACCGGGTACGCCGTGACGTCAAGCGCATCCTCGGCCCTCGGAACACCCACCCCGACATCGGCTCCCGCTGCCACCACGACTACTCCGTCGGTGCCGACACCAACACCGGAGGAATCAGTCACCGCGACACCGGAGTCCGGCGGCTACGTCGGACGGCACCGAGCGCCGGACTCCACCGCCGGGCAGGACTCCTCTGGGCAGGACTCCTCCGGGCAGGACTCCGCTCAGGCCGCGACCGGCACAGCGTCCCCGCGATCGGGATCGGGGATGTCGCCGCGCTCACCGTCGTTGTAGGCCCACCGGCCTGCGGTGAACACGTAGACGAAGAAACCCACCCAGACGAACACGCCGATCCCGATACGTGCCCAGGTGGGTAACCCCGACGGCGTCACGAACGCCTCGATGAGCCCGGTGATCAGCAGTAGGACCACCAATCCCAGCGCGATGCCGATCGCCGCGCGACCCTGCTCGGCCAGTGACTGCATCCGTGTTTTCGGGCCGGGCGCGATCCATGACCAGAAGACCCGTAGACCCACCCCGGCGGAGACGAACAGACAGGTCATCTCCAGCAGTCCGTGCGGGGTGATCAAGCCGAAGAACACGTCGGCGCGGCCGTGCCGGATCATGATCGACGCGGTGACCGCGACGTTGAGAATGTTGCTCCACACCACCATGACAATCGGAAAACCGAAGACGCCGAATGCGATACAGGTGGCGGCGAGCCAGAAGTTGTTGGTCCACACCCGCAACGCGAACGACGTCGCGGCGTTCTCGGTGTAGTAGTTCGCGAAATCGTTGTCGACGAGTCGTTGGATGTCGGCCGGGCTGCCGAACGCGGTCTCGGTGCTGGGATGGTCCAGGAACCACCACGTCATCGCGAACATCCCGACGAACGACACGATCAGAACGCTGAGCCACCACCAGCGCATCGCATACAACGCCGCGGGGAACGTCCGACCGAAGTAGCGGCCGACGATCGCCCAACTGCTCTCCTTGACACCGGCAGACCGGGTCCGGGCCTTGGCCAACAACGCAGAGAGGTAGCCGACGAGGGAGGCGTCGGGAGCGGTGGACCGGATGACCGAGAGATGCGTGGCCACCCGCTGGTAGGTGTCGATCAGTTCGTCGGCCTCCGCCCCGGAGAGCCTGCGGCGCTTGGTGAGCTGCTCGAGCCGCTCCCAGGTCGGTCGCTTGTCGCTCACGTAGGCATCGAGATCCACCTCGACAGCTTAGAACGCGAGAGGATCGAGGAGTGGCGATGTGTTCCGTTTGATCGACGCCGCTCTCGGCGTGGTGGCCTAGAGTGTGGCGCATGTATCCGCAGCAGATGACCTATCCGGTGCGGCCGTATCCGCCGGTCACCTGGGGTCGGGGCGCGGTCGGCACGGTCGGCGTCGGTCGCGACGACCAGGTGTCGGGTGAGGCCGTCGCCCTCGACTTGCCTGCCGCCTCGTTCGGGCTGCGGATTCTGTCCGGGGTGATCGATCTGATCCTCGGTTACCTCGTGTTGATCCTCGGCATCTACCTGTCGTTCAAGCTGGCCTATGACGTCGACGACGCGTTGTTCGGCGCCTGCCTCACGGTGTCGACGGTGATCGCATTCGCCGCGGTGCCGACGACGTGGGAGACACTGACGCGTGGGAAAACCCTCGGGCACGTGATACTCGGGTTGCGGACCGTGCGCGACGACGCCGGCCCGATCCGATTCCGCCACGCCCTGACCCGGGCGATGATCGGCGTGGTCGAGATCTACACGTTCTTCGGTGTCCCGGCGATGATCTGCGCGGCGGTGAACCGCCGCAACAAACGCATCGGCGACCTCGTCGCCGGCACATACGTGATCCGCGAACGATTCAAGATCACGCTGCCCGAACCGATCCCGATGCCGCCGCCACTGGCCCCGTGGGCGAGCACAGCCGACATCGCCGCTCTCCCGGACCCGTTGGCGGTGTCGGTACGGCAGTTCCTGAATCGTCGTGAGGGCTACAATCCGGCGGCGCGCTCGGCTCTCGCGGAGCGTCTGATCTTCGCGATCGCGCCGTACGTCGCGCCCGCTCCTCCGCCGCAGGCGCCGGCCGAGGATGTCCTCGCCGCAGTCATGGCAGCACGACGCGAACGCGACACCGCACGGCTGGCCCGCGAGGACCGGCTGCGAACACGTTTGCTGCGCTGAGCTTTCCGGTCATCCGCCTCGGCGGCCGATGGACCCGTCGGTCATTTGAGGTCGGCGCTGGACTTTCCGAGGATGCGGCGGGCGATGATCAGCTGCTGGATCTGCTGCGTGCCCTCGAAGATGTCGAGGATCTTGGCGTCGCGAGCCCACTTCTCGAGCAGCATGGTCTCCGAGAATGCCGCGGTCGCACCGAGTTCCACCGCCTTGTTGGTGATGTCGGTGACGGTGCGGCCCGCCTTGGCCTTCGACATCGACGCCTCGGTGGAGTTGGGCTCCTTGTTGTCGGCCATCCAGGCCGCCCGGACCGCGAGCAACCAGGAAGCCTCCCAATCGGATTCGAGCCGGATGAACTCGGCGACCGCAGCATGCTGGGTGGCCGCGGGGGCGTCGTAGTCGATGGTGTGGCCGGCGTCGCCGAGCAGGCTGCGCAGTTCTTCGAGCGCGGCCCGGCCGAGTCCCACGGCCATCGCGGCGACCACCGGGCGGGTGTTGTCGAAGGTCTGCATGACCCCGGCGAAGGCCTTCTTGGTCTCCACTTCCCGTGAGCCGAGCAGGTTTTCGGCGGGCACACGCGCGTTCTCGAACCGCAGGACCGCGGTGTCGGAGGCCTTGATGCCCAGCTTGTGCTCGAGACGCACCACGCTCACGCCGTCGGCGTCGAGGGGCACGACGAAGCTCTTGATCGCGGCGCGGCCGGCACTCTTGTCGACGGTCGCCCAGACGACCACATGGTCGGCGCGGGAGCCGGCGGTGACGAAGATCTTCTCGCCGTTGATGACGTAGTCGTCGCCGTCGCGTGTGGCCGTCGTCGACACGGCCGCCGAGTCGGAGCCGAAGCTCGGTTCGGTGATCGCCATCGCCGCCCAGACACCGGAGAACTTCTCGAGTTGTTCCGGCGTGGCCACCGCGGAGATCGCGGCGTTGCCCAATCCCTGGTACGGGATGGACAGCATCAGGGCGACGTCGCCCCAACCCATCTCGACGCCGTGCAGCACGCCACGGATGTTGGCGCCGTTGACGGTGCCCGCATCGGCATCGGTTCCACCCGACTTGTCCGACTCCTTGGCCGCCTCGCGCGCCTTCTTGGCGAGTGCGCCGAGGTCGTCGAGTTCCTTGGGGTATTCGTGCTCGGCCTTGTCGTACTTGCGCGAGACCGGTCGGAAGATGTGCTCGGCCGCGAGGTGGGCTTGCTCGACCGCCGAATCGAACTTCTTCGGGAGCTCCAGATTGATCGCCATGCGGGCTATCTTACTCAGAAGTAAGTTGCTGTCCAGCCCACCTTCCCGAGCGCGATGCCTACCCTCGAGTGGTGGCCTACGACGATGAACTCGCGTTTCGGATCCGCGCATTGCTCAGCGGTGAGAGCAACGTGGACGAGAAGCCGATGTTCGGCGGTCTCGCGTTCCTCATCAACGGCAACATGGCGTTGGCGGCGAGTTCCCGCGGTGGACTCATGGTGCGGGTCCCGCCCGAGCAGACCGAGGTACTCCTGGAGTATCCGCACACCGAGCCGATGATCATGTCCGGCCGCGAGACACGCGGCTGGCTCCGCGTCGGCGGCGAGGGCGTGCGCACCGAGCGCCAGTTGAGCCGATGGGTGACCCTAGGATCGGATTACGCCCGCAAACTCCCGGCGAAGTACTGACCCACCGGAGTGCCGAGGAACTGAAGCGCCGAAGAACTAGGGGATGAGCCTGCGCTCCCGGAGTTGCTCGAAGATCCTGGTGAACATCGCGTCGGTCTCGACGTAGTCGTGGAAACCGGCGCGTCGGCTCTTGGAGGTATCAGCGATCACGTCGTAGTCCCAGCCGAACACGAAATCGCCGAATTGCCAGGAGGAGACGTCCTCGTAGGGGGTGGGCTCGAGTTCGTACTCGGCGACCATCGCGTCCCATACCTGCTGCTTGTCGGCCATCACCTCGGACAACGACATGGGCAACGGATCCGCGACCGGGATGTCGAAGAAGTCGGCGACCACCGACCACATGCGCTGCCACCGGAACATGTCGCCGTTGGTGATGTTGAAGGCCTCGTTGGCGGCCGACGGAGTCGTCGCCGCCCATTCGGTGGCGCGCGCGAGCAGGCCCGCGTCGGTCATTTCGATGAGGCTGGAGTAGGCACCCGGCTTGCCGGGAAAGCGCAGTGGGATTCCGAGTTCCTTGCTGATCGACGCGTACACGGCGAGCACCATCGCGATATTCATCGGATTGCCCACGGTGACTCCCGCAACGACCGACGGGCGGATCGCCGACCACGACCAGCTCTGTCCCCGCTGCCGTCGCTCGAGCAATTGTTGCTGATCGACATTGAACTCGGGCGGCATGTGCGGCGGATCGCTCTCCCTGGCCGGGGTCGCGAACGGACCGAGATGGGCCCCGTAGACCTTGTAGCCCTGCATCAGGCTGACGTGCTCCAAGGCGGGTAGGAGATCCGCCGAATCCAGGACGTTGCGCAGCATCGTCACGTTCGGTTCGACGAGGTCCGACCAGTTCGGACGGTCCTGGTAGGCGGCGTAGAACAGATGCGTCGTCTCCGCGGCACGACCGATCGCGGCCCGCGTGGAGTCGAGATCGAGGAGATCTGCGCGCTCGTGGCGTACGCGCGGCCCATCCTCTCCGCCACGTCGTGATATCCCGACCACATCCCAGTTGCCCGTGCCTGCCAGGTGCTCGGCCAGGTTGCCTCCGATGACCCCTCGTGCACCGATGACCAGAGCGTTCCCACATATCGACATGAAGCCTCCATCGTTAGATCGTGATTTTACGATGAATGTATATCACAAGATCGCGATGAGCAGATATGCTGGAGCGATGAGCAGCAGTGAGTCGGTCGACACCGACGAGTGGGTGGTCACCGCCCTCAAGGCGATCGCACATCCACAGCGGCTGGCCATCATGCGGTGGCTGCGCGACCCGGAGAGTTTCCCGCCGCAACTCGAACCCGCAAGCGAAGTGGGCGTGTGCCTCAAGCACATTCAAGCTCGGATGGGCGCATCCCAGTCGACCGTCTCGCAATATGTGGCGGTCTTGCAGCGCGCAGACCTCGTGCACTGCACCAAGATCGGCCAGTGGTCACACTATCGACGCAATGAGGATGCCCTCGCACGCCTCAATCAACTTCTGCCCGAGATCATCTGACACTCGGGTCGCGGTGAAGGCGGCAGAGGACGACCCGCGTCGGCACGAGCACCCCGGGCCTCGCCGGAGCCAGCGTTCCGGATCGCAACCCACCCACTTTTAGCGAGACGGCCTCCGAGGCCCGGAACCAGTGCTCTCCGATTCCCACCGCCCGGCGAGCAGCCGAGCAAGCCACTGGTGGGCATCAGCGGTCGGGGCGGTCGGGGCGACCGCGGCCTGCAGCAGTAGGCCGTCGACGATGGCGAGCAGTGCTGCCGCGGCGGCATCCCTTTCATCGATTGGGGTATCCAGGTGACACGTCAACCACTCGAGCCACGCGGCGGTAGCGGCATGAGCGGCCGCGACGAACGGCTCCGTGCCGCGGGCGGCATAGACATCGATCTCGAGATAGATCACCAGAGATGGACGCAGCCGCTGATCTGACATGACTGCCCAGGCGCGCTCGAGTAGTTCCGCCGGTGACAGCCGTCGGGACACGACTGTGGTCGTGAGCAGAGCCTGAAGGTCGGCTGTGAGGTGATCACAGATCGACCGGATGATCTCATCGCGAGAACCGAAGTAGTACAGCAGCATTCGATCGCTGGTGTCCAGGTGAGCAGCAAGCGGACGCAACGACAGAGCCCCGAGCCCGTGGATGGAGGCGTACTCCACTGCGCCTGCGATCAATCGGTCCCGCTGCTCAGGGCGCCCACGCCCGCCAGCACTGGCTTCCCTCATGTAGCAGATGCTACAGTCCGCCCTATGTAGCGATCGCTACACAACGGAGGATGAGGTGCACATGCAGTGGTCGAGAACTGAACGTGTCTACTTGCTGGCCCTCGCCGGTGGAATAGTCGGCCCACTGGTCGCGCTCGCACCGTGGGTCGCACACAACGGTCTGGACCTACCGCTGTTTGTCCGCGAGCTCTTCGCAACGGGCGTCAGCAGCTACTTCGCCGTGGATGTCATCATCGCGGTGCTGATCCTCGTCACTGCCGCGGTGCTCGATGACCGGTTGCCGCGCAGGTCCCGGATCCTCGTCGGCGTCGTGTCGCTGTTGGGGGCCTCGGCCGGCCTGCCCGCCTACCTTCTGCTCCGAGCTCGGGCGCAGCGCCTCACAGCCGAGAAGGGCTCGCACCGCCGTACTACGGAACGATGTTGACCAATCGTCCCGGTACGATGATCACCTTGCGGGGTTCCCCGTCGAGCAGGGCGACGATCTTCTCGTCGGCCAGCGCCACCTCGCGCAGCGTCGCATCGTCGGCATCGGCGGCAACGGTGATGCGGCTCTTGACCTTTCCCTTCACCTGCACGGCGATCTCGACGGTGTCGGCGACGAGCCACTGCTGGTCGGCGTCCGGGAAGGGCCCGCGCACCAGCAGTTCACCGTGACCCAGGCGGTGCCAGAGTTCCTCGGCGATGTGCGGGGCCAGCGGGGCGAGCATGGTGACCAGCGGCTCCACGGCGGCGCGCGGGGCACCACCCTCGAACTGCTTGGTGAGGTGATTGGTGAGTTTGATCAGCGCCGCGACCGCGATGTTGAAGCGCAGACCGGCGAACTCCTCGCGCACCTCGGCGATCGTCGTGTGCAGCAACCGCTTCGTCACGTCGTCGAGCTCGGCGTCGGTGACCCGCACCGTGCCGGTCTCCTCGTCGACCACCAGACGCCACACCCGCTGCAGGAATCGTTGCAGTCCCACAACATCTTTGGTGGCCCACGGGCGAGACTGGTCGAGCGGCCCCATGTACATCTCGTAGAGACGCAGGGTGTCGGCGCCGTAGTCGGCGGCGATGTCATCGGGGGTCACCGAATTCTTCAGCGACTTCCCCATCTTCCCGTATTCCTGGGAGACCTCGTCGCCGTTGTAGAAGAACTTCCCGTCACGCTCGGTCACCTCCTCGGCGGGCACGTAGATGCCGCGCGAGTCGGTGTAGGCGTAGGCCTGGATCATGCCCTGATTGAACAGCTTTCGGTACGGCTCCCGGCTGGTCACATAACCGAGATCGAAGAGGACCTTGTGCCAGAAGCGCGAATACAGCAGGTGCAGCACGGCATGCTCGACGCCACCGATGTAGAGGTCGAGGCCGCCGGGATCGTTCGGCCCGTGCAGCGCCGGCCGCGGGCCCATCCAATAGGCCTCGTTCTCCTTGGCGCACAACGTCTCGTCGTTGGTGGGATCGATGTAGCGCAGCTGATACCACGAGCTGCCCGCCCACTGCGGCATCACGTTGGCGTCACGGGTGTAGGTCTGCAGACCGTCACCGAGATCGAGTTCGACGGTCATCCACTCGGTCGCCTTGGCCAGCGGCGGCGACGGCTCGGACCCGGAATCCTCCGGGTCGAAGGACACCGGCGCGTAGTCGTCGACTTCCGGGAGTTCCACCGGCAGCATCGATTCCGGCAACGCGTGGGCCTGACCGTCGGCGTCGTAGACGATCGGGAACGGTTCGCCCCAATACCGCTGGCGAGCGAAGAGCCAGTCGCGCAGCTTGTACTGGATGGTACCCTCGCCGGCGCGGCGCTCCTCGAGCCACGCGATGATCGCGGCCTTGGCCTCGTCGACGCGCAAACCGTCGAGGAAACCGGAATTGACCAGCGGACCATCGCCGACGAACGGCTCGGTGGCCACCCCCTGCTCGGATCCGATGACCTCCAGGATGGGCAGGCCGAAGACGGTGGCGAACTCATGGTCACGACCGTCGTGAGCGGGCACCGCCATGATCGCCCCGGTGCCGTAGCCCATCAGCACGTAGTCGGCGATGAACACCGGGATCTCGCGCCCGTCCACGGGATTGGTGGCGTAGGTGCCGGTGAAGACGCCGGTCTTCTCCTTGTTCTCCTGCCGCTCGAGATCCGACTTGGCGGCGATCGCGGCGCGGTAGGCCGCGATGGCGGCGGCCGGGGTGTCGGCACCGCCACCGGTCCATCGGGGATCGGTGCCGTCGGGCCAGGCGTCGGCGGTGAGCTCGTCGACCAGCGGATGCTCGGGCGAGAGCACCATGTAGGTGGCGCCGAACAGCGTGTCGGGGCGGGTGGTGAAGACCTCGATCGTCGCGCCGCCGGCGGCAAAGCGGACCTGCGCACCCCGCGAACGCCCGATCCAGTTGCGCTGCATCGTCTTGACCTTCTCCGGCCAATCCAGGTCGTCGAGGTCATCGAGCAGGCGGTCGGAGTAGGCGGTGATGCGCATCATCCACTGCCGCAAGTGCTTACGGAACACCGGAAAGTTGCCGCGGTCGCTGCGACCGTCGGCGGTGACCTCCTCGTTGGCGAGCACTGTACCCAGCC
The DNA here is from genome assembly GCF_017654315.1 of Gordonia polyisoprenivorans. Classification (NCBI taxonomy): domain Bacteria; kingdom Bacillati; phylum Actinomycetota; class Actinomycetes; order Mycobacteriales; family Gordoniaceae; genus Gordonia; species Gordonia polyisoprenivorans. Next base: position 501,988 of record NZ_CP072203.1, read on the forward strand.
CGGGACACCAGTTCACCAGCGAATCACTCTGATACACCAGACGATAGGAGTCGACGACCTCGTTGCGCTCGGCCGTTGACAGGTCGGCCCAGTCCCGTCCGTCGAACTTGTCGTGACCATCGAGAGTGCGTGCACCCGAATCGAATTCGGCGATCAGCTCGGAGACCGGCCGCGCCTTGCGCTGCTCGGTGTCGTAGAAGGCGTTGTAGATCTGCAGAAAGATCCACTGCGTCCAGCGATAGAAGTCCACGTCGGTGGTGGCCACGCGTCGTCGTTCGTCGTGGCCGAGTCCGAGCCGACGGATCTGCCCGAGGTAGCGCTCGATGTTGGCCTCGGTGGTGGTACGCGGATGGGTACCGGTCTGCACCGCGTACTGCTCGGCGGGCAGGCCGAAGGAGTCGAAACCCATCGTGTGCAGGACGTTGCGGCCGATCATCCGCTGATACCGGGCGAACACGTCGCTGGCGATGAACCCCAAGGGATGTCCGACGTGCAGACCCGCACCCGAGGGATACGGGAACATGTCCTGGACGAAGACCTTCTCGGGCGAGTCGGGAGCGCCGCCACCGAAGGCGCTGAGGTCACCGGCGAGCGGTCCGACCGGGTTCGGCGCCTCGAAGGCGTGCCGGTCGGACCAGTTCCGCTGCCAGCGCTGCTCGATCTGGCCCGCGAGTTCGGCCGTGTAGCGATGGGTGCCCTGGGCCGGTGGGGTCGAGGTATCCGCTGAAGTCACCCCACCAGCGTAAATGGTGGCCCGAGGCACATTGCAGCGGCACTCGCCCCGCTCGCGCGCGCAGTCCGTGGTCGCGTTTCGCCACCGCCCGCCCCAGCTCGTATGGTGGTCGGGTGAGCGTTCTGTCCGTCGTCGTCGCCATCTGCGTGTTCGTCCTGGCCCTCGTGTGGGTCGTGGTCGGGGTCGCCGGTCTGCGCGGCAGGCTGCGACGCAACCGGTGGCTCGGCGTCCGCGCACCGGAGACACTGGTCTCCGACGAAGCCTTCGCGCTGGCCAACAAGGTGGCCGCCCCCGGCACCCTCGGCGCCGCGGCGATCGTGATCGCCGGCGGGCTGCTGACGCTCGGTGTCGGCGGCACGTGGTCGTTCCTGTTCGCCGTCGGCGCCCTGCTGGCCGCGCTCGTGGTGGTCGGCGTCGTCAGTGGTTACGGGGTGCGCGCGGCACGCTGGGCGGTCGACCCCGACGAGGACTCGGGTTGCTCGTGCTGCTCGGCCGATGCCGGCTCCCATGACCACACCGCCCCCGCGGCGGATGCGGCGAAAACCGACGCGCAGGGCCCGGCCGACGAGTGTGGCGAGTCGAGCTGCGCATCGTGCACGCTGCGCGGAGTATGCGCGTCCGAACCTGCAGCCGACACCGCCCAGCGCTGAGAGATTCGCATGCGCTCCCTGCTGAGCCGCTCGCCGATCGACGGATTCATCCTGGCGATCCTCACAGCGGTCGTCGTCGCGGCCTTCCTGCCCGCCCGTGGCGAATTCGCCGACGTCCTCGACTGGGTCGTCGTGGTCGCCATCGGCTTCCTGTTCTTCCTCTACGGCGCCCGACTTCATCCCCGGCAGGCACTCGAAGGGCTGACGCACTGGCGCCTGCACCTGATCATCCTGGCCTTCACCTTCGTGGTGTTCCCCCTGATCGGGCTCGCGCTGCACCCGCTGCTGCGGCCGGTGATCGGTGACGACCTCACATCGGGGTTGCTGTATCTGTGCCTGGTGCCGTCGACGGTGCAGTCCTCGATCGCGTTCACCTCGATGGCCCGGGGCAACGTCGCGGGCGCGATCGTGAGTGCGTCGGCGTCGAACCTGCTCGGTGTCGTCCTCACCCCGGTGCTGGTCGTGGTGCTCATGTCGAGCACCAACGGTGTGCACATCACCGGCTCGCAGGTCCTCGAGATCCTGCTGGAGATCCTGGTGCCGTTCATCCTCGGCCAGCTCTGCCGACCACTGGTCACACCGATCCTGAAGCGATTCGCCGAGCCGACGAAGTACGTGGATCGCGGGTCGATCGTGCTCGTCGTCTACGCCGCGTTCAGCGAGGGTGTGCGCAACGGCATCTGGTCGATCGTCGGGGTGTGGCAGGTGGTGGCGATGGCGGTGGTCGCGATCGTGCTCGTCGCATTCATGCTGTGGCTGACCGGATGGCTGCCACGACGGCTCGGCTTCAACCGTGAGGACGCCATCGCCATCCAGTTCTGCGGAACCAAGAAGAGCCTCGCGACCGGTCTACCGATGGCGACGGTGTTGTTCAGCGGGTCGGTGGTCGGTCTGATCGTGTTGCCGCTCATGATCTTCCACCAGATCCAGCTGATCATGTGCTCGTGGTTGGCCACCCGCTACGGTCGCCAGGCCGCGGCCCTCGAAGCCGCCGACTCCGGGTCGGAACCCGGCTGAGGGCCTCGCATACGAATACAGCTTCCACCGGAGCGGGCCACCGACCCGGATTCCACGGCGTGTCGCGCCGGATCGGTGGAATCTGTATTCGCCTTCGCCCCGCGGGGTCGGCTCTCAGCCGATGTCACCGCGATGCCAGCGGTGCACCGCCCAGCTGACGCCGTAGAAGACCGCGACCACACCGACGAGGGCGATCACGGCGTAGAGCAGGATCGTCGCACCGAGCACCGCCCCGGCGAAATAGCCGGCCAGCAGCACAGCAGACGCCCACGTCAGTGCGCCGATCGCATCGGCGATGCCGAACCGCACGAAGCTCATCCGACTGATGCCCGCCATCCGCGGCACGATCGTCCGCACGTACCCGACCCAGCGGCCGGTGCCGACGACGAGCAGGCCGGATCGTTCCAAACGCTGCTGGGCGCTGTCCCAGCGTTGCTCGCCGAATCGGCGCCCGAGCCCCGACTCCTTGAGCCGCTGCCCACCGACCCGGCCCAGCCAATACCCGGTCGCATCCCCGGCGACCGCGCACAACACCACGATGACCACCAGCCAGGCGATGTTGGTGGAGCCGACCGCTGCCGCGACCCCGGCCGCGAGCAGCACCGCCTCGCTCGGCATCACCAGACCGGCGATCAGCAGGGCCGTCTCGAGGTAGACGATGCCCGCCGCGATCAGGTAGACCGCCCAGGAGGGAACCGACTCGATGACCCCGATGAGCCAGTCGGCGAAGGCGTGCACCAGTTCACCGTAACGATGAACCGTCCAGGGGGTTTCTCACAGGGGTGCCGACAGGGGCAGGTTCACGAAGCTGGGGTTACTCGGATCCAGCTCGATGTGCTGGGGTCGAAGCCCGGAATCGTTGAGCAGCGGCCGCAGCGGGAGCCCGCGCGGCAGGTTCATCGCGAACACGTCGATCCGCAGCCGGTGACCCTTGCCGATCAGCGCCTCCGTCGGTAGGAGTCCGATGTCGATGCCCACCGACTTACCCGGCGTCACGGGGTGGCGGGTGTCGAGGGTGAGCGTGTAGAACGGATCGATCACATCCCCGTTGGGCGCGAATTGTGAACGGCTACGGTCATATTCGCGCAAAGACGCAACCACCTGCCCGGAGCTGATGACCTTGGACGTGCCGTCCGGGGCAACGTCGTTGAGTGTCGCGGTCCAGTAGCCGTCGGGCGCGTCGAGCACCATGTTCAGATGCACGTTGCTGTAGCCGCTGACGCTGCGGGTGGCGGTCATCGGTGCGCTGGTGAAGCTCAGCGCGTTGCGTTCGGAGATCCGTGCGTCGTCGGCGCAGTCGGGGAAGATCGCGGTCAGGCCGGCCATCTGCTGTGCGGAGTCGCGCGAACACAGTGTCGCCAGTCCCGGCGCCACGGTCATCCGGGCGCGGGTCGCCGGGACCCCGGTGCCCAGGCTGCCGTCGCCCAGCGCATACGGGGCCGTGCCCGAGCGCCGATCACCGAGGTAGAGGCGCTGACGGGTCATGCCCGCGCGGGGGAACTGGGAGGCGGTGATCCACCGGTCGCCGACCTGCTTGAGGTTCACCGGGCCATAGCGGTCGATCCCGTTGTCGATTCCCTTGAGCCACTTGTCGAACCACGCCTTCTGCAGCACGTCGAGACGTGGTGGCGTACCCGGCCGGCCCTGCCCACCGCCGATCGTGAGGTGGTAACCGTCGCCCATGATCAACTGCTTACGTCCGGGCGCGAGCGGAATCTTGTTGTACATCGCGACCTCGGAGTTGGTGAACAGATCGAACCATCCGCCGTAGATGAGCGTCGGGGTGGTGATCGTGTCGGCGTGGTCCTGCCAGGCCGTACGCGGACCGGAATTCGGGCTCAGCAGATCGCGTAGCTGGGGTGGGATCGACGCGATGTTCGGGACGGTCAGCGCCTGGATGAGTTGCGGGAAAAAGGTGAACGGGTCCCGCAGGCGGTCGGCCAGCCACGTCCAGTCGAAGGTGCCGTTGAGCATCGACGCGACGCTCGGGACCAGCTTGGTGGAATTGACCAGGGTCAGCCACAGCGGCAGGAATCCGACGCCGAGCGCGCCACCCGGTGCGACGATGTCACGGATCAGATCGCCGCCCGGTTCGACCGGGAAGATCGCCTTGAGGGCTTCGGGATGTTTGTTGGCGGCCTGGATCTGGTTGATCGCCGAGTACGAGACGCCGGACATGCCGACCTTCCCGTTGGACCATTTCTGCTTGGCGGCCCAGTCGATGACCTCGACGGAGTCCTGCTGCTCCCGTTGCTGGAAGACGTCCCAATCCCCTTGGGAAAAGCCGGTTCCGCGGACGTCGACGACCACCACCGTATAACCGCTGCGCACGAGATCGAAGTCCACGGAGAAGTTGCGCAGTCCCTGATCACGGATCAGGTGCGCGACGTCGTTGATGCCGTCGATCGGGGTGCCCGACAAGTTGATCGCCGAGGCCACCTGGACGGCCAGCGGCGCCAGCACCGGGTTGGCCAACGCAGCCGCGGTGATCGCGGAGACGAGTTTGGTGTAGGGCGTCATGGTCACGATGACCGGCGTCCTGGCCGTCGTCGGTATCCGGGCCGCGTTGGCCGGGCGGTAGACGTTGGCGCGCAGGATGGTGCCGTCGCCCATCCGGATCGGGACGTCCCACTGGGTGTTGACGTCGGCGTAGGGCTGCGGGCCGTCGTGCGAGGCGAGCCACCGCTTGGCCGGGGCTCCGCCGTCGGGGCCGGTGGCCGCATGCGCCGTTCCTGCCGCTCCCAGAGTCGGGCCGGCCAGCAACGCGACGATCGCGATGACCGCCGCAACGACGACTCCCCGTACCCGAATTTCCCGCACCCGCATCGCCGTCCCCCCGGTGAGATGTGACCGGACGAGAGCCTAGCATGACCTGTGAGTCATGTCACTGGGCGTGCGGGATCGCCTGACCCAGTGCCCAGGTTCAGTTGCCGGTGACGTCGACGGGGTGGGTGGCCAACAACGGCAACGGCCATGGTTGGCGGCGCAGCACGTCGGCCCAGATGTCGGTGGTCGACGGGGCGAGGATGTCGCGGGGGAGCGCCGAGGCCAGCATCCAGCTGTCCTGGGCCATCTCCGCGTCGAGCTGCCCGATACCCCAGCCCGCGTACCCGGCGAAGATGCGGAGTCCCTCGAGCACCGGCCCGATCAGCTCGGGATCGGCGTCGAGGTCGATGAGAGCGACACGGCCGCTGACCGGCCGGATCTGTTCGATCCCGGAGATGTCGGCGCCGTGCCGGACAACGCCGAGACACAGGGCCGAATCCTGTTTGACCGGACCGCCGACGAACAGCGCCCGCGGCTGCGCGGCCAGATCGGTCCACGACGGCATCACGTTGTGAACCGCGGTCTGGCTCACCCGATTGAGGACCACTCCGAGGCTGCCCGCGTCATTGTGCTCGATCACATAGATCACGGTGCGCGCAAAGGTGGGCTCGAGCAGATCGGTCGACGCGAGCAGAAGCGTGCCGGCCCGAATACTGTTGGCCGACTCGATGTCTCGTGCCGCATCCGCGGCACCGCCGCCACCGCCGACGCCGCGTTCGGGCCGGTCGGGGGTGAGATCGTCTGCGCTGTCACCGCCGTCCACGACATCCATCATCGCATGAGAAGTCGGCTCGGTCGGTAATGTAGGTACGTGAATTCCGCGGTGACCGAAGGTACGTCCTCGTGGAAGATCTTTACCCACTCACTGCGCCACTCACCCGGCCTGGGCCGGCTGCTCGCGGTGCGGTTGACCAGTCAACTCACCGACGGTGTCTTCCAGGCCGCGCTCATCGGTGGGGTTCTGTTCAACCCCGAACGTCATGCCGATCCGCTCGCCGCGGCGCTCGGTTTCGCGGTGCTGCTGGTGCCCTATTCGGTGATCGGCCCGTTCGCCGGAGCGCTGCTCGACCGATGGGATCGGCGCAGCGTCCTGCTGTGGGCCAACGTGTTGCGCGCGCTGCTGATCGTGATGGTGGCGATCGCGATCAGTACCGGCAGTTCCGACACCCTGGTGCTGATCAGCGCGCTCGCGGTCACCGGGGCCAGTCGGTTCGTGGCGTCGGGGCTGTCCGCGGCGTTGCCGCACGTCGCTCATCGCGAGGTCATCGTCGCGACGAACGCCCTGTTCACCACACTCGGCGGGGCGATGTTGTCGGTGGGCGCGGGCCTCGCGCTCGGGATGCGCGCCCTGGTCGGCAACGACAACGTGGGCAGCGCGGAGACCACGCTGATCGGTGTGGTGCTGGCCCTCATCGCCGGCGTGCTCGCGCACGGCTTTCCGGCCCGCCAGCTCGGGCCCGACCGTCCCGACGACATCGGGCACTCGGCTGCACACGCCGTGGCCGTCGGCTTTCTGCACGGTGCGCGGGCGATTGCCCGATGCCGGCCCGCGTCGGCGGCGCTCTCGGCGATCGGGATACACCGGCTGGTCTTCGGCCTCAACACCCTGATGCTGTTCGTCTTCGCCCGGCACGTGCACGGCGGCGGTGACGGACTGAGCCGGATCAGCCTGGTCCTCGGATGTGTGGCGACCGGGGCCTTTGCCGCCGCGGTGAACACGCCGATCCTCGTCGAGCGCTACGGCCGACGCGCCACGATCATGCTCATGCTGCTGCTCGGCGCGCTGGCCCAAGTGCTGCTGCTGACGTTCACGATTCCCGGCTTCTGCGTGGCCGCCGTCGTGCTCGGATTGGTCGGGCAGACCACCAAGTTGTGCGGCGACGTGGCCATGCAGGTCGACATCTCCGACTCCGTGCGCGGACAGGTCTTCTCCGTGCAGGACGCCCTGTTCAACATGGCCTACGTCATCGCGATGGTCGTCACCGCGGTGATCATCTCCCCGGACGGACGTTCGGTGCCGCTCGTGCTGATCGGGTGCGCGCTCTATCTCATCGGGATCGTCGTGGTCCGCGGACTGCATCCCGCCCGCCACGACTACTCACCGCCGCCCGTCCCCGACGATCACCTGCCGAAACCCGGCTCCCCCTCGGCGTAGGCGGCATCGGCGGTGCCGTCACCGTCGGAGTCGACGAGCACCTGGTCGGGGCGGCCGTCGGAGTCGGTATCGACGTAGAGCCGCCGAATCGCCCCCGAGTCGAGGAGGATCTCGATGTCGGGGGTGCCGTTGCCGTCGAGGTCGTGCGCCTGAACCCGGGTGTCAGTGGGGGCGGGATCCGCCGGGGTTCGGGTGCCGGGGGTTTGAGTACTGGGCGTCCGGGCTGTCGGCGGCACGGGCGCCTCCCGTGTCGGCACGGCGACACCCCAGATCCCGTTCCCCGAGTCGCGATAGTGGTGTTCCACGGTGCCGTCGTCGTCGAGGTCGAGAGCCGCGAGGTCGGCGATGCCGTCGGCGTCGGTGTCGATGAGCAGATCGTCGCGACGACCGTCGCCGTCGAAGTCGAGCGCGATCGCGTCGAGCACACCGTCGGCGTCGGTATCGGTGTCGGCGGGGGTGTGCCAGTGCGTGGGCTCTGAGTCGCCATTGCCGAACACGTACTCCAGGACAGGATCCATGGGGTATTGGACGCACGGGCCGGCGCCACGGTTCCCTCGACGGTCGATGGTCGCGGCGACGACCCACACGGTAGGTTCAACGGCTATGTACGTCAGCGTTCTCGGCGAGCAGTTCCACCGGGCGCGACTGTCGCCGGCGATCACCCATCTCGATTCGGCGTCGGCGGGTCGGTCGTCCAACGCCGTCATCGGGACCATCTCGGCGCACCTGTGGCGTGAGGCCGAGCGTGGATCCTATGTGGCCGCCGACGACCGTGCCGAAGAATTCGCCAGGGACACAAGGGATCTCGCGTCACTGATCGGACACACCGCCGAGGAGATCACCTTTCGCGAGAGTGCGCGGGCGGCGTTGCGGGCACTGCTCAACGGGTGGAGCCTGCCGGTCTCGACCACGGTGTGGGTGGCCAAGAACGAGTTCGGGCCCAACCTCGTCGAATTCGAACGTCGCGGCTATGCGGTGCGCCCACTGCCCGACGGCGACCTCAACGGGCACATCGACCTCGATGCGCTCGAGAACATGCTGCAGTTCGAGCAGCCCGACTTCATCCACATCTGCCACATCGGGTCCATGTCGGGGGTGGTGCAGCCGGTGGCGCGGATCGTCGAGATCGCCCATGCGGCACAGGTGCCCGTCGTCGTCGACATGGCGCAGTCGGTGGGCCATGTCCCCACCGTCACCGGCGCCGACATCGTCTACGGCACCAGCCGCAAGTGGCTGACCGGGCCCCGCGGCGTCGGCTTTCTCGCGGTGCGCCGGGACTCGTTGCGGACCGTCGAGATCGAGAGTTCGGAGGCCTTCCTCGCGGGCCGGTTGGGGCTTGGTGTCGCGGTCGCCGAACTGCAGCAGATCGGCCAGCAACGGGTCTTCCGCGAGCTCGCGGCGATCGGCCGCGCGACCCGCGAACGCCTCGACGGGATCGGCAGCTGGGTGGTGTGCGAGCCCGTCGACGAGCCGTCGGCGCTGGTCACCCTCGCACCGCCGCCGGGCTGGCAGGACTCCGACCTCCGGGCCGCTCGCGATCGGTTGTTCGACGAGCTCGGCATCCTGGTCACCGCCGCCGAATCGTGGCGGGCACCGCTGGCCGGGGACCAGGGGGTGCTGCGGATCAGCCCTCACCTGGATGTGCGCCGCGAGGACCTCGACCGGCTCGCCGATGCCCTGCGAACGATGGGGTACTGACGCGGTGCTGGTGCGAACGCAGTACTTGTACCGACCTCACGCGTTTACGCGGGCCCTGTCCCGCCCTGCTCGGCCCACCATTGCCGAAGTGCCTCCTCCGCCTCGTCGCGCGAGAGCGGCCCGCGGTCGAGACGTAGCTCTTTGAGGTGACGCCAGGCCTTGCCGACCAAGGGCCCCGGCGGCACACCGAGCAGCTCCATGATCGCGTTGCCGTCGAGGTCGGGCCGGACCCGGGCGAGGTCCTCGGCGGCGCGGAGTTCGTCGATGCGGCGTTCGAGGTCGTCGTAGTTCTGTTGCAGGCGTCGGGCTCGTCGCTTGTTACGGGTGGTGCAGTCGGCGCGCACGAGTTTGTGCAAGCGGTCGAGCAGTGGTCCGGCATCGGTGATGTAGCGGCGGACCGCGGAATCGGTCCAGGCACCGTCGCCGTATCCGTGAAAGCGCAGGTGCAGAAAGACCAGCGTCGCAACGTCTTCGACGACGGCCTTCGGATACTTCAACGCGCGCATACGCTTTCGGACCATCTTGGCCCCGACCACCTCGTGGTGGTGAAAGCTCACCCCGCCGGCGGGTTCGTGGCGCCGGGTGGCCGGTTTGCCGATGTCGTGCAGCAGCGCCGCCCAGCGCAGGACGAGATCGGGGTCGCCGTTCTCGAGGTCGATGGCCTGCCGCAGGACGGTCAGCGAGTGTTGATAGACGTCTTTGTGTTGGTGGTGCTCGTCGATGGTCAGCCGCATCCCCGGCACCTCGGGCAGGACGCGATCGGCCAGTCCGGTGTCCACCATCAGCTCGATGGCCTCGATGGGGTGTGCGCCGGTGATCATCTTGTCGAGTTCGACGCGGACACGTTCGGGGGTGATGCGATCGATCTGGTCGGCCATCTCGGTGATCGCCGCGGCGACGCGGGGTGCGACCTCGAAGCCGAGCTGGGAGACGAAGCGCACCGCACGCAGCATGCGCAGCGGGTCGTCGCCGAAGGACTCCTGCGGCGTCGCGGGGGTGTCGATGATCCCGGCGAGTGCGGCCGAGAGTCCGTCGAGGGGGTCGTGGAATTCCTCGGCACCCTTGCGGCCGATGCGTACGGCCATCGCATTGATCGTGAAGTCGCGGCGTACCAGGTCGTCGTCGATGGACTCGCCGAAGGTGACCTCGGGGTTGCGACCGACGCCGTCGTACTTCTCGGCGCGGTAGGTGGTGATCTCGAGGATCAGGTCCTTGCGGCGGGCGCTGATCGTGCCGAACTCGATGCCGGTGTCCCAGATGGCGTCGGCCCAGCCCGACAGTAGTTCCTGGACCTTCTCGGGCCGGGCGTCGGTGGTGAAGTCGAGGTCGGTGCCCAGGCGGCCGAGGACGGCGTCGCGGACCGAGCCGCCGACGAGGTAGAGGTCGTGGCCGGCGTCGGCGAACAGCACGCCGAGCGGTTCGGTGATGTCGGAGAGCGCGCGAAGCGACACCGCCGCCGCGGCGAGGAGCCGGGTGCGGCGCTCGGCGGTGGTGGTGGGGTGGGGCTGCTCTGTCACGGCACGACAGCCTACCGGCGCCGGGAGCGAAGCGAGCGGGCCGTATGGGGCCCGGCGCCGGGAGCGAAGCGAGCGGGCCGGATGCAGCTGTATGCGCTGCTGCCAGCACCATGTGGGCAAACGGCCGGTGACCAGCAGCTAGCATCGAAGGCGTGCCCACCGACCCGTCAACCGACCCCACAGACGTCTCCGACGACGTCAGCACGGGTGGGCGCCAGGCCGCGGAGGCCGGGTCGGGTGATGCGCGTGGTGTCGCTGGGCAGGGTCGGCGACGCGGTCGTCGGGGCCGGCGCAGGCGCCGGGGCACCCCGGAGTCGCGGTCTGACGCGGAGTTCCATCCTCGGCCGGAAACGCCTCCGACCAGCGCCGAACATCCGACGCCACGCCCGAAACGGCCTTCTCCGGCAGATCTGGCCGATCGTGCCGGCGGCACCAGAAACGGCACCACCGGCAGTCCGAACAAGAACGGGTCGAGTAAGAACGGCGCAGAGAAGAACGGGACAGCCAAGCCCGGCCCGGTGAACGGGTCTGCGGCTCCGGTGAACGGGACCGGGGTGAACGCAACCGGCGTCAACGGGGCAGCAGGACACGGGGCACCAGCACACGGGCCCAAGCCCGGCGGAACCCGCCATCCGTCACCGGCGTCCGTGGCCGCCGCCACACCGACCGGCAAGGGCACGCGGGTGAGCGCACCCAAGCCGTCGGATATGGCCGTGATGTCGGCCAAGATCACCAAAACCGGCCTCACCCAGGACGCGGCGGCGACGCCTGCGCCGACTCGGCGCAGACGCGGCAACCGTCGTCCGGAACGCGCGGAGCGTCTGCGCACGGTGCGGGAGACGTCGGCGGGCGGATTGGTGATCTCCGATCTCGACCTGCCGGTCGAGGAATTGTCGGCGGCCCTGATCGGCCGCGTCGACCGCCGAGGGCGCATGATGTGGTCGTTGCCGAAGGGCCACATCGAGACCGGGGAGACCGCCGAGCAGACTGCGGTCCGCGAGGTGGCCGAGGAGACCGGCATCCAGGGTCTGGTGGTCGCGCCGCTGGGCAAGATCGACTACTGGTTCGTCAGCGAGGGTCGTCGCATCCACAAGACCGTGCATCACTATCTGCTGCGCAGTGTCGGCGGTGAGCTCTCCGATGAAGACTATGAGGTCAGCGAGGTGGCGTGGGTGCCGTTGCACGAGCTACCCCGCCGACTGACGTACTCTGACGAGCGACGACTGGCCCGAATGGCCCGCGGTGTCATCGCCGACCTGGCCGCCGACCCCCAGCGGTTGGCCCAGTCCGAGGCCGAGAGCAGTCGCACAGAACCCAACGCCTATGAGAGAGCCGCAGCCGCCCGCAACCAGCGCCGAAACGAGCCTCCGCCTGCGGCGCCCTCGCGTCGGCGCCGGAGGCGTCCCCGCCGCCCCGCGGCCGGTGATGGCTGACCCCTCGTCGGGGCGCGCACGGTGGGCTCGGTTCCTCACGGTCGTCGCGGTGGCGGTGCTGATGGTGTTGTCGGCGGCCCCGGCCGCTGCGGCACCCGGCGACACCGCCACCGCCCAGCCGGATCGGTTTGCGCAGATCGTCATCGACTCGATGACGCCATCGATGGTCACCAGCAGTTCGGGTCCTACGGTGGCGATCTCCGGGCATGTGATCAACACCAGCAGCCGGACGCTGCGTGATCTCGGTATCCGGCTCGAACGTGGCGACGCGCTGACCGGTGCCTCCCAATTGAGGTCGGCGCTGGCCGGTGAGCACCCACCGATCGCCGCCGCCACCGACTTCAGCGATCTGTCCTCGGACACCCTGGCGCCGAGTGCGCAGGCGAGCTTCTCGTTGACGGTGCCGTTGTCGGGCGCGGGTGGTCTGCAGATCTCGCAACGCGGCGTCTATCCGCTGCAGCTCAACGTCAATGGCCTCCCCGACTACGGTGGCGTCGCCCAGGTGGCCGGATCGCGCACGCTGCTGCCGGTGCTGTCATTGCCGCCGGACCGCAGCCGGGCGGCCGCCTACACCGATCCGGGCAGCGGCGACGCATCGTCGACGACACCCGGTCTCGGTGCCGACGGTTCGGTGTCCGCCGACACCTCCAGTCCGTCGCAATTCACCCTGTTGTGGCCGATTGCCGCACCCCCGCAACTCGCTCCGGGCGCCCTCGGCGGCAACACCGAGCCAGTACGTCTGATCAGCGAGGACATGGCCCGCTCACTGTCGCCGGGCGGACGGCTCGATTCGGTGCTCGCCCCATTGCGGGCGATCGCCGACGCCGCGCCTGCATCGGCGCCCGACCCCGGCTCGGCGTCGCCGGCGCCACCCGCCCCGGGAGCGCAGTCCGGTCAGACATCGGACCTCGCGCGCAGCATGTGCCTGGCCGTGGATCCCAATCTGCTCGTCACGGTGCGCGCGATGTCACTGGGCTATGTGGTGTCCTCCGATCCATCCGACCCGACGTCGTCGACGGTGCCGGGCACCGGTCAGGACACGGCGACCTCTTGGCTGAACGAGTTGCGCGACGTCGCCTCGCGACTGTGCGTCGTGGCTCTGCCGTTTGCCGGGGTGGACCTCTCCGCTCTCGCCGAGATCGACAATTCCGGCCTGACCGCGACCGCCCTGGACTCCCCCGCCGACGTCGTCGACTCTGTACTCGGCGTGAAAAGTGTTCGCGGACTGACCATTCCGGCCCTCGGTGCGATCAATCAGGCGGGCGCGCGGCTGCTCGAGGACACCAATCACTCCACCGTGCTGACCTCGGCGGGCAATCTGTCGACCGAGCAGCCGCAGAGCAGCGGCGCCTACCGCGTCGGCCCGCTGGCCGCACAGTCCTACGACGAGCCGGTCACGGCCGCACTCGCGGCGCTCGGGACCAACCCGACGACACCGGCGATCACACCTGCCGACCAGATGGTCGACCTCTCCGCGGAGTCGCCGCTGAGCAGACGTCAGGCCGGCATCGGCGCGCTGGCGTTCGCCGCGGTGGACACACCCGACGATGAGCGCGCGGACTCGGGACAGGGCTCCGCCGGGCAGACCTCGGCAGCGCAGCTGCCGACCACCGGCCGCTCGCAGGTGGTTCTTCCGTCGCTGTACTGGTCGCCGACCACCGACGACGCCAACGCGCTCATCTCCACCGCCGAGGTGCTGTTGGGTTCTCGCGTCGCCACCCCCACCCCGTTGACCAGCGTCGTCGGCTCGGCGGACGGGGCCCGGACCGCCGCCCGGCTGGCCCCGCCTCCCGGGGTCGGACCGGTGTCGTCGGTGTCGGTGCCCCTGCCGGAGCAGACGGCGACCGCGATGCGTGAGCAGGCCGACCTCAGCTATCAGCTGCAGGGTTCGCTGGTGAGTTCGGCGGACGTGGAGACCACTCCGGAGCGCTACCTCGCGCCGCTGCGCGAGGACATGCTGCGTTCGCTGACCGTGCCGGCCGAGGCCGGCGCGCAAACACGCACCCGACTCGCCGACACCCGAGCGCAGACGATTCGCGCGGTCACCTCGACGCTGGATCGCATGCGGGCGGCGGTGACCATCCTCGACCCGGGCGGTCGCTACACACTCGCCTCCGAACGCAGCCCGCTGCTGCTGGTGGTGCGCAACGATCTGGCGCTGCCCATCCGGGTGGACATCAGGACCAGCGCGCCGCACGACCTCGACATCGGCGACGTCGGGACGATCGAGATCCCGGCACGCGGCACGCGTCAGCTACAGCTGCCTACGAAGGCGGAGACCTCCGAGGCGATCACCGTCACCATCTCGATCGCGACGGTGACGGGTCTGCCGATGGGCTCCGACATCCGGCTGTCGGTGCATTCCAACGCCTACGGCAAGGCGTTGTTCATCATCACGATCATCGCCGGCGCGGCCCTCGTGCTGCTGACCGCGCGTCGCCTCTGGCACCGCTTCCGCGGCGAACCCGATCCGGCCGACGCCGACCGCCCCGAGCCCGACGAGCAGGAGCGTTTGCTCGCCGCGGCAACCTATCAGCAACGACGACGTACGCTGCACATCGAAGAAGTCCATTCCGGTGCGTGGCAGGACGACGTGGGGTACTCGTGGCCACCGGACCCCGAGCCGGCCGGCGCCACCGGGTCGGCGCGGCCCTCGCCGGGTGACCACGGATCGGAGAACCCGGGCCACCAGGACACCGACCCCGGGTCCGCCACCGGACCGGATCCCGGTCCGGAGCCCGACGAGCCGGTAGCGACGGAGAATACGACGACACCGGCAGAACACAGCAGTACCCCACCGAGGTGACCGACGAGGTGATCAGCGTCAAGGCGACGATCGGCAAGGCGACGACGGACGAGGCAGGCGAATGAGCGAACGAGGACCGGGCGACCCACCGCGTCGCGCCGCACCCCGTCGCATTCCCCCCACCCCGGAACGGCAGACCCCCGACCGCCAGAACCCCCCCCGTCGGACCCAGTTCCGACAGGGACCCCTCCGCCCGAACGAGCCCCGCCCGAACCAACCCCGGCCACAGGGCGAGCCCACACGTCGGGGTCCCGCGCGATCGGGACCACCGCCGCTGGCCGGCCCGCTCGCCGACGCCCCGCCACTCTCGGGAGCACCCGTCGCCCCCGAGACGCGACGCGTGAGCGCGGGCCGCGCCCCGGCATCCACCCCGACCCCGACGCTCGAACGCAACTCCCGCGCCGAGGAAACCCGGCCGGAGGACGCCCCGTCCGACGACTCCGCCACCGGACTGGCACGCGACTCCGACTCGAGCATCCTGCGGACCAGCGGGTCCATCGCGATCGCCACCCTGGCCAGTCGCATCACCGGATTCGTCCGGACCGTGCTCATCCTGGCCCTGCTCGGCGCCTCGGTGGCATCGGCCTTCCAGGCGGCCGACGTCCTGCCGAACATGATCGCCGAGATCCTGCTCGGCGCGGTCCTCACCGCCATCGTCATCCCGCTGCTGGCCCGCGCCGAAGCCGAGGACCCCGACGGCGGCGCGTCGTTCATCAACAAGATCTTCACGCTGACCGTCGTCGTACTGGGCATCGGCACGATCGCCGCGATCGCCGCGGCACCCCTGCTGACCAGCCTCAACATCGACAACGCGCAACTGCGCCCACTGGCGACCGGGCTGGCCTACTTCCTGCTCATCGAGATCCTCTTCTATGGTCTGACCGCACTGTTCACCGCGATCCTGAATCTGCGGGGCTATTTCAAGCCCGGCGCGTGGGCGCCGGTCCTCAACAACGTCATCCAGATCAGCGCACTCGTCGCGTACTGGCTGATGCCGGGGCAGTTGACGCTCAACCCGTTCCGGATGAGCGATCCGCAATTGCTCGTCCTCGGTATCGGGTGCGCGATGGGCGTGGTGTTGCAGGCGCTGGTGCTGTTGCCGTATCTGCGTCGCGCCGGTATCCGGCTCCGCATCGAGTGGGGACTCGACGCGCGCCTGCGCAAGTTCGGCAACATGGCGCTGGCGATCGTCTCCTACGTGGCGATCCTGCAGGTCGGTCTCATCGTCACCTATCGCATCGCGTCGGCCGCCACCGAGACCGGCATCAGCGTCTACGTCACGCACTGGCAGCTGTTGCAGCTGCCCTACGGTGTGCTCGGGGTGACGATCCTGACCGCGATCATGCCGCGGCTCTCGCGCAATGCCGCCGGCGACGACACCAAGGCCGTCGTCGACGACATGTCGCTGGCCACCCGGCTCACGATGGTCGCGTTGGTGCCCGTCGTCGCCTACATGACCTTCTTCGGTCCGGCCATCGGTGTCGCGGTGTTCAACTTCGGCCGCTTCGACGCCCATGTGGCCACGCAGTTGGGTTCGACGCTCGCCTGGGGTGCCTTCACGCTCATCCCGTATGCGATGACCCTGGTGCAGTTGCGAGTGTTCTACGCCCGGGAGGACGCCTGGACGCCGACCTTCATGGTCCTGGGTATCACCATCGTCAAGATCGCCGCGTCCTATCTCGGCCCGGTGCTGTTCTCCGATCCCGACCTCGTGGTGCGCTGGCTGGCACTGTCCAACGGTCTGGGCTATCTCGTCGGCGCGATCGTCGGACATTATCTGTTGCGCAGCCGATTGCGCGCCGACGCCCGCGATCCGCGTGACGCCCGGCTGACCAACGTCACCCGCACGACGGTGGTGACGCTTGCGATCTCCGTCGGCAGCGCCCTCGCGGTGTGGTTGATCGCCGAGATCTCCGGCCTGCATCTGGCGACACAGCACGGCAAGATCGGGTCGATCGCCTATCTGCTGCTGACCGCGATCGTGGTGCTCGGCGTGATCTATGCGGGCCTGGCGGCGGCCGGTCTTCCCGACGTGGTGTCCGTCCTGATGTCGGTGCGACGCGTGGCCGGTCGGTTCATCCCGGCACTTGCGCCGAACGGCGAACCGCAACAACAACCATCGGCAACGATCACGGTTCAGTTTCCGCGGGTCACCAGCGACGAGTCGCTACCGTACTCTGGTCAGGTACAGGTCGTTCGACGGTTCGATCGCGGTTCCGCGACGTGGCAGTCGTATGCGGTGCACACCGGTGGCGCCGCGGGCGGCGCCGGTGTGGCGCCGTGGACCCCGCCCCAACGACCCCCGGATATGCGCTATCGGAGGAGAGGAGTTCGCCGCGTGAACGAGAGCGGAATCGACGCCACACCGGAATCCCCGATCAGTCCGGCAGAGCCCGCTGCCGCGTCGGCTTCCGCTACCTCCTCGGCTTCGGAAAGGCCAGTCGCACAGCCGAATTCGACCGTTGGCTCGGGTGGCGCCCAGCCGTCCGACGCGGTCCGCGCCACTCCCGTGGACCCCGATCGCGCCGAACCGATCCGCCCGGCGCGTCGTCGCGGACCCCGCCTCGTGCCCGGCGCCGCGGTCGCCGGCGGCCGGTACCGCCTGCTCGAACATCACGGTGGCACACGGGGTCTGCAGTTCTGGAAGGCCCAGGACATCAACCTCGACCGCGAGGTCGGGCTGACCTTCGTCGACGCCGAACAGCTCGCACCCCCTCCGGACAAGGGAGCGCCGAGCAGAGCCGGCGACACCGGACCGCAGGCCGTGCTCACCCGGACGTTGCGTCTCGGCCAAATCAGCTCGTCGGGCGTCGCCCGCGTGCTCGACGTGGTCCGCGGTTCCTCGGGCGGCATCGTTGTGGCCGAATGGGTTCAGGGTTCCTCGCTGTCGGAGGTCGCCGCCACGCATCCGTCACCGATCGGTGCCGCACGTGCGGTCCGCGCGCTGGCCGCCGCGGCCGAGGCCGCACACCGCTCCGGCGGCGCGCTGTCCATCGACCATCCGGATCGCATCCGTATCTCCGCCGAGGGCAATGCGGTACTCGCCTTCCCGGGCACCCTTGCCGGCGACGACGCCACCTCCGACGTCCGCGGGCTCGGAGCGGTGCTCTACGCACTGCTGCTGCAGCGGTGGCCGCTCGATGGCGCCACCGGTTCCGAGCTGGTGACCACCATCGACACGACCACCCCGGTGGGTGGTCTGGCGATCGCCTCGCCCGCCGCCGACGGTGAGGGTCCCGTAGAACCACGCGAGGTCGACCCGGAGATCCCGTTCGAGATCTCTGCCGTCGCCGCCCGCGCCTTGTCGGGTAGTCGTGGAATCCGTACTGCCGCAACGGTTCAGCACGTTCTGGATCAGGCCACCGTCGTCGACCTCAAGACCGACATGATCCCCGCGCTCGGTGACTCCGACGAGCCACCGGTGTCGATCGGTGGGTCGGGTCGGATCGGGTCCGACGAGCCCGCGCGCAGCAACCGGACCGTCGCGCTGCTCGTCGGCGCGGCTCTGCTCGTACTGTTCGTGGTCATCGCCCTGGTGGTGTGGCTGACCGGTGTCTTCGGCGGGGGTGACCAACAGACCGACATCAACAAGTTCCTGTCGTCGACCACGTCGGCGCCTGCACCGGCACCCGGCGCCGCTGCGCCCGCTGGTGGACCGATCACGCTGCGCTCGGCGACCCTCGTCGACTATTCCGGACAGTCCGGTGACAATCCCGACCTGGCCCGTAACGTGATCTCCGGAGCCGGATCCGGTTGGCGCAGCGACACCTACCGCACCGCCGACTTCGGCAGCCTCAAGCAGGGACTCGGCCTGATGCTGGATCTCGGATCGCCGCAGGCGGTCAAGGCCGTCTCGATCACCACCACCACCCCGGGATTCGCGGTATCGCTACGCGGCGCGCAGAGCGCCGACGCCACCCTGGCCCAGACGACCCAGCTCGCCCAGGGCACCGTCGATCAGCCCGACACCACGCTGTCGATCGCCAACCCCACACAGTCGCGGTATCTGCTGGTGTGGGTCACCTCGCTGCCCGGCACGGGGGGCAGCTATCAGGTGCAGATCTCCAAGATCAGCGCGACGAGCTGACCGCGCCGCTCGCCGATGGGGCGTCCCCGTTCGTAGGACTCCATCCGGGTGGTCCGAAGATGTAGCCGAGCTTGGCCCGCCATCCCGCCGCCGCCCGCACGTCACGGGCGATGGAGACGTACTCATGTGTCTGCAGCGTCCAGATGTTGTAGGTGCCAACAGGTTTGGTGAGTCCATAGTGCGGCCGATGTGCCTCGGCGCGAAACGACCCGAACATCCGGTCCCACAGGATGAAGACGCCGGCATAGTTGCGGTCGAGGTATTCCGGGTCGCTACCGTGATGCACCCGATGGTGCGACGGGGTGTTGAAGACGAATTCGACGGGCCGCCACATGCGGTCGATGTGTTCGGTGTGAATCCAGAACTGGTACACCAGATTAACGCCATAGCAGGCGAACACCACCGCCGGCGGGATACCCAGGAACGGCAACGGTAGCCACATCACCAGCGCCGCACTGATATTCCACTTCTGCCGCAGCGCGGTCGCGAAGTTGAAGTACTCGCTCGAGTGGTGGGCCTGATGGGTCGCCCACACCAATCGGACCCGGTGGGAGATGCGGTGATTCCAGTAGTAGAGAACGTCGACGGCGACGAATCCGATCACCCACGTGTACCAGGCGCCGATCGGCAACTGCCACGGTGCGACGTAGACGAAGATCGCCGTGTAGACCAGCAGCCCCGCGAGCTTCCACACTGCGCTCGTGGCTATGGACACCAGTCCCATCGAGATGCTGGCCCGCGCGTCACGCTTCTCGTAGGCACCGACCGACGCCCGACGCTCGGCGGCGGGCCCGGTGTCCTCGGCATCGGTGGCCCGGTCCTCGAGCTTCCAGGCCGCGATCCATTCCAGCACCAGCAGCGCCAAGAAGAACGGGATCGCGAGCACCGTCGGCTCATGCATCGGGTCGGGGAGTAGGTCGAGCACGGCGTCGGTCTCCGGTGATCGTCGATTTATCTGACACGGCGCCGTGTCAGATCTGTGTGTGACACGGTAGCGTGTCAGATGACGGGTTGTCCACGGTGCCGTCAGATCGCGCACGCCGAAAGGGGAGAAGCAGTGCCGTCCCAGCAGCAGCGCTCCTCGGTGAACCCCGAGTCCGCGGAGGGACGCCGGTACGGGGGCGCAGAAGCCGAGGAACGCCGCGCACGCCGGCGACATGCCTTCATCGACGCCGGTTTGCAGTTGTTCGGGGAGCTCGGCTACCCCGCGGTGACCGTCAAACGGCTCTGCGACGAGGCCGGTCTGACCCAGCGCTACTTCTACGAGTCGTTCGCCGACCGGCCCGCGTTGCTGATCGCGGTCTACGAGCACTGCGTCGAGGTCACCCGAGCCGCAACCGTGGGTGCCGCCGCGGGGTATCTGCTCGATCCGGCCGGCGTCGCACCCGGCGCGGTGCGCGCAGCCGCCCGTGACACCCTCGGGGCGTTCCTCGCAACGCTGACCGGTGATCCGCGACGCGCACGGGTGATGCTCGTCGAGGTCGTCGGGGTGGATCCGGCGGTCGAATCGACGCGGCTACGAGCCATCCACGATTGGGCGAATCTCATTCTCGCGCTGTCGATGGGGGAGCGCGAGGTGTCGGCGGCGCAACGCCTCGCCGCGGTCGGACTCGTCGGCGCGGTCACGCAATTGCTCGTCGATTGGTATTTCACGAATGTCGCGCCCGATCCCGTGGATATCGGCGCCGAACCCACCGACCTCGACGTCATGCTCGAGGTCTGTGTCGATATGTTCGGTGCCACCTACGATCAGCTGATGCGCTGAGGTTCGGTCGCAGGACTCCCAGGACCAAGTATTTCCTCGGATCGTCGGCCATGATGGGGTCATGGCACATACCGAACTCGACGACCGGGTTGTCGCATTTCTCACCGAAGGCACTCGCACCGGAAAGGTGGCATTCGTCTCCGCATCCGGACGAGCGCTCGTCGCGCCCATCTGGTTCATCGTGGATAACGGTGTCCTTGTGTTCAATACCGGCGCCGACACCGCAAAAGGGCGTGCGCTCAGTCGCGATCGGCGCCTGACAATACTCGTCGACGACGAGCGCCCGCCCTTCTCCTTCGTCCAGGTCCAGGGCACTGCGGAGATCGGTGAGGATCCGGAGGATCTCCTCGATACCGCAACGCGTATCGCCGCCCGATATATGGGGCCGGACCTCGCCGAGGCATATGGCAAGCGCAACGCGGTGCCCGGCGAGCTCGTCGTCCGCGTCACGCCCACCAAGGTGAACGCGGTATTCGACATCGCCGACTGATCGGGAGTCCGAATCTCCCGGACCCGTCATTCGGTAGGGCACGACCTGGTCGACAATTCTCTGCCCTTGCGGGCGGAATACGAGCGGACTTCCATTTTCTGCTCACCGTCTCAGAGTTTTCTCAATCTGTTGCACAGCAACGTGATTGGAATATTCCGAGTTATTTGCGAGTTGCCTTACCGCCGGGCTGAGGTGCCCATAGACGTCGCCGCCGCCATCTGAGGACGGCGTGCCGGTGGCGTCCGTCGGCATCCCTCCACGCGGCCACCGCACACATATGCGACGTGCGGACCACGGCGTACGTTATTCTCGTGGCGTGGCTAAAAGACAAGTTGTGTCGTTCATAGATGATCTCGACGGCCGTGAACTCGATATCGACGATGCTCACACCATTTCGTGGTCGTGGTCGGGTGTCGACTACCAGATCGATGTGTCGTCGGCGAATCTCGACAAGATCGAGAACGGTCGGGTGCCGGTCGCCAAACTTCTCGAGGTGTCGACCCGGGTCGGTGGCCGTAAGCAGTCGACCGCGCCGAAGGTCAGTACCCCCGCGGCGAGCTCGGAATCCTCGTCGAGTTCAGCACGTCCGTCCACCAAGGTGATTCGCGAGTGGGCGCAGGAAGCGGGTTATGAGGTGCCGCTGCGTGGCCGACTCCCGAAGGAAATCCTCGAGGCTTACGACGCGGCAAACTGACCTGCACCCCAAATCCCCCGATTATCGAACTGACCCGGTACCCGATTCGCGACGTCGACCGACGTCGGGGTACCGGGTCATTTCTTGCTCCGATGGATGCGGTCACGCCTGTAATGCGCGACCGTATCTCCGGGTGATCGCATCCTGCAGCACGCCGGCAACAGGTCGGCCGAGCCTGGCCATGAGAGTGGCCGGCCTCGAAAAGGCGTTGATCGACAACTGAACCGACTCGTCAGAGGTCAGACGCAGTTCGAATCGTTCCTCACCCATTTCGGGGTGACCGGGCAGCGTCCCATACGTGAACCCGGCCACGTTCTCACCGGACTCCACCGCGACGATCGCCACGGGCGCCCGCACCGCGGTTACCCTCCCGATCCGTAAGGCCAATATCGCCACCGCATCGTCGGTGACGGTGGGATGCGACGAGGCGACCGCGATATTCGCGCGCAATTGGATCTGCCAGGACATCATGGCCTCGCGAGCCACCTCGAAATGATCTCGGCCGCTGCCCAGTTGCGTCCGCAGACGGACGTGTCGATAGCCGGTGGGTGTCACTCCGGTCGTCGCGCCGACTTCCGAATAAGTGAGTTCCGCGGCGCGCAGCCGTCGTACTTCGACATCGTCGAGGAGGCGCAGGCAAGCGTGGGACACCTCCTGACTGTAGCCGCGAACGGTGTGAAAGCGCTGGCGCACAGCGATTTCCGAAAAGCGCGCGCACTTGGCGTGGACGCCGCACGGTCACTCCGTGACCGGGTTGGGCGTGGTGATCTTGCTCACGCCTGTAAAAATGTAGTAGTGAAGTCCGCCTATGTGATACTAAATCCCAATCGGAGCGCATGATCGAGCAACGGGCTTTGGTCTGCACTCTGGGGGGAGCACAAATGCGGACTTTCTTTCTCTACCGTCACGTGGACGTATCCGGGGTGACCGGTACCGGTGTGGTCGCCGAGGGCGTGGAATTCACCGACGGAAGCGTCGCGATCCACGGGGTGGCCGCCGAACACCGCTCGACCGCGGTGTGGGACGGGATCGCCGACGTCGAGGCCGTCCATGGTCATGACGGTGCGTCAACGATTCAGTGGACGACATCGTCCCGGTAGCCATCTCGGGTGAGTCTCCGTCTCGACCGCTTGGGCTGCGCCGCAGGCACTCCCGTCGGTTGTGCACCAGGTGAATCAACTCGAGGACACCGCCCTCGATGACACCGCCCACGGTGTTGCATTCGGTCACGGGGACCGATGAACCAGGCGAGCGGGGCGAGATCTGCTACTCGATCGATCCGCGCCGGCGTGTGGGAATCGTCGGCAAGTAGAAATCGATACCATCGCCGCGGTTGAGCCAGGTCTCCCCACCGCTGTGCGGGTTGTCCACAAGCACCGCATTACGACTATCCCGGCACACGCGCGCCCACTACGCTCGATCCCATGTCCGGGGGGACCCACTCGCCACACGGCGACACACGCAGCGACGAGCAACTGCTCGCTGCGCACACCCATGGCGATCCCACCGCCTTCACCACACTCATCACCCGGCACCACACCTACCTGTGGAATGTCGCCCTACGCACCACCCGAAACCCCGACGATGCCGCCGACGCCCTGCAAGAGGCACTGCTGTCGGCTCACCGCACCGCAGGTTCCTTTCGCGCCGAGGCACGCGTATCGAGCTGGTTGCATCGCATCGTGGTCAATGCGTCGCTGGATCGGTTGCGGCGCAACGCAGCTCGCCGCACGGTGCCGCTACCGGAGTTCGACACGGCGGTGCTCACCGATCACACCGACGACTATCAGCGCGTCGACCTGACCGAGACGATCTCTCGAGCGCTCGATGAGCTGCCGTCCGGTCAGCGGGCGGCGGTCCTCGCACTCGACGTCGAGGGGTACTCCATCTCGGAGGCGGCACAATTACTCGGCGTGCCCGAGGGCACGATCAAGAGTCGGAGCTCACGGGGACGGCTGCGCCTGGCCAAGCTGCTCGGGCATCTGCGTCACGAGTCACTGCAGGACGGGTCGGAGTGAGACCGGCCGTGAACATTGCTGCGAACGCAGTGGAACCCCCGGAGGTCCTGCTGCGTCCAATACTTCATGGGTCCCATCACCACCGGGTTCCCACCGGGCACGGGCTCGCCGCACCGGCCGGTGACGATTCGATCGGGGAGAACGACATGATCTTCGCGTCCCACGACGCGACGCAGGCAAGCGACACGACACGAGCGGAGCGCCGATGACCGACGACCACGCGCGCTCTGCAGACACACCACGCTTTCCGGATCCTCCCTATTCCGTGGATCTGCTGTCCGATCTCGATGCCGGCGTGCTCGAGCCCGATGTTGCCGCACACATCCGTTCCCGGCTCGCCGACGACCCCGGCGCTCGAGAGGTCCTCGCGGCACTGGAGAGTCTGCGCACCGATCTGCGCGACCTCCCGGTACCCCGGGAACCCGTGCCCGAGTGGGTCGACGCGCGCACGCAGCAGACGCTCGCCCGAATCGCCGCCGAGGTCGGTGGCGGAAGTGACGTCACACCACTCGCGCGTCGACGGCCGCTGCGCTCGGCCCCACAGGCGGTGGCGCTGCTCTCGGTCGCCGCAGCGGTCCTGGTTGCCGTCATCGTGGGGGTCGTCCTGGTGAGCCACTCGGCCCGTCCCGACGCCCCCTCGAACCGTGTGCAGGCCGACGGCACCCCCGCGAGTTCGTCCGTTGCGTCCGGCGCAGCGGGTGCAGCTGCGGCGCTGTCGGTGCTCGGCCGAACCGACGGTGCACCATTCGCCTCGATGGCCGCGCTACGCCGGTGCACTGCGGCCAATGGTGTCTCCGCCGACACCCCGGTACTAGGGTCCGGGCCGGTGACCATCAACGGCGTCGGACAGGTGGTGATCCTGCTGGGTACCGGGAGCGCCGGCCGATTCCTGGCCCTCGTCGTCGGCCCCGAGTGTGATTCGGACAATCCGGCCACGATCTCCCGCACGATCATCGGGGGATGAGCCTGGCGAGATGACCTCGGTATATCGTTCGTCAACCATGCGGCGCAATCCCCGGATCGTGCGTCGTGGGGCCGACACGTCGGGGAACATGTCCGCATACCCTTGTGTTGAATGCCAGGTACGCGCCGCTCACCGAGCCGGCGCGTCGATGACACGGAGGACGAATTGACCCAGTCAGACAACCAGCAGATCCACGAGCTGATCATCGTCGGATCCGGGCCTGCCGGTTACACCGCGGCGGTGTATGCGGCTCGCGCCGAACTCGCCCCGCTCGTCTTCGAGGGAACACAGTTCGGCGGCGCTCTGATGACGACCACCGAGGTGGAGAACTTCCCGGGCTTCCAGAACGGCATCCAGGGTCCGGCGCTGATGGACGAGATGCGCGAACAGGCGATCCGCTTCGGCGCCGATCTCCGCATGGAGGACGTCGACGAACTCCGGCTCGACGGCGAGATCAAGGAGGTCGTGGCCTCCGGTGAGACCCACCGCGCTCGCGCGGTCATCCTCGCGATGGGTGCCGCCGCGCGGTACCTCGGTATCGAAGGCGAGCAGGAGTTGCTCGGGCGCGGCGTCTCGGCGTGCGCGACCTGCGACGGCTTCTTCTTCAAGGACCAGGACATCGCGGTCATCGGCGGCGGTGACTCGGCGATGGAGGAGGCCACATTCCTCACCAAGTTCGCACGCTCGGTGACGCTGATCCACCGCCGAGAGGAATTCCGGGCCTCGCGCATCATGCTCGACCGCGCCCGCAACAACGACAAGATCCGCTTCGTCACCAATTCGGCGGTCAAGTCCGTCATCGGCGACGGGTCGGTCACGGGCCTCGAACTGATCGACACCCGTAGCGGTGACACCCAGACCGTCGACGTGACCGGCATGTTCGTCGCCATCGGTCACGACCCGCGTAGCGAACTCGTTCGCGGGCAGGTCGACCTCGATTCGGACGGGTACGTCCAGGTCCAGGGCCGGACCACCTACACGTCGCTGCCCGGGGTGTTCGCGGCGGGCGACCTCGTCGACCACACCTATCGGCAGGCCATCACCGCAGCGGGCAGCGGATGCTCGGCGGCGATCGACGCCGAGCGGTGGCTGGCCGAACAGGGCGACATCGACCCCACACCCGTCGAGGCCGACGTGCTGGTCGTCGACGCGCACAGCTGATCGGCCGCACTCACCACCTCGGTGTGCGAACCCTCATACATACCCGGACTCATCACAGGAGGAAATCACCATGGGAGCAAATACCGTCGCCGTCACCGACGCCACGTTCAAGGACGCCGTACTCGGCTCCGACAAGCCGGTGCTCGTCGACTTCTGGGCCACCTGGTGCGGACCGTGCCGCATGGTGGCGCCGGTCCTCGAAGAGATCGCCGACGCACACGGCGACAAGCTGACCGTCGCGAAGCTCGACGTCGATGCGAACCCGGCGACCGCCCGTGACTTCCAGATCATGTCGATCCCGACGCTGATCCTGTTCGAGGACGGAAAGCCCACCAAGACCATCGTCGGCGCAAAGGGCAAGGCCGCATTGCTGCGTGAGCTCGATTCGGTGGTCGGCACCAACGCCTGACACCGATCAGATGGCGTATGACAGGTATCGTCACCGACGTTCCCGCTGGTGACGGTGCCTGTCGCTACATTGTGACCTGATCCGGTTTGGCCCACATCGGCCGAACTGAAAGAATGCTCGTGGTTCTGCCGAGTGCGTTTCCGTGAGTACCGGCGTCGAATCGCGATCCGCACGGACACTGACTGTTCGTCGCGACCAAGGAGTCTGAAGATGCCACAATTCCGACTGGGTGATCAGGGCTCGGCAGTCGCCGAAATCCGTTCGATCCTCGCCGGACAAGGTCTCCTCAGCACTTCTCACGGCCGGCACGCCGCCGAGGCCGACACGCAGGGTGACACTTTCGACGCCGACACCGACCAGGCTGTGCGCGCTTTCCAGCAGCAGCGCGGCCTCATCGTGGACGGCATCGTGGGACCCGCCACGTACCGCGCCCTGCGCGAGGCCTCTTATCAGCTCGGTGCACGGGTTCTCGCGTTCCGGTTCTCCGCGCCGATGGTCGGCGACGACGTCGCTCAGCTACAGAACCGCCTACAGAATCTCGGCTATTACACTGCGCTGGTCGACGGGGTCTTCGGCGAAACCACCCACAACGCGGTCTGCCTCTACCAGAGCGAATACGGGCTCTTCGCCGACGGAATCTGCGGTCCCGCCACCCTTCGTTCTCTCGAACGCCTCGGCACCCGGGTGACCGGCGGATCGCCGCTCGCCATCCGCGAAGAAGAGCACGTTCGTCGTTCGGGTCCCCGACTGTCCGGCAAGCGCATTGTGATCGATCCGGGATCCGGTGGGCTGCACGACCTTTCGACCGGTGATCTCGCCGACACCGAGAGTCGCCTGCTGTGGGATCTCGCTGCCCGCCTCGAGGGGCGGATGGCGGCCGCAGGCATGGAGACCTTTTTGTCACATGACGGCAAAGGACGGCCCACCGACGAGGAACGCGCCCGGGTCGCGAATATGATCGACGCCGACGTCATGATCTCGCTGAGAGTCGGGCACTACCCGAACCCGGCGGCAAACGGCGTGGCCGCCTTCTACTTCGGCAACAGTCACGGGTCCTTCTCCACGATCGGGCGCAACCTGGCCGGCTTCGTCCAACGCGAGGTCGCCGCGCGCACCCCGTTGACCGATTGCCGCACTCACGAACGCACGTGGGAATTGCTGCGACTCACCAGAATGCCGGTCATCATCCTCGACGTCGGATACATCACCAATCCGGACGATGCTCGGGTCCTCGAGGACGCCGATTACCGCAACGTCATCGCGGAGGCCATCCTCGTCGCGGTCAAGCGACTCTATCTGCTCGGCGACGACGATCGCCCGACCGGGACCTACACCTTCGCGGATCTTCTTGCCGCCGAAGAGATCTCCTGATACGTCGCGGTAAATCACCGCGGCACTTGGCTTTTCGCGGCGGTCTCGAGCCTAGAGTCTAGAGTCGCCGGCCAACCGGGGCGAAGGTGCGTTCCCTCCCCGTCATGTCGATCGCCGCCATCACCACCAGTTTCTCCAGAGCTCCCTCGACCTCCGACTTCCACCCCAAGCCTTCGTCGAGTTCCAACCGCAGGCGGGGGAAGCGGGCATGGGACGCAACGACGTCGAATCCCGAGGCTTTCAAAAAGGCGGCGTCGAGAAGACATCGAGTGCACAGGTCGGGCTGCGGGTTATCGAGAATCTCACGTGCGACGCTGACGATCTCTTCGTCCGACCATTCACTGATGTCGCGCATCCCCGGAGTCGCGTCAGGCGTCGGGTTCCGTCGCGCAGTGTCACCGCGGACCAATCCGAATGCCTCGACCGCGCGAACACCGCGACGCATGAGGTCGACGAGCACCGCATCGAGTAGGGGAGTGGCCACCTCTTCGTAACCGGGCTCCACCTGGATGGAGGTGAGGAGGATGGCGTCCGCGCTCACCGGCGACGTCGGGAACAGTCGAGATCGCGGAACACGACCGGGCGGGGCATAGAACGCCGTGCCGACGATCACCCCGGTTGCCGGATCGGTGGCGAGCTGCCCGCACGCTCCCCACTCCAGGAGTACCGAGGAGATCCACGCTTCCTTGTCGAACTCGCTCTCGAAGGGAGCGCGCGCCACACTGCGACCCATGATCTCGCCGCGACCCTCAGCTCCGGCAGGCCCCACCGACTCGGGCCGATCCAGCGGGCCGGCCATACTGGGTTCGACTTCCCAGAACACGCACCGACGCGCATGCGGAGGTAGTGACTCGAACGACTCGAGAGTCAGCCGCGAGACCACCGGTTCCATGTCAGCTCATCCGTCCCATTGCCACACTGCCGTCGGAAAACGCAGAAAATTCGAAACCACTTGTGCTGTAACGAGATTCGATGCTCATCGATGAGCGTTCACGTTGTTGCGTCACAGTGACGTTACTCCCGAGGGTGGTTGGTCGTGGAAAATCGTCGGCGAAATCACTTACCCGGATCGATCACTCCGACGATTCGTTGAAGGTCGTCCACCGAACCGAATTCGACGACGATCTTGCCTTTTCGCTTACCCAAGCTGACCGTCACACGTGTGTCCAGTCGATCCGACAGGCGTTCGGCAAGGTCTTGGAGGCCCGGCATCTGCATCGGTTTGCGCTTGGTGGTCGGCGAGGGCGTCGCCGATCCGCCGTCGCGGTTCTCGAGGGTGACCGCTTCTTCGGTTGCGCGCACCGACAGTCCCTCGGCCACGATGCGCGCCGCCAACGCTTCCTGAGCGTCGCTTCCCGTCTCCAGGGACAACAGGGCGCGAGCATGTCCGGCCGACAGAACCCCGGCCGCGACGCGTCTCTGGACCGGAATGGGTAGCTTCAGCAGCCGAATCATGTTGGTGATCACCGGTCGCGAGCGGCCGAGTCGGGCGGCCAACTCCTCGTGTGTCACGTCGAACTCTTCGAGAAGCTGTTGATACGCGGCCGCCTCTTCGAGCGGATTCAACTGCGCGCGGTGAATGTTCTCCAGAAGTGCGTCTCGGAGCATGTCACCATCGGGCGTCTCCCGAACGATCGCCGGGATCGCATCGAGGCCGGCCTCTTGGCTGGCTCGCCACCGACGTTCACCCATGACGATCTGGAACTCGACACCGTCAGTGGTGGGTGCGGGCAACTTGCGAACCACGATCGGCTGCATGAGGCCGAACTCGCGGATCGAGTGAATCAGCTCGTTGAGCGCATCCTCGTCGAAGACGGTTCGCGGCTGATGCGGGTTGGGCTGGATGAGCTTCGGTGGGATCTCTCGGTACACCGCGCCTACTTCGTCGGGTGTACCGATCGGAGCCGGGGGAGCGGATGCGCCCCGCGTGCCGGCACCGTTGCCTGTCGCCGCAGCGCTCTGCGCGCCCGGCGTGCGAACCGACGACGCTGCCGAACCCCCACCATTTCCGGTGCCGATCACGACGTCTGCAGCAGCAGCTCCGAGTTTCGGAGCGGTCGGATCCTCGTCGGTGGGACCGGTCGGGATCAACGCCGCCAAACCGCGGCCGAGTCCACCACGTCGGTGTGCGGTCTCTTTCTGACTCACTGGATTCCTCTCGGGCAAGGCGGGCCGAAAATCTTGGCTGGCTGTTCAGTATCGGTCTGTATCAGGCGGGGATCAGGGCGCCGTGTCGGCGCGCATCGCGAGCTCACGAGCAGCGTCGAGGTAGCTCATTGATCCACGTGAACCCGGGTCGTATTCGATGATCGTCATGCCGTATCCGGGTGCCTCGGAGACCTTGACGCTTCTCGGGATGATCGTGGACAAGACCTTCTCGCCGAAGTGGCGGCGGACCTCCTCTGCCACCTGGTCGGCAAGCTTCGTGCGGCCGTCATACATGGTGAGAAGAATCGTGGACACGTGGAGCTCTTTGTTGAGATGCGCCTGCACCAACTCGATGTTGCGGAGCAGCTGCCCGACACCCTCGAGTGCGTAGTACTCGCACTGGATGGGGATGAGCACTTCGCGCGCCGCGACCATCGCGTTGACGGTCAGCAGACCGAGTGACGGCGGGCAGTCGATGAAGACGTAGTCGAAGCCGAAGTCCGCCATCGCCTCGTCGTTCAGCGCATTCCGAAGGCGGTTCTCTCGTGCGACGAGTGACACCAACTCGATCTCGGCACCGGCGAGGTCGAGTGTTGCGGGGACACAGAAGAGGTTCTCGTTGCTCGGGCTCTGTTTGATCGCCTCTCGGACCCCGACTTCTCCGAGGAGGAGCTCGTACACCGAGGCGATATCAGGCGCACGATGATCGATTCCGAGCGCGGTACTGGCGTTGCCCTGGGGATCGAGATCTACGACAAGTACACGGAGCCCGTGGACAGCCAGACCCGCTGCGAGGTTGACCGCGGTCGTCGTTTTTCCGACACCGCCCTTCTGATTGGCAACCGTCAGGACTCGGGTCTCCCGCGGGCGGGGGAGCCGTCCTGCCGCACCGGGGGTCAGCACCTGGCTGGCTCGGGCGGCCGCGGCGGCGATGGGTGTGTCGTCCAACGATGCCTCCAAGGCCGTCGAAGTAGCGGGCGAGGGAATGCGAGGGCCCGAGGCGCTCTTGCTCGGAGAGACGGTTTCACGTGAAACGTTGCGATCTTGCTGGACCACGCGAGGACTCCTTCGACCGTCCAATGGGGTGTCATCACCAGAGATCTCCGAGCCACTTGATGACGCCCTTCTATTCTGCGCCCTGCGACCGATCCGCACCAACTACCTCCCTGACCCACGAGAGTCCGATCGGCTGCGCCGATCAACCCGTTTCTTCTTGGATGACTGCGACCCGCTGACACGATCATTTCGGACGCCTACGACAACCGTAGTCGGTGGTTCGATCACGCCAACACCACACTGGCGCACCTCGAGATCCATCAGACCCCGCCGTGCCACAGACGTGCGGTCCCGGTCGATCTCGTCGGGCGCTGACGACCCCTTGATCGCCACCAGCCGGCCACCGGGCCGGATCAGCGGAGCTGACCATGCCGCCAAACGGTCGAGCGGCGCGACTGCGCGCGACGTCACCACGTCGGCAAGCCCCACCTCGTCACGTACTGCTCGTTCCTCCGCGCGACCCCTGACGACAGTGACTTCCAGTCCGAGGGATGCGACCACTTCTTCCAGAAATGTCGTTCGCCGCAATAAAGGCTCGACGAGCGTGATGCGGAGATCAGGTCGCGCCAACGCCAGTGGGATGCCCGGTAGCCCGGCGCCGCTGCCGATATCGATGACGTACTCACCGTCGGCGATCACCTCACCGAGAACCCCACAATTCACGATGTGTCGATCCCACAAGCGCGGTAGTTCCCGCGGCCCGATCAGGCCCCGTGTAATGCCGTCGGTCGCGAGCATCCTCCGATACCGGATCGCGAGTTCGAGCCGCTCCTTGAACACCGCGTGGGCCGATGGGGGAGGGGAGGGGTCCGCGCCGCCGTCGGGTGCTGCACTGTCGCTCGCATGTTTCACGTGAAACGTGATCCTTCCGTTTGTGTGCCCCGCGCGGATGTTCCACGTGAAACACAGCCCTACGTCCGCACAGAGGTCAGGCTGCAAGAACTACACGTATGTAATTCGACGGCCCAGAAATGACAAAGTCCCGGCGGCAACCGGGACTTCGTTCGTACCGACCTCATGGTCGACCACATGAACGCCGAGGGCGCCGGGCGCCTCGGCCGATCGTCAGTCGACCTTGATGACGACGACCTTACGCTTGGGCTCAACGCCCTCACTCTCGCTGATGACGCCATCCACAGCCGCGACAGCGTCATGCACAATCTTCCGCTCGAACGGGGTCATCGGTTCCAGCGCCTCGCGGCCGCCACTGTCACGAACTCGCTCGGCGACCTCGGTGCCGAGGCGCGCAAGCCGATCGCGGCGGTCGGCGCGCCACCGCGCGATGTCGAGCATGAGCCGACTACGGTCACCGGTCACCTGCTGGACCGCGAGACGCGTCAACTCCTGCAGCGCGTCGAGAACCTCACCCTTGCGGCCGACGAGCTTGGCGAGATCGTCACCGCCATCGATACTCACGACCGCGCGGTCGCCGTCGACGTCGAGATCGATGTCGCCGTCGAAGTCCAACACGTCCAGAAGCTGCTCGAGATAATCACCGGCGATCTCGCCTTCTTCGAAGAGACGGTCGCCCTCGTCTTCAGCACCCTCGTCCTCAGCGCTCTCATCTTCAGCACCGTCATCTTCTGCAACCTCGTCTGCCGAATCATCACCAGTCGTCGCTTCCGACTCGGTGACCTCGGATCCCGCCACGTCTGCTTCCGTGACATCTGCTTCCGTGACGTCGGGTTCGGTCGCAGAAGACTCTGTCACTTCGGGTTCCGTCACATCTGATTCGCCATGCGTCGCGGTCTCAGCTGTCATCTCGGTTCCACCTTCTTACTCGTACTTGTGATGTCTGGCGCGGTCGCCGGTAGACCCGGCCCGCATGGGGGTTACTCCTGACGGTTCAGCGACGGCCGCCTTTGCGGCCGCCGCGCTTTCCGCCTTTCTTCGACCCCTGATTCTTTGGTCTGGCTCCGGAGCCTCCGGAAGTCTGTGCCGCAGGTTTCTGTCCCGGCTTCGGTTTGGCTGGTGCGGACCCGTTCGTCGCGGACGGGGAAACGCCACCCGACTCACTCGACTCGGACTCGGCGGTAGCGGGGGATGCCGCAGCACTATTCGCCTTCGCACTACTCGCCTTCGCAGTGCCGGCACCACCGATCCCGAGCCCCTTGGTGAGTCGATCCATCAGCGATGCGCTCTTGGTGCTGTCCGCCGTACTCGCGGACTGTTCGTCCACGGCCTCGGTCTTCTCGAGCTCGGTCTTCTCGAGGTCCACACCGTTGTCCGACCCTTGGCCGTCGCCGAGTTTCTTGCTGCGGTCCGGCTTGGCCCCGGGTTTGGGAGCGTTGGCCTTGAGCTTCTCCTGCTTGGCCAGTCGGGCCTCTTCTTCTTCTTGGGCGATGCGGCCGAAGACGAGGTGCTGCTGTCCGTAGGTCCAGACGTTGTTACTCATCCAGTACAGGAGGATCGCGACGGGGAAGAAGGCGCCGGTGACCAAGATGCCGAGCGGGAAGATGTACAGGGCAAGCATGTTCATCATGCGGGTCTGCGGGTTCTCGAGCGCGGCTTCTGGTTGGCGTGCGACCGACGCACGAGAGTTCATGTGGGTGGCGATGGACGCGATGATCATCATCGGGATGACGACGATGGCGATATCGACTCGAGTGAAGTCGATCGGCTGCCCCGGCTGGACGAACGCCGCCCACTCGGTCTTGGGCTCGGTGATGAACGACGACAGCGGCACCCCGAACAGACGGGCGTCGAGGAAGTTCTGCACCTGATCGACGTTGAAGATGTAGTTGCCGACCGACCGTGTCTCTTCGGGCGACATACCGAGTTGGCCCATGCCGTGCGCAGTCCGGTTGAACGACCGCAGCACGTGGAACAGGCCGATGAACACCGGGACCTGCAGAAGCATCGGGAGGCAGCCGAGCAGGGGATTGAACCCGTGCTCCTTCTGCAGCTTCTGCATCTCCTCGGTCATCTTGACCCGGTCCTTGGCGTACTTCTTCCGGATCGCCTGCAGCTGAGGGTTGATCTCCTGCATCTTCTTCGTGGTGCGGATCTGCTTCACGAAGGGCTTGTAGAGAATGGCACGCAGGGTGAACACCAGGAACACCACCGACAGTGCCCAGGCGACACCGTTACCTCCGGGAGAGTTCGGCGTGATGAAGTCGAACAGCCAGTGCCAGAACCACATGATCGCGGATACCGGCCAATAGATGAAGTTCAGCACGGGTCAGCTATCCCTCACTTCCATAGATGCGCGTACGCCGTCGTCGGCGATGCGATACGGCGTTTCCACCGCGTCCGATTGAGAAAGGTCCGATTGAGAAAGGTCTCCGGGGGCGACGTCGCTCTGAGCGCCATCACCCCGGGCCGCCTGCGGGGCGACCGGCGGATGCCGGAAACCGCGTTCGGGAACAGGGTCGTAGCCGGGCTTGTGCCACGGTCCGCACTTCAGCAGCCGGAGCACCGCCAGCGCACCGCCGTGGAAGAACCCGTGCCGGGTCAATGCCTCGACAGCGTAGGCCGAGCAGGTCGGCTCGAACCGGCATGTCGGCAGTCGCATCGGCGACACCCAGGTGCGATACAGCTCGATGACAAAGATGAGCGCGCGCCGCGGGAACAGATGGATCCATCGCATGACCCGAGTTGACCGCGAGTCCTCGATGTCGGTGGGCGAGGAGGAGTGGGGGAGGGTCTCGACATCGGTCATGCCGACACCCCGGTGCCGGCGACCTGGACCTCTGCGGAACGCGCTGCAAGCTCGCGAACACGCTTGCGTCCCATCACTTCTCGCAACTGATCGGCGAGTTCGTCACTGGAGCGATGTGCGGCGCCCGGGAGTGCGCGGACGACGACGAAGGTCTCGGTGGCGGGAACTCTGACGCGGCTGTCGCGGAAGGCGGCACGTAGTCGTCGGGCCACACGATGCCGGACAACTGCGGGACCGACGGACTTGCTGACGATCAGACCCAGCCATGGCCCACCGGTCATCGCGACCTGGGTACGACGTCCGGACGGATCCGGCCACACCGACGGCACCACGGCGACGCTGACCACAAGATCACGCGTCGAGGTCCGCACACCGCGTTTCAGCGTGCGGGAGAAGTCGGATCCACGAGAGATCCCATGTTGGGCCGACATCATCGAACAACACGAAGCCGGCCGGACTTGTGGTCACGACCGGCAGCGCAGATCGAGATCAGGCCGTGAGCTTCGCGCGGCCCTTGCTGCGACGGCTGTTGACGATGGCACGACCCGCACGGGTGCGCATACGCAGCCGGAAGCCGTGCACGCGTGCGCGACGACGATTGTTGGGCTGGAAAGTCCGCTTTCCCTTGGCCACGGTGACTCCTTGTGCTCGGTGACATGGGCACGCCGATGACTCGCGTTCCCACATCCTGTGGTGGTCTCTGCTTATCCTGACGCGGTGCCGGACTAGTGCCGGGGTGGCGCCCCCCTCACCGACGCCGAGTACTCGACGACGCTGCTGATGACGTGATCCACCGCAAATCCGCAACCTGGATGACCAGTCGAGAGTACGGGAGTGGACCCGGCCAAATCAAACGAGCGCCGATCCCCCAGGCCAGCCCCACACGTTCCCCCGATCGGAGGATCGTCGCCTGCTTTCCTTTGTCGACGCCCGATCCGGTCTGTTACGGTTTCGCCAGTCACGTCACATTGCCGCCAGTCACGTCACATCGACGGTACGCGGTGACCACGACCCGCGGCGCCGCTCCTCCATCTCCTTTTATTCACAGATGTGGATAAGTGTGTGGACAAGTCCGCCCGACCCCGCCAAGGTGGTATCCGTCCACCCCCGACCGGCACCTGCCGATGCTGGTAGTTTCGTCGGGGCGGAAGCCGGTAGGGCACGCCGCCGGCCTTCGCAGCTCTGATGGGGAGCGGTCGTCGACGAAAAAGCAGGCGTCGATGGTGAGCAGGCGTCGAGCAGGAGGGTCAGAGTGACTTCGGATCGCGACTCCTTCGGCGAGGTCTGGAAGCAGGTTGTCGCCGAACTCAACGATGATGCCGCCCATCACGAACCGCTCAGCCGCCAGCAGAAGGCATGGTTGTCACTGGTTCAGCCGCTGACGCTGGCCGAGGGGTTCGCCCTGTTGGCAGTTCCGACACCACTGGTCCAGGAACAGATCGAACGCAATCTGCGTGACACGATCCGCACGACGTTGAGTCGTCATCTCGGCCAGCCCGTTGACCTCGGGGTGCGGACCGCCACGCCTGCGCCACTCGAGGAAACACCGGATCCGGCCACCGCCGATTCGGTCGGCCCCGGTCCCTCCACCGATCCGGTTCCCTTGTCTCCCACGGCATTCGATGATTCCGGACCCGTTCGTACGTTCGACCCGTCCATGCCCGGCCGGCCGTCACCCGACGGGTCGGGGCCGTTGCCGGGGCAGGGTTTCGCAGGCCGAGAGCACCGAGCACCGTCGGATTCGTTCCCCCACCCGACACCGATGGGCGCCGGCTACTCCGGCGCCGCCGATTCGACCGGTCAGGGGGCGCCGAACGCGAACCCCGGCGCCGAGTGGTCGTCGTATTTCGCCGAGCGACCCACCACCTCCACCGCGTCCACGTCGGGAACGCCGGTCAGTCTGAACCCGAAGTACACCTTCGACACGTTCGTGATCGGCGCGTCCAACCGTTTCGCGCACGCCTCGGCCGTCGCCGTCGCCGAGGCACCCGCTCGCGCCTACAACCCGTTGTTCATCTGGGGCGAGTCGGGACTCGGCAAGACTCACCTGCTGCATGCCGCGGGCCACTACGCCCAGCGTCTGTTCCCGGGTATGCGCGTCAAGTACGTCTCGACCGAGGAATTCACCAACGACTTCATCAACTCCCTGCGTGACGATCGTCGGGTCGCGTTCAAACGCCGCTATCGCGATGTCGACGTCCTTCTCGTCGACGACATCCAGTTCCTGATCGGCAAGGAAGGTATCCAGGAAGAGTTCTTCCATACCTTCAACACCCTGCACAACACCAGCAAGCAGATCGTCATCTCGTCCGATCGCCCGCCGAAACAGCTTGCAACGCTTGAGGATCGACTCCGCACTCGATTCGAGTGGGGCTTGATCACCGATGTGCAGCCGCCGGATCTGGAGACCCGGATCGCGATCCTTCGCAAGAAGGCCCAGATGGACAACATCGCGGTCCCCGACGACGTGCTCGAGCTGATCGCGTCGAAGATCGAACGCAACATCCGCGAGCTCGAGGGTGCCCTCATCCGGGTCACGGCGTTCGCGTCGCTGAACAACACCGAGCTGGACAAATCCTTGGCCGACGTCGTGCTGCAGGCGTTGTTGCCGAACTCCGGAACCATCGAGATCAGCGCCGCGGGCATCCTCGCGATCACCGCCGAGTACTTCGACATCTCCGTCGACGAACTCCGTGGCCCGGGCAAGACGCGAGCAATCGCCCAGGCGCGGCAGATCTCGATGTATCTGTGCCGTGAGCTCACCGACCTCTCCCTGCCGAAGATCGGTGAGACCTTCGACCGCGACCACACCACGGTCATGTACGCCGAACGCAAGATCCGTAAGGAGATGGCCGAGCGGCGCAAGGTCTATGACCACGTGCAGGAACTCACCGCACGCATCAAACAGCGCGCCGACCGCTGACCCCGGCCGCCGGAACCCAGTCGCTGTACCCGGTCGCCGATCTTCAGTCACCGGTCTTCAATTGACAGGCACGCACGCGTCGGGCGCCGGGCCACACCGATGACGTATCCGCGCCAACTCTCAACTCACACGCGAGCCTTCTGTGGTTCCGACGCGCCGTCCTCACCCACGGATCTCCGAGCTCTCGACGTCGGAAATCCGTGCCCGTCACCCTGTGGATGGACCTTGGGATCGACCGCGCAGATATGTGCATCGAAGGTGGACAGAAATCGAACAACACTCGTCATCCACATCAACCGCACCGCACCTCCACGGCTCATCCCATGGCTGTGCACACCCCGATCAGGTACATGGCCTGGTCAAACAGCACGATCTCCACAGGATCCACAGCGCCTATGACTATTGTTGATCTCTCTTTAAAGAAATCTCTTTTGAAGAAGGATGTGTGTACACACCCACTGCGGGGTCCGCGTGGACATCGCCGATTCGCGGCGTGGCGACTTGACCCCAACCGCCCACCCACACGCCTCGTCGTTCTAGAGTGGGAATTCCCGATTCGCTCCGAAGCGCGCACGCCGCTCGAGCGCATCCATGCCGGCCCGAACACCGACCCCGCAAGCAACCAAGGCAGACGAGAGAAGGGCGCATCCCCAGTTATGAAGTTTCGTGTCGCGCGCGACGAATTCTCCGATTCGGTTGCCTGGGTTGCCCGAAGCCTGCCGTCCCGCCCGCCGGTGCCGGTTCTCGGCTGCGTCGTCCTGGAGGCTCCCGATGAAACCGGATCCGACGCCAACGCCGGTCTGACGATCTCCGGTTTCGACTACGAGGTCTCCGCGCAGGAATCGATCGCCGCGGAGATCGCCGAACCGGGCAAGGTCCTGGTCTCGGGCCGCCTGCTCGCCGACATCACCCGGGCGCTGCCCAACAAGCCCGTCGATGTCACGCTCGACGGATCACGGGTGGCCATCGCCTGCGGTAGCGCGAAGTTCTCGCTGCCGACGATGCCGGTCGAGGATTACCCGCAGTTGCCCGACGTGCCCGCGGTCACCGGATCCATCCCGGCCGACCGGTTCGCCGAGGCGGTGTCGCAGGTCGCGATCGCCGCCGGCCGTGACGACACGCTGCCCATGCTCACCGGCGTCCGCGTCGAGATCGAGGGCAACACCGTCGTACTCGCCGCCACCGACAGATTCCGACTGGCCGTGCGCGAGCTGGAGTGGGATCCCACTCAACCCGATGTCAGCGGAGCGGTTCTGGTGCCCGCCAAGACTCTCTCGGAGAGCGCGAAGACCGCAGGTGCCGAGGGCACCGGAGCGGTGCGCCTGGCCTTCGGATCCGGCGACGCCATCGGATCCGAGGGCATCCTGGGCATCCTCGGCGAGTCGAAGCAGACCACGACGCGCCTGCTCGATGCCGAGTTCCCCAAGTTCCGTCAGCTGCTGCCCGCCGCACACACCGCGGTCGCCACCGTCGAGAGCGGACCTCTCATCGAGGCGATCAAACGCGTTGCCCTGGTGGCCGAGCGCGGAGCACAGGTGCGGATGGAATTCACCGAGGGATCGGTGCTGCTGACCGCCGGCGGCGACGAGGCGGGCAAGGCGGAGGAAGAGCTCCCCGTCGAGTTTCGCGGTGAGCCGCTGACGATCGCGTTCAACCCCGGATATCTGCAGGACGGCTTGTCGGCGATCAACGCCAAGTCGGTCGATTTCGGGTTCACCACGCCCAGCCGTCCGGCGGTGCTGCGGGTGTCGACGGGAGATGAGCCGGTCGCTGACGAGTCCGGGGCCTTCGTCGCTCCGGACAGCGCCTTCAGCTATCTGCTGATGCCGGTCCGCCTGCCGGGCTGACCGGTTCGCCTTCTCAGAAGACGTTCCTACACAGCGGTTTCCACATCAGAAGCGGATCGCCACCACCACCTTCGAGAGGATCGCGATGCAGCTGGGACTTGTCGGTCTGGGGAAGATGGGTGCCAACATGCGCACCCGTATCGTCGGCGCCGGGCACGAGGTGATCGGCTACGACCCGCGACCCGAGGTCTCCGACGTCAAGACCCTCGCCGATCTGGTGGGCGCACTCGACGCGCCCCGCGTGATCTGGGTGATGGTGCCCTCCGGTGACCCGACGCGGACCACCGTCGCGTCACTGGCCGAGGAGTTGTCGGCCGGTGACATCGTCATCGACGGAGGTAACTCGCGCTACACCGACGACTTCGAGCACGCAAAACTATTGCAAGCCAAGGGAATCGGATATATCGACTGCGGTGTGTCCGGCGGCGTGTGGGGTCTGGAGAACGGCTACGGTCTGATGGCCGGCGGTGCCGACGCCGATGTCGCACGCGTCATGCCGATCTTCGACGCCCTGCGACCGGAGGGCGAACGCGCCGACGGCTTCGTGCACGCCGGACCGGTGGGCGCCGGTCACTACGCGAAAATGGTGCACAACGGTATCGAGTACGGCCTGATGCACGCCTACGGCGAGGGTTATGAGCTGCTCTCGGCCGAACCCTTGATCACCGATGTCGAAGGCACCCTGCGGGCCTGGACCCATGGCACGGTGATCCGCTCGTGGCTGCTCGACCTGCTGGTTCGTGCGCTACAGGAAGATCCGGGGTTGCAGGAGATCTCGGATTACACCACCGATTCGGGCGAGGGTCGCTGGACCGTCGAGGAGGCAATTCGCCACTCGGTTCCGGCCAATGTCATCTCGGCCGCACTGTTCGCCCGGTTCGCCTCCCGCCAGGACGGATCCCCGGCACTCAAGGCGGTCTCGGCTCTGCGAAATCAGTTCGGCGGGCACGCAGTTCGCGACACCACGGGCCGCTCGGTGGGGGAGACCGGCTCGCCGCCGGACACCTCGGCGGGCTAGTCGTGTTCGTTCGCGAACTGCATCTGCGTGACTTTCGCTCGTGGCCGCGGGTGGATGTGGAACTCGGGCCGGGATCGGTGATCATCACCGGCCGCAACGGTTTCGGTAAGACCAATCTGATCGAGGCGCTGTTCTATCTGGCCACCCTGCGATCGCATCGGGTCAGCACCGACGCACCGCTGGTGCGTTCGTCGGCGGCGTCGGCGCTGGTGACCGCCACCGTCGAGAACGCCGGCCGTGAACTGACCGCGTCCTTGCAGATCAACGCCGAGGGCTCCAACAAGGCGTGGCTCAACACCGCACCCCAGCGCAGGCCGCGCGACATCCTCGGCGTCCTGCGTGCGGTGTTGTTCGCTCCCGAGGATCTGCTCCTCGTGCGCGGAGATCCCGGTGACCGCCGTCGCTTCGTCGATGAGCTTGTCGCACAACGTGGTCCACGATTCGCCGCGGCGCGTTCGGATTACGACAAGGTGTTGCGGCAACGTTCTGCGCTGTTGAAGACCGCCGGCGCGGCCATGCGGCGTGGTGGATCCGACGCCGACTCGGTGATCTCGACGCTCGACGTCTGGGATGCCCAGCTCGCGGCTCTCGGCGGACAGGTGACCGCCGCACGGATCGACGTTCTCGGTGATCTCGAACCACATTTCGCCGGATCGTATTCGGCGATCGCGCCGCACTCGCGGCCGGCGACGCTGCGGTATCGGCCCAGTGTCGGCGACGAGATCGTGCCTGCGGCAGGAGAATCCGCCGATCCGGAGGCCATCGAGGCGGCGCTGTTGACCCGGCTCGGCCAGATCCGCGGCAAGGAGATCGAGCGCGGGTTGTCCCTGGTGGGACCGCACCGTGACGACGTCGATCTCGTTCTCGGTACCGATGTGGCGAAAGGCTTTGCCAGCCACGGGGAATCGTGGTCGATCGCCCTCGCGCTGCGCCTCGGATCGGTGGAGCTCGCCAGGGCCGAGGGGATCGAACCGGTGATCATGCTCGACGACGTGTTCGCCGAACTCGACGCTGCCCGACGTCGCAAACTTGCCGAGTTCACCGAGGGTGCGGAACAACTGATCATCACCGCGGCCGTCGCCGAGGACATTCCCGACGGAGTGGGCGGTCGGCGGATCGCGGTGAACATGATCGAGGAGGACGGGGTCCGGCACTCGGTCGTCGTTCCGGATCCGCTCGTCTCGGAAGCCGAGGTATCAGGACTTGAGGTGTCAGAGCCTGAGGTGTCGGACCCGCCGGGGAGACTGACGTCATGACCGATCAGCCTGACGCAGGAGCACCTGACGCAGGAGCACCTGACGCAGGAGCACCCGACACGCGGCCACCGGCGACCGGTTCCGTGGCGCCGGCCGACGGACTCACCGGCTACGAGCGTGCGCGGCGCGCCTTGGAGGAGGCGAGGGCCTCGGCCCGCGCCGCCGGCAAGTCGGTCGGTCAGGGTCGCGCGTCGCCACCGCGTCGACGATCCGGTGTGCGTCAGGGTGGTCGTCGGCGGTGGTCGGGATCCGGTCCGGACGCGCGGGATCCGCAGCCCTTCGGACGGCTCGTCGGTGGACTGGCCCGTGAACGCGGTTGGCAACCGCGCATCGCCGAGGGCACCTTGTTCGGCATGTGGGAGCAGATCGTCGGTGCCGACATCTCCGCCCATGCCACACCGATATCGTTGCGCGACAATGTCTTATACGTCCAGGCCGAGTCCACGGCGTGGGCGACGCAGCTGCGGTACGTGCAGGCACAGATCCTCGCCAAGATCGCCGCGGCGATCGGCGACGGAATGGTCACGTCACTGAAGATCACCGGACCCAAGGGTCCGTCGTGGCGCAAGGGGGAGCGGCACGTGCGTGGGCGTGGACCCCGCGACACCTACGGATGACCCGGTGATCTCGGCGGCTCGGGGACCTCGTCGGGCCGCGGCGTGACGCGCTACTCCACCCCACCGACAGTTTTCCGCGTCACGTCGACTCTGAGGCATATTTCATCCTCAGACCACGACCGGACCGGCAGATGCCGGAGAAAATCGGTCTGTGTGCAAATCAGCGGTACCAGATGTGGGTTTCTGACTGACTGAGGCAGTACAATGAATTGAGAGTTGTCCCGACAGGGGGATCAGCCGCCCGCGATGGCAGCGGTGACAGCGGACGATCACGTCCGACCACAGCATGTCGTGCGGGCACTTTTGTGCTGGTCATCTCATGACCGTCGGGTCGAAATCGATCAGAACAGGAGCGGACGCACCTCGTGGCCGACAGCAGTGACAAGACCGGTGGTTCGGGATCGAAGAAGCCCCGGAAGAAGCCGTCCGAGTACGGTGCCGAATCGATCAGCATTCTCGAGGGTCTCGAGGCGGTGCGCAAGCGGCCCGGTATGTACATTGGGTCCACCGGCGAACGTGGCCTTCATCACCTCATCTGGGAGGTCGTCGACAACTCCGTCGACGAGGCGATGGCCGGATTCGCCAGCAAGGTCGACGTCACCCTGCTCGAGGACGGTGGCGTCGAGGTGGTCGATGACGGTCGAGGCATCCCGGTCGGCATGCACGCAACCGGTGTACCCACCGTCGAGGTCGTCCTGACCCAGCTGCACGCCGGCGGCAAGTTCGACTCGGATTCCTATGCCGTCTCCGGTGGTC
Source organism: Gordonia polyisoprenivorans (assembly GCF_017654315.1). NCBI lineage: Bacteria > Bacillati > Actinomycetota > Actinomycetes > Mycobacteriales > Gordoniaceae > Gordonia > Gordonia polyisoprenivorans. Next base: position 545,064 of record NZ_CP072203.1, read on the forward strand.
TGCACGGTGTCGGTATCTCCGTGGTGAATGCGCTGTCGACCAAGGTCGAGGTCGAGATCGACGTTGACGGTTTCCACTGGTCGGAGACCTTCACCGATTCCAAGCCGGACGGCCTGATCAAGGGTGAACCCACCCGCAAGACGGGCACCACGGTGCGGTTCTGGCCGGACGCGTCGATCTTCACCGAGACGACCTCGTTCAACGCCGAGACGGTCGCGCGTCGACTGCAGGAGATGGCCTTCCTCAACAAGGGCCTGACGATCACCCTCACCGACCGGCGACCCAAGGCCGTCGAGGCGCCCGGTGACCCGAACGCCGAGGGCGAGGAGGGCACCACCGAGACCGCCGAACAGGTGAAGTCCGACGAGGAAAAGGCCGCTGCCGCAGGGAAACCCAAGACCCGGACCTACCATTACCCGGATGGCCTGGTCGATTACATCAAGCACCTCAACCGCACCAAGCATCCGATCCACAAGTCCGTCGTCGGTTTCACCGGCAAGGGCACCGGCCACGAGGTCGAGGTCGCGATGCAGTGGAACGACGGTTACTCCGAGTCGGTGCACACCTTCGCCAACACCATCAACACCCACGAGGGCGGTACGCATGAAGAGGGCTTCCGCGCGGCGCTGACACGAGTGGTGAATTCCTATGCGCGAGACAAGAAGTTGCTGAAGGAAAAGGATTCCAACCTCACCGGCGACGACATCCGCGAGGGTCTGGCGGCGGTGATCTCGGTCAAGGTCTCCGACCCACAGTTCGAGGGCCAGACCAAGACCAAGCTCGGCAACACCGAGGTGAAGAGCTTCGTCCAGAAGGCTTCCGGTGAACACCTTGAGCACTGGTTCGAGGCCAATCCGGCCGAGGCCAAGATCATCATCAACAAGGCCGTCGATTCCGCTCATGCGCGTATGGCCGCCCGCAAGGCACGAGACCTGGTGCGCCGCAAGAGCGCCACCGACATCGGTGGACTGCCCGGCAAGCTCGCCGACTGCCGCAGCAACGACCCGTCCAAGTGCGAGATCTACCTCGTGGAGGGCGACTCGGCCGGCGGTTCGGCGAAGACCGGACGCGACTCGATGTATCAGGCGATCCTGCCGTTGCGCGGCAAGATCATCAACGTCGAGAAGGCCCGCATCGACCGCGTCCTCAAGAACGCCGAGGTCCAGTCGATCATCACCGCCTTCGGCACCGGCATCCACGACGAGTTCGACCTGGCCAAGCTGCGCTATCACAAGATCGTGCTGATGGCCGACGCCGACGTCGACGGACAGCACATCTCGACGCTGCTGTTGACCCTGCTGTTCCGGTTCATGCGCCCGCTCATCGAACACGGGCACGTCTATCTGGCCCAGCCGCCGCTCTACAAACTCAAGTGGCAGAAGGGCGCCGAGGCCGAGTACGCCTACACCGACCGTGAGCGTGACGCCATGATCCAGGCCGGACTCGAGGGCGGAAAGAAGATCAACACCGACGACGGCATCCAGCGCTACAAGGGTCTCGGTGAGATGAACCCCAGCGAGCTGTGGGAGACCACCATGGATCCGGCCACTCGCACACTGCGCCAGGTGACCCTCGACGACGCCGCCGCAGCCGACGAGTTGTTCTCGGTGCTGATGGGCGAGGACGTCGTCGCGCGCCGCAGCTTCATCGCCCGTAACGCGAAAGACGTTCGCTTCCTTGATGTCTGACGTCACGCACCATGCCTGACCGGACACCACATCTGTGAGGACTTTTCATGACTGACACCACCCTCCCGCCCGCCGGCGGGGAAGGCGATCGCGTCGAACCGGTCGATCTCGGCCAGGAGATGCAGAACAGCTACATCGATTACGCGATGAGCGTGATCGTCGGCCGCGCGCTGCCCGAGGTCCGTGACGGCCTCAAGCCGGTGCATCGTCGCCTGCTCTACGCGTCCTTCGACGCCGGTTTCCGCCCCGACCGCAGCTATGTGAAGTCGGCGAAACCCGTTGCCGAGACCATGGGTAACTATCACCCGCACGGCGACTCGGCGATCTACGACGCGTTGGTGCGTCTGGCTCAGCCGTGGTCGATGCGCTACCCGCTGATCGACGGCCAGGGCAACTTCGGTTCCCGCGGCAACGACGGCCCGGCCGCCATGCGCTACACCGAGGCCCGGCTCACCCCGTTGGCCATGGAGATGTTGCGCGACATCGACAAGGACACCGTCGATTTCACGCCCAACTACGACGGCAAGACCAACGAGCCGACGGTCTTGCCCGCGCGGATCCCGAACCTGCTGATCAACGGTTCCGGCGGTATCGCCGTCGGTATGGCCACCAACATCCCGCCGCACAACCTCACCGAGGTGGCCGAGGCGATCTTCTGGGCGCTGGAGAACCACGAGGCCGACGACGAGACCACCCTCGACGCCTGCATGGAGCGGATCAAGGGCCCGGATTTCCCGACGGCCGGCCTCATCGTCGGTGGTCAGGGCATCAAGGATGCCTACACCACCGGCCGCGGGTCGATCCGCATGCGCGGGGTGACCGCGATCGAGGAGGCCAAGGGCGGTGCCACGCAGATCGTGATCACCGAGTTGCCCTACCAGGTCAACCCGGACAACATGATCCAGTCCATCGCCGAGCAGGTCAACGAGGGAAAACTCAAGGGCATCAGCAAGATCGAGGATCACTCCTCCGATCGTGTCGGCCTGCGGATCGTGGTCACCCTGCGTCGTGACGCGGTGGCCAAGGTCGTCCTGAACAACCTGTACAAGCACAGCCAGCTGCAGACCAGCTTCGGTGCCAACATGCTCTCGATCGTCGACGGGGTGCCCCGCACCCTGCGCCTCGATCAGATGATCCGCTACTACGTCGCCCACCAGATCGACGTCATCGTGCGGCGCACCCGCTACCTGTTGCGCAAGGCAGAGGAGCGCGCCCACATCTTGCGCGGTCTGGTGAAAGCCCTTGACGCCCTTGATGAAGTGATCGCGTTGATCCGTGCGTCGGCCAACACCGACGAGGCCCGCACCGGGTTGATGGACTTACTCGAGATCGACGAGATCCAGGCCGACGCCATCCTCGCCATGCAGCTGCGTCGACTGTCGGCGCTGGAGCGGCAGAAGATCATCGACGAGTTGGACGAGATCGAACGCGAGATCGCCGACTACAAGGACATTCTCGACAAGCCCGAGCGTCAGCGTTCGATCGTGCGGGATGAGCTCCGGGAGGTCGTCGAGAAGTTCGGCGACGAGCGTCGGACCCAGATCATCGCTGCCGACGGTGACGTCGCCGACGAGGATCTGATCGCCCGCGAGGACGTCGTCGTCACCATCACCGAGACCGGCTACGCCAAGCGCACCAAAACCGACCTGTATCGCAGTCAGCGACGCGGCGGCAAGGGTGTGCAGGGGGCAGGGCTCAAGCAGGACGACATCGTCGCGCACTTCTTCGTGTGCTCGACGCATGACTGGATCCTGTTCTTCACGACCAAGGGTCGGGTCTACCGCGCCAAGGCCTATGAGCTCCCCGAGGCCAACCGCACCGCACGCGGCCAGCATGTCGCGAATCTCCTTGCGTTCCAACCGGAAGAGCGCATCGCCCAGGTCATCCAGATCAAGACCTACACCGACGCACCGTATCTCGTGCTCGCCACCCGCAACGGCCTGGTGAAGAAGTCCAAGCTCGAGGACTTCGATTCCAACCGGTCCGGCGGAATCGCCGCGATCAACCTGCGCGGCGAGGACGAGCTCGTCGGCGCCCAATTGTGCAGTGCCGACGACGATCTGTTGCTCGTCAGCCGCAAGGGGCAGTCGATCCGCTTCCACGCCGACGACGAGGCGCTGCGCCCGATGGGCCGGCAGACATCGGGCGTGCAGGGCATGCGGTTCAACGCCGACGACGAGTTGCTGTCGTTGAATGTCGTGCGCGAGGGCACCTACCTGCTGGTGGCGACCTCGGGCGGTTACGCCAAGCGCACCGGCATGGAGGACTACCCGGTGCAGGGGCGTGGCGGCAAGGGCGTGCTGACCATCCAGCACGACAAGCGCCGCGGCACGCTGATCGGCGCGCTCATCGTTGACGACGATTCCGAGCTCTACGCGATCACCTCCGGCGGCGGTGTCATCCGCACCGCGGCCCGTCAGGTTCGCAAGGCCGGACGCCAGACCAAGGGTGTGCGCCTGATGAACCTCGACGAGGGCACGACGCTGCTGGCCATCGCCCGCAACGCCGACGAGCCGGATCCGGAACCGACCGCCTGATCCGACGCCCGGACAGGCATTCCGGACACACGCACGAGCCACGACGCCATTGCAGCGTCGTGGCTCGTCTTGTGTGACGGCCACAACCGTTAGGGTGGACCCAACGTGCGCAACCGGAGGAAATGACACCAGTGAGCCAACCGAACGACCCGGACAACAAGACCCCGTCCACGCCGTCGACCGCTTCCGGTGGCCCGGCAGCCCAGTCGGGTCCGCCTCGGGGCGGCGGGCTGGTTCCTCCGTGGCAGCGCGGCCCGGGCGGAGTGGCCGGACCCGAGGCCACCGGCAGCGCTCAGGCTCCTGTGCCCGATAGCGGAACCACCGAGCAGATCCCCACCGGAGGTCGTCCCGGCGGGCCCCCTCCGCGCGGCGTGGTGACCGGTAGCGGCACCGCCGCAGCCAGCATGAGTGGCCAGCAGGCCCCGGTGAAGAAGCTCGATTCGCCGGCGGGTGCGTCCACCGCGACCGCCGAGGTACCGCGTGGTCGCTTCACAGAGACCCCCACCCGCAACATCGCGCGGGACCCCTCCCTGGAGTCCGAGTTGCCCGATCTCGACGAGATCCACCACACCAACACCGAGACCGCCCGAGCCGCGGCCGCCGAACCCGCCACGGTCGTCGGCTCCGCCGCACGCTCGGCGCCGGCGCAGGTCGGCTCCTCGGGGCGTGGTCTGCGCGCTGCCGTGCAGATCCGTCGACTCGACCCCTGGGCGACCTTCAAGGTGGCCGGCGTGCTCTCGATCGTCGGCTTCGTCATCTGGATGATCGCCGTCGCCGTGCTGTATCTGGTGCTCGACGGGATGGGTGTCTGGGAGCAGGTCAACAGCTCCTTCGGCACGTTGGTGACCACCGACGGCTCGACGTCGGAAAGCGACATCATCGGCGCCGGCAGCGTGTTCTTCTACGCGGCTGTACTCGGTGTGGTCAACGCCGTGCTGATCACCGCGCTGGGCACCATCGGCTCCTACATCTACAACCTGGTCGCCGACCTCGTCGGCGGTCTCGAGATCACGCTGGCCGACCTCGACTAGTTCGGGCGCCGAGGCTCATCTGCGCAGCTCACGGGTGCCGTTGGGAACCGTTTTGGTTTCTCGCCACCCCGTCGGGTAATCTCAGTCCTCGGTTCAGGGGCCTATAGCTCAGGCGGTTAGAGCGCTTCGCTGATAACGAAGAGGTCGGAGGTTCAAGTCCTCCTAGGCCCACCACCCGAACCCGGGGCCTTAGCTCAGTTGGTAGAGCGCTGCCTTTGCAAGGCAGATGTCAGGAGTTCGAATCTCCTAGGCTCCACTCTTTTCTCTTCGAACCGCACTCGCGGTGACACACTGGCACAACGCCGTCGTCCTCGTCGGTCATGTGTCGGCAACCGACTGTTCCGCACGCTCGGCATCGTCGCCGTATCCGATGAACAGGCGTGTCAGACCGTCGCACAGAACGTGGCGGGCGGCCGCAGCGGGCACCGTGCCGGTGAGCACCAGACTCGTGACCCCGTGCGTGATCGCCCAGAGCTGGGCGGCCCAGATCGTGGGAGGGTCCGCGGCGTCGGAGTCGGCATGCCCGGGGTCCGGCCGGAATCGGCCGGCCGCAAGGCACTTCTCGATCGATGATCGCAGCGCCGCGAATGCCGTGCGTCCCGGCTCGTCGCCCGGAGCCGGTTCGACGAACATGAAACGGTACCGATGCGGTTGTGCCACAACGAAATCGAGATATGCCAACGATGCTGCCGTGAGCGCGGTCACGGGATCGTCCACCTCGGTGGCCGCCGCGTCGGTGAGGGAGGCGAGATGGGCGAATCCGTCGGCTCGCAGCGCCGCAAGCAGGGCCCCGGCGCCCCCGAATCGGCTGTAGATCGCCATCGTCGACGTACCCGCGGCGTCGGCGATGCGTCGTGCGGTCAACGCCGACGGTCCGTGTTCGGCCAGCAAGTCGGCGGCGACGGCCACCAGGTGGGCCGCGTCGACGCGGGCCGGCTCGTCGGCGGACGAGCGGCAGCGGCCACCACCGTCGCGATCGGGGCGTTCACCGTCTGGCGGTGGCGGACGGTGCGACCGGTCATCGGTACCTGCGTCGGCGTCAGTAGCTCTGCGGGGTTCGCACTCCACAGCGGTCGAGCCCGCGACTTCTTTCTGCCCGATCTCTGGTATCCGCCGATAGTGGCTGTCGCGCTGATCATTTCGTGCCTCGTCGGTTATCCGGTGATCGGTCTGGTATTCGGTGCGGTCACCGGGCGAGGGACCGGTTGGCGGCGCGACCCGTCGGCGCGACGACTGTTCGGCGCGGTCACCCTCGCCGCCGCATCGGCGTTCCTGACCCGCTTCGTGGTCCAGTACGTGATCTATCAGCACGGCAGCGTCGGGTGGCTGGCCGTCGGACGGATCGCCACCGGCCTTCCGCTGACGGTGACGATCCTCATGCTGATCGGCTGGGCGTTTCGCCACGTCGAACGAAAGAACCGGCCGGACGTCCCGTCACAGGGCGTCCGGCCGGTTGAGGCTAGTGCGGATGAGGTGAGTGCTACAGACGAGCTCTCACATACTGGGCGGCATCAACGGTCATGCCGTTGACGGCGTAGAGCACATGCAGACCGTTGGGCTGCCCGACCGGGGCACCGTCGCAGACGACGTCACCGGCGATGCAGTAGCGCTTGGTCTTGCCCTCATAGAGGGGTCCGACGTTCATCGGGGGAGCACCGACCTGCTTGATCCAGTTCGACGACGGCGGCGCGAACAGGATCGCGGCGGTCACGTGCGAGGCGGCGTTGTCGGCCAGCGGCTGCGGCACCCGGTCCTGGTACTGCCGGTACTGCGGGTCGATCTGGATCTTGTTGCTCAACGCGTAGGACGCGACGACCGCACCTTGCGAGTACCCACCGACCACGATGTGGGATCCGGGGCACTGTGCGGCCAGATACTTGACGCGGCGCTGGGTGTCGTTGACGCCCTTGACAACGCCCTCGACGAAGGCCATCCGGTTGTTGAAGTTGCTACCGGCCGGATAGTTCACGCCGTAGACGTTGACCGACTTACCGGGCAGCTGATTGCGCAGGGCCTGCTCGAAGGACAGGCCGGTGACGCCGACGGGTGGAGCCGTCTCCACGGTCCCGCGCGCGAACACCACCTCGACGTCGGCGCACGGGGGAGCGGCGGCGGCGCGGGGTGCCGGAGAGGCAAGCAACCCGGCCGCGAGCACGGTGAATCCGAACAGGATCAGAAGTGGACGCTTCATTCGTCGAATGGTACGCGAACAAGGTTCACTTTAGGTGGCGTCCGTCCCGACCAGCACCATCACCGACCACGTCACCGCAGGACGAGCACGATGACGTAGGCCACGATTGCCACGATCAAGGCAAGCATGTAGGCCCAACCGACCACGATCGCGACGGTGGCGAACGGTTCTCCGTACTCACGCGTGCGCCGGATCTGGTTACGCGCCCGATACCCCAGGTACAGCCCGATCGGCGAGGTGCAGCCGATCACGGACAGCACCATCGCCCAGATGGCGAGTGTGCTCGTCTTGGCCGTGGATCGCGACGACCGGGCCGCGGTGGCGGCACTCTGCCCGCCCACGGGCGCCTCCTTGGACTCCGATGTTGCTTCCGTCGCGGGTACGGCGGTGGTCGGTGGTGAACTCTTGTCGGCGGACCTCGGTGATGCCCCGACGGGTGATGCCCCGACGGGTGATGTTCCGACGGGTGGGTTTCCGGCGGGCGTGGTCCTGGTCGGCGCGGCATCCACGGCCGAATAGGCACGGGGAGGACCCGAGGACTGTTCATCGGACCGGACCGTCGCGTCGGCTGCGTCGGCTCCGGCCGGAATACCGCCGCGGGGTGGAGCTCCCTGTGGTCCGTTGCCCTGCGGCCCGCCTTGCGGTGCCGGTGGGGGGCCCGGAGGCCGAGCACCCGGCGGTATCGGTGCGCCGGGGCGTCGACGGCCCGGCGGAGGTGGCATCCGGGTGCCCGGGCCCGATCGGGCACCAGGAGGTGGTCCGCCGCGCCAGCCGGGACGAGCTCCCTGACCGGTGGTTCCGGGAGTGCCGACCGGAGGGCTGCCGGCGGGCGGACCACCGGCAGTCGTGCTCGGACCGGCGGGCGCACCCGAGGTCGGCGGTACCGGCCCGGGACCCTGGCCTGTCGAGGACATACCGGGAGGTCGCGACGCCGGACCCGGTTGTGGCGGTCGAGGACCGGATCCGGTATTCGACCCGCCACGCGATGCGGGTGCACCGGGCGCGACCGGTCCGATGGGCGGACCCGAGGGTGGTCGTGGTCCGGGACCGGTACCGGTGATCGGAACACGCGGGTTCGACGGTGTGGCCGGCGGCCGGGGGCCGACGCCGGAGTCCGAGCGCACGTCGCCGGGTGTCAGGTCGGGGTTACGCCCGCTGACCGGCGCGGTGGGCGGTCGTTCCCAGGGCGCCGACGCCGTTCCGGTGCCCGCCTCGGGCGCGTCGTCACGGGGGACGGGCGGCACTCCGTCGGGCGCGTCGCCGCGGCGAAGCTCCCCGCCCGGCCTGTTCTCGTCGGAGGTCACCGGTCCAAATTACCTTCCGGACCCGCCGGGCGATGCATGGTGCGTCCCGCAACGGCAACGGTTGCCCGACTTGTGGGGATACCCACGACCAAGATCAGAGAGCCACATCACCCTCGGTGGAGCCGAGATCGTCGGCCCCCTCGGCGGAGCGGAGATTCTCGATACGGGGCACCGTCGGCGAGACCGGCGGGATCTCGGTGCGGGAGCGTCGCACGACGAACACCGCGGCGACGGCCGACAATGCTGCCGCCGAGGCAGCGGCGATCAGCAGGAGATACTTCTTCGGCATGCCCCACAGCGTGCCAGGTCCGCTTTGCCGGTGCTACTCGCGTGGTTATGGGCTGTACGGGCACCGCCGTCGAGGGAGTCGCGAGGGATGTTGTCGGCGGACTCGTGGGGATGTCGCCGCCGATTTGGTTGGATGGAGTGGTGAGCACATCAACGCAGACCGTGACCATCCACACCAACCGCGGCGACATCAAGGTCGATCTCTTCGGCAACCATGCGCCCGAGACCGTCGCCAACTTCGTCGGCCTTGCCGCCGGCAGCAAGGACTACAGCGAGCCGAACGCCTCCGGAGGCGACTCCGGTCCGTTCTACGACGGCTCGGTGTTCCACCGCGTCATCGAGGGCTTCATGATCCAGGGCGGCGACCCGACCGGCACCGGCCGCGGCGGACCCGGCTACAAGTTCAAGGACGAGTTCCACCCGGAGCTGCAGTTCGACCGCCCCTACCTCCTCGCCATGGCCAACGCCGGGCCGGGCACCAACGGGTCGCAGTTCTTCATCACCGTCGGCCCCACCCCGCACCTGAACCGCCGTCACACCATCTTCGGTGAGGTCACCGATCCGGCCTCGCAGCAGGTCGTCGACGCGATTGCGACCACCTCCACCGATCGCGGCGACCGTCCGCTCGACGAGGTCCGCATCGAAAAGATCGAGGTCAACTGACCATCGGCCCCGCTGGTCCGCCGGCGGTGTGTTACCGACATCCCGACCGCCCCACCGCGCTGTCCTGCACGCGGTGCGGGCGGCCGGCTTGTCCGGGATGTCTGCACCCGGCCGCGGTCGGGCAGCACTGCGACGAGTGCGTGCGCGGCCACGGCGCACAGGCCTCCGGCCGCCAGGACATCCGCCGCCCCGACTTCGGCGACCGGGGTATCCGGTCGGTGGTCACGCGACCCGTACGCGCTCGCCGCCCGCTGGCCACCTACACGCTGATCGCGATCAACGTCGTCGTCTTCGCCTACACCGTCTACGCCGCACACTCCTTCAACGTCGAAGTCTCCGCGCCACTTCTGCACGGAGAGTTGGTGCGCGGCAACGTCTTTCTCGGCCAGTACTGGCGCTTGCTCACCGCGGGCTTCTTGCACTACAGCCTGATACACCTTGCGGTGAACATGATCTCGCTCTACATCCTCGGCCGCGACCTCGAAATCGCCCTCGGCATCGGACGTTTCGTGATGGTCTACATGACCGCGCTGCTCGGTGGCAGCGCCGCGGTGATGATCGCGCAATCCAACGAGGCCCGCTCCGCCGGTGCGTCGGGAGCCATCTACGGGCTGATGGGCGCCATGCTCATCGTCGTCCTGCGCCTGCGTGTCTCACCGGCGCCGGTGCTGACGATCATCGCCATCAACCTCGTGATGTCGTTCTCGATCCCCGGTATCTCCCTCGCCGCACACGTCGGCGGCCTGGTGCTCGGCGCAGCCGCCACCGCCGCACTCATCTGGTCGCCCCGACTCCTGCCGCAGTCGCTGCGCACCGAGCGCAACGCCATCCTCATCGGCTGGGTGGCCGTCAGTGCCTTGCTCATCGTGGCGGTCGCCATCAGCGTCGTCGTCGCGGTGACCTACACCGGGCCGGTACTCGTCTACGTGCACTGAGTGACGCTCAGCGACAACCGGAGAGGACAGGTGCTCAGCGACAACTGGAGCACTCGTGCTCAGCGCCGCGAGTCCTCCACCGGGAACCCGGCGCGATCGAGCGCCTCGACGACGTCGAGTAGATCAGCACCGAGATCCCATCGACTGAACACCACCAGCATCGATTCCTCGCGTTCGGTGCCCTCGCGTTCGGTGTCATGGGTGGTACCCGCCGGCAGGTAGTCGATCTCGAGTTGACCGGATCGGCGTCCGATGCGGCGCATCGTGAGAAGCCGGACGCGTTCGACGTCGGCGGGTGCCAGTGTCACGGCCCCGCCGATACGACGAATGGTCAGTCGTGGGCCGGCCGAGAGTTCGAGACGCGGCCGGATGAGCGACGCGTACGCCCCGAACCCGAGCAGCATCAACCCGGCGACACCGATGATCACCGATCCGACGGCGTCGGACGCGACGAACACCGCGCACAGCAGGAGCACGACGCCCGCGGCCAGCAGCGCGCCCGCCGCGAGTCGCGGCGTCGCCCATTGCTGTGTGGACAGATCGGCCGAGTTATCCACAGGACTTACTCACAGTGGGGATGACTTACACACATGTAATTTCCACACTGTGGATAACCGCGTGCAGGTCTTTGACCAGCATCAACGGTGATCTTCAGCGCCATTTCATGGTCATCAGCAGGCCCACGACCATCATCGAGAAGCCGATGAGGAAGTTCCACGCACCCAGGTTGTTCATCCAGTGCAGCGCCTGACCGGGGCCACCGTAGGTGGTCTCACCGGCAGCGAGGTAATAGACGATCAGCCAGGCCAGACCCAGCAGCATGAGGCCGAGCATCACGCCGACGTAGATCGAGCTGGAGGGACCGGCCTTCACCTTCACCGGCGTCCGGCTCGCCGGGTTGATGGTGTAGTCGGTCTTCTTCCGGACTTTTGACTTCGGCATGACTTCCTCTGTTGTGCAGCGAGCGGGACATCGGCGGGCGATGACCCCCTTGCATCTTCTCGTTTCGCGTACGGCGGCGGTGTCGTGGCGCGGTGTGTTGAGCGCGACACGCCCGGCGCATCACCTCTACGGTATCGCACCAGGTCGCCGCCACGAGCGCCCCGCGAGTCCCCGGGTAACCTGACATGATGACCAGCGCAGCACCGGAGGCGACCGGCTCCGCGAACCACGCGGCCCGCATCCTCGTCATCGACAACTACGACAGCTTCGTCTATAACCTGGTCCAGTACCTGGGCCAGCTCGGTGTCGAGGCAACCGTGTGGCGCAACGATGATCCCCGGCTGACGACACCCGACGGCGAGTTCACCGACGAGTCGCTGCGCGCCGCGTTACGCGGACCCGACGGATCCGGTTTCGCCGGCGTCTTGCTATCCCCGGGACCGGGTACGCCGCAACGCGCCGGGGCCACGTTGCCGCTCGTCGGTGTTGCCGCCGCCGACGGTGTACCGCTGCTCGGGGTGTGTCTCGGTCATCAGGCCATCGGTGCGGCGTTCGGCGGCACCGTCGACCGCGCCCCGGAACTGCTGCACGGCAAGACCTCTCTGGTCCACCACGATCAGGTCGGCGTGCTGCGTGGGCTGCCGGATCCGTTTACCGCGACCCGCTACCACTCGCTGACGGTGCTGCCGGAGACCATTCCGGACGAGCTCGTGGTCACCGGTCGCACCGAGTCGGGCATCGTGATGGGCATGCAGCATCGGGAGCTGCCGATCCACGGCGTGCAGTTCCATCCCGAGAGTGTGCTCACCCAGGGTGGCCACCGGATGCTGGCCAACTGGTTGGGCGTCTGCGGCATCGACATCGACGAGTCCGCCGTCGCCGTCCTCGAACAGGAGATGGCCGAGGCGATCGGTCCGGCGCTGGCCGCCCAGTCCTGACTCGCCGGCCCGGACGATCCGTCAGTGTTCAGCCGGGCAGCAGGCTCGCGCGCCCGACGACGACGTTGATCGCCCCGTTCTTGGCCAGCTTCGATCCGTCCCCAGGGCTCTGCGACAGGATCTTCCCGTCGTCGGGGCTGCCGATCGGCACATTGCGGGGTGTCTGGTTCAGTGCGCCGTTCCATCCCGACCGCTGCAGCGTCGCGAACGCCTGGTCGGCGGTCTGACCGGTCAGATCGGGTACCACGATCATGTTGCCGCGGGAGATCGTCAGCTGCACCGTGCTGCCCTGCTTGATGGAGTCCCCGGCAGTCGGGCTGGAGCTGACGACCTGTCCTTGCGGCAGATCCGAATCGCCGGGCACCACAGCGATCTTGAGGCCGAGCTCCGTGAGCTGGGCGCGTGCGGCCGACTCGAACTGACCCACCAGGTTGGGCACCGTGACGTCCTTGGGGCCGGTGCTGATCCGGATGATCAACGGGTCCCGTACAGGTGTGTCGGTGCCGACGGCGGGGTTGGTGTCCACCACGTCACCGACCTCGACGTTGACCGAATCGACCTGTTGCACCTTGATATTGGTGAAACCCGCGTTCTGCAGCTCGGACGTCGCGTCGGCCTGGGTCTTGTTGCGTACGTCGGGAATTCGTTGGCGCTCGCGTCCGCTGGAGATGAACAGCGTGACCGTCGACCCCTCGGGGGTCGGGACGTTCTCGCCCGGCGCCGAGCGGGTCGCCTTCCCGGCATCGACGGTCTCGCTCGACTCATCGAGCTGTTTGACCTCGAAGCCCGCCTTCTCCAGAGTGTTGCGGGCGTCGGCGGCCGACAGCCCGGCGACCGCGGGCACCGCCACCTTGCGCGCCGACCCGGACGACCACGGTGACCACCACACCAGCAACCCGACGAGCAGCAACACCACGGCCGCCACCGACCCGGCCACCACCCATGGGGGACGGCGTCGGGTCGGGGTGTCGTCGTCCTTGCCCGCGGCCGGCTGACCGCCGGTGTCGGCACGCAATGCGCGACGCGGACCCGAGCCGGTGTCGAGCCAGGCGGTCCGGTCCTCCTCGCTCATCAGCAGCGGCGCCGACGGCTTCCCGCCGGCGAGGACCTTGATCAGATCCGACCGCAATTCGGCCGCCGACTGGTAGCGGTTCTCCTTGTTCTTGCTCATCGCCTTCATGACGATGGAGTCGAGCTCCGGCGGGATGTCCGGGCGCACCGCCGACGGCCACCGCGGATCCTCGTGCACATGCTGATGGGCGACGGCGACCGGCGAATCACCGGTGAACGGCGGCTCGCCGGTGATCAGTTCGAACAGCACGCAGCCCATCGAGTAGATGTCACTGCGCGGATCGACCTTGATCCCGCGTGCCTGCTCGGGCGAGAGGTACTGCGCGGTGCCCATCACCGCGCTGGTCTGCGTCATCGTCGACGTCGAGTCGTTCATCGCGCGCGCGATGCCGAAGTCCATCACCTTGACCGCGCCCGACGAGTCGATCATCACGTTCGCCGGTTTCATGTCACGGTGCACGATGCCGTTGCGGTGCGAGAAATCCATCGCCGCGGCCACGTCTGCCATCCATGTCATGGCCTGCCGCGGTGCGACAGGACCGTTGCGCCGCAACACATCTCGCAGCGTCTCGCCGTCGACGTACTCCATCACGATGAAGGGCAGCGGCCCCTCGTCGGTCTCGGCCTCGCCGGTGTCGAAGACCTGCACGATCGTCGGGTGATTGAGTTTGGCGGCGTTCTGTGCCTCCCGGCGGAAGCGCAGATAGAACGACGGATCCCGGGCCAGGTCGGCGCGCAGCACCTTCACCGCGACGTCCCGGTTCAGCAGGAGATCACGGGCGTAGTGAACCTCGGACATGCCGCCGAAGCCGAGCGTTTCGCCCAGCTCGTAGCGGTCGGAGAGGTGGTGCGGGGTCGACATCATGGCATCAGCACGGCACCTGAAGCGGCCCGATGTTGCACGACCGTGTGGTCGCGCCCGGGTCGGTGGTCTGCGGTGTCGTCTCCTCGGGGGTCGTGGTCTCCGGCGTGGTGGTGTCCTCGGTGGTGGTCGTCGTGGTCGGCGGCCGCGACCGTGTGGTCGTGGTCTCCTGGGTGGTCGTCTGGTCGTCGGTGGTGGTGACCGTCTCGGTCTGGGTGGTCGTCGTCGACGATGGAGCCGGCGGGGGTGTGTTGTCGTCGGCGCTGGCCAGGTAGTACCCGATCAGGGCGATCGCCCCGACGAGTAGCGCCGTCGCGACACCGGCCAACACTTTCTGCCCGGTCGTCCAGCCGCCCCCGCCGTTCCCGGCGGCAGCCGCGGCGGATGTGGTGGGCGGACGCGCGGAGGTCGGCGGCGGGGTCGAGTCGGTCATCGCTCGGGTCGCATTGGCCCGCGCGGCGGCCGCTCCGGCTCCGGCGCCGACGACGGCACCCGCCGCCGCAGCCCCGGCGACTCCGGGCCGCGGTGGGCGCCGCCCCGCACGCACGGAGGCGACGGCGTCGGCGAACGCGCCACCGTTGGGGTAGCGCTGTTTGGGGTCCTTCGACATGGTGATGTCGATCAGTTCACGCACGTTCGGCGGGATGGTGTCCGGCAGCGGCGGCGGGGTCTCGCGAATGTGCTTCATCGCGACCGTGATCGCGCCGTCACCCAGGAACGGCCGGCGACCGATGAGCGCCTCGTAGCCGACGACGCCGAGCGAATACACGTCCGATGCCGCGGTCGCGTCGTCGCCGGTGGCCTGCTCGGGGGAGATGTACTGGGCGGTGCCCATCACCATGCCGGTCTGGGTGACCGGCGCGGCGTCGACGGCCTTGGCGATACCGAAGTCGGTGATCTTGACCTGACCTGTCGGCGTGATCAGGATGTTGCCGGGTTTGACGTCGCGGTGCACCAGCCCCTGGCTGTGCGCGGCCTGCAACGCGCGGCCGGTCTGCTCGAGCATGTCGAGGGTGTTGGCCACCGACAACCGCCCCATCCGCGAGATCACGGAGTTCAGCGGCTCTCCGTCGACGAGTTCCATCACCAGGTACGCCAGCGTGCCGCCGCCGCGATCGCCGGTCTCGCCGTAGTCGAAGACGTTCGCGATGCCCGGGTTGTTGAGCTTCGCGGTGGTCTGCGCCTCGGTGCGGAACCGCGCCGCGAACTCGGGATCGTCGGAGTACTCCGCCTTGAGCACCTTGACCGCGACCCGGCGACCCAGCCGGGTGTCGAGCGCTTCCCATACCTGTCCCATACCGCCGGTGGCGATGAGACGCATCAGCCGATAGCGGTCGGCGATGATGGTGCCGTTCTGCAACGTCATCGTCCACCTCCTACATAAGCATTGATCACTGCCCGGCCAATGGGTCCGGCCACGGTGTTACCGACTGATTGCACACCGAACTTCCCATTCTCCACCACCACCGCGACGGCGATCTTCGCGTCCGTCGACGGCCCGAACGCGATGTACCAGGAATACGGGGTGGCGGAGTTCTCGTCGCCGTGCTCGGCGGTACCGGTCTTCGACGCGATCTGCACCGGCCCGCCGGACGGGTTCGATGCATTCTCCACCCCGACCATCATCGATGTCAGGCTAGCCGCCTGCTCCGACGTGATCGGCGAGTTGATGGTGGTCGGTGGCGTCGTGTACAGGGTGCGCAGGTCCGCCGACTGCAGTTTGTCGACCAGATACGGCTGCATGCGCACACCGGCGTTGGCGACGGTCGCGGCGACCATCGCGTTCTGCAGGGTCGACATCGCGACGTCCTTCTGTCCGATCGCACTGAGCGCGAGCGACGCGCGGTCGGGGATCGTGCCGACCGTCGACCGCGCCACCGGCATCGGGATGTTCGGCGCCGGAGAGTCGAGGCCGTAGAGCCGAGCGGTTTCCTTGAGCTTGTCGGTGGCGTCGGGCATCTTGTTGAGCACGAGGTCGGCGAAGGCGGTGTTGCACGAGTACTTCACCGCATCGGCGAGGCTGACGGTGCCGCTTCCGCCCGGGCAGGTCTCGTCGCCGTAGTTGGGCAGCTTCGCGGTGCTGTCGGGCAGCTGGAAGGTCGACGCCGCGGTCAGCTGCGTCGACGCGTTGAGTCCGTCGCGCAACGCCGCCGACGACGTGATGATCTTGAACGTCGATCCGGGCGGATAGATCTCGTCGGTCGCACGGTTCTGCAGGCGCTTGTCCGCGCCGGTGTCGGCGCCCCACGCCGCTTCCCGCACGTTCTGGTCGTGGCTGCTGAGCAGATTCGGGTCGTAGCTGGGCGTCGAGGCCATCGCGAGGATCTTGCCGGTACTCGGGTCCATCGCGACGACCGCGCCGACGCACGGCCCATCGCAGGTGGCACCGGAGTTCAGCTGGTCGTAGGCGATCTGCTGCAGCCTCGGATCGATCGTCGTGACGACGTTGCCGCCGCGTGGATCCCGACCGGAGAACATGTCGGTGAAACGCTGACCGAACAGGCGGTCGTCGTTGCCGGAGAGGATCGAGTTCTCGTACTGCTCGAGGCCCGCCGACCCGTACTGGATCGAGTAGTAGCCGGTGATCGGCGCGAAGGCGCGCGGGTTCACCGGATAGCGGCGCAGGTACTTGTAGCGGCTGTCGGTCGCCTGCGACATCGCGATGACCTCACCGCCGGCGATGATCGAACCGCGCTGTCGGGAGTACTCGTCGAGCAGCACCCGGTCGTTTCTCGGGTCCGAGCGCAGCTTGTCGGCCTTGATCACCTGCACATACGTCGCGTTGGCGAGCAGGATGACGATCAACGCGATCACCGCAACCGACACCCGTCGGATCGGAGTGTTCACGTGCGCTTCACCGCCTGCGTGGGCAGCGACTCCACGGGCTTGGGGGTGGGCCGGCGCTTCGTCGGATCCGGCTCGCGGGCGGCGTTGGACACGCGGATCAGCAACGCCACCAACACGTAATTCGCGAGCAGCGACGAGCCACCGTAGGAGATGAACGGGGTGGTCAGACCGGTCAGCGGGATCAGCTTCGTGACGCCGCCGACGACGACGAAGACCTGCACCGCCATGGTCACCGACAACCCGGTGGCCAGCAGCTTGCCGAAGCTGTCGCGCACAGTCACCGCGGTCCGCAGGCCGCGCACGACGAAGATCATGTAGAGCATCAGCACCGCGGCCAGGCCGACGAGCCCGAGCTCCTCACCGATGGTCGCGATGATGAAGTCGGTGTTGGCGAACGGCACCGCGTTGGGTCGCCCCGAGCCCAAGCCGGTGCCGAACAGACCGCCGGTGGCCAGGCCGAACAGACTCTGGCCCACCTGATAACCGGTGTTGTAGAAGTCGCCGAACGGATCGAGCCACACCGACACGCGGACCTGCAGATGCGGGAACAGCTGGTAGGCGAGGATCGCGCCGACCGCGAACATGGTCAGGCCGATGACCACCCAGCCCACCCGTTCGGTGGCCACGTAGAGCATCGCCAGGATCGTGGTGAAGATCAGCAACGGGCCACCGAGATCGTTCTCGAGGGCGAAGATGCCGATCGCGACGACCCATGCGATGAGCAGCGGCCCGAGGTCACGGGCGCGCGGCAGGTCCATCCCGAGGAAGTGCTTGCCCGCGGTGGTGAACAGGTCTCGCTTGGAGACCAGCAGGGCTGCGGTGAAGATGATCAGCAGGATCTTCGAGAACTCACCGGGCTGGATGTTGAACAGCGGCGTGCGGATCCAGTTCTTGGAGCCGTTGATCTCCGACAACGATGCCGGAAGGATCGCCGGGATTGCCAAGAAGATCAGACCGCCCAGGCCCAACGTGTACGCGTAGCGCGACAGGGTGCGGTGATCGCGGATGAAGATCAGGATCGCGGCGAAGGCGGCCATCCCGAGGAACGCCCACAACAGTTGTTGGTCGGCGTTGTCGGTCTTGGTCGTCGGGTTGATCGATTCCCCGGTGTTTCCCGACCCGAGGTCGAGGCGGTGGATGAGAACGAGGCCCAGGCCATTGAGCATCGCGACCACCGGCAAGAAGACGGGGTCGGCGTGCGGGGCGAAGCGGCGCACCACCAGATGCCCGATCGCGAACAACACGATGTAGGCGGCGACGTACTTCGCGATGTCCCACGTCAACGACTGATCCTGGGCGCTCTGCACGATCAGCAGTGCGACGGTGACCACCCCGATGGCACACACCAGCAGCGCCAGTTCGGCGGTGCGTCCGGTGTGTTCGGGCTGGGTGGGCCGTGCGTGGCTCGGAGCGGCGGCTTGCGTCATCTACGGTTCCCGGCAGTTCGTTCCGGGCTGGTCAGCCGAGGGAGACGTCGATGACCCTGCCGAGCCGGAAGGTGTCGAACCGGGGGATGTGGCGCTGCCGGGCGCCGAGCTGTTCGGGGCACCCGATGTGGGGGGCGCGGGCGCCTCGGTCACCGGGGCGATGTGGACACCGCCGGGTCCGAAGGTCGCGGGCACCGGCGTGGCCGGCGCGGGTGCGGGCGCCGGGCTGGATGACGGCGGGGCCGGCGCGGGGGATTCCGACGGCATCGACCGGTCGTTGACGCCGGGCATCGTCGCCTTGCACAGCGGCAGCAACTCGAGTTCGCTGCTGGTGCCGAGGATGTCGTTGAGCGGCTTGCCGGAGATCCGGTGTTCGCGGACCGCCGACTGCGAGAACGGCTGGAGGTCGGCGACGTTGAGGGCGGTGCAGTCGGCGGCGTCCGCGGGCGCGAAGGTGATGCGCGCGGACTCCTTGTCGGCGTCGACGATGCAGCCCTTCTGCACCAGGTTGCTCACCGAGTAGAACAGCACGGCGTCGGGAGACCCTTGGTAGACAACGACTTTCGAGTTCTGCTCGCCGATGTAGTAGGTGCGGTGCAGGTAGTAGCGCAACCCGAGGAAGCCCGCGAGGATGGCCACGATCACCAGGATGATGAACCCGATGGTGAACC
This sequence comes from Gordonia polyisoprenivorans, assembly GCF_017654315.1. Lineage (NCBI taxonomy): Bacteria > Bacillati > Actinomycetota > Actinomycetes > Mycobacteriales > Gordoniaceae > Gordonia > Gordonia polyisoprenivorans. The sequence continues at coordinate 564,459 of NZ_CP072203.1, forward strand.
ATCGGCCCTTGTGTCCGGTCCGCACCGGCTCGTCGTCGTCGGGCAGGATCGTCGGCTGCTGCGGCGCCTCGAGCGGTGGGCGCAGCGCTGCGGCACGCCCGGCCGCGGTCTTCGGGTCCGGGGTGTAGGCGTCCTCGCCGGTGCCCGCGGCGCCGCCGACGATGGGCCGTGATTCGCCGTAGTCGGTGTCGACGACGTCGGCGAGTACGACGGTCACATTGTCGGGTCCGCCGCCGCGCAAGGCGAGTTCGATGAGCCGGTCGGCGCATTCCTTGTAGTCGCTGATCGAGCCGAGTGTTTCGGCGAGGGTCTCCTCGCTGACCACGTCGGAGAGCCCGTCGCTGCACAACAGATACCGGTCACCCGGGCGTGCCTCGCGCACGGTCAGGGTCGGCTCGACCTCGGTGCCGGTCAGCGCCCTCATGATCAGCGACCGTTGCGGATGGGTGTGGGCCTGCTCGGGGGTGATGCGTCCCTCGTCGACGAGCGTTTGAACGAAGGTGTCATCACGGGTGATCTGGGTGAGCTCACCGTCGCGATACAGGTATCCGCGGGAATCACCGATGTGGCACAAGCCGATTCGCGAGCCGGCGAACAGTATCGCGGTGAGGGTGGTGCCCATCCCGTCGAGTTCGGGTTTCGCCTCGACCTGGGCGGCGATCGCGTGGTTGCCGGCCTGGGTGGCGTGATTGAGCGCGTCGAGCAGGTCTCCGGTCGCGTCGTCCTCGTCGAGGGTGCGCATGGATTCGATGACCAGCCGGCTGGCCACCTCGCCCGCCGCGTGGCCGCCCATGCCGTCGGCGAGGGCGAGTAGCCGCGGCCCGGCGTACGCCGAATCCTCGTTGTTCGATCGGACCAGACCCTGGTCACTACGCGCGATGTAGCGCAGTACGAGTGTCACGGGCGCAGCTCGATCACGGTCTTGCCGATGCGGATCGGCGTGGACAGCGGGACCTTCACCGCCGTGGTCACCTTGGATCGGTCGAGGTAGGTGCCGTTGGTGGACCCGAGATCCTCGACGTACCAGTCATCTCCGCGACGAGACAGCCGCGCATGCCGCTCGGAGGCGTAGTCGTCGGTGAGCACCAGCGTCGAATCGTCGGCGCGCCCGAGGAGCACCGGTTGCGTACCCAACGTGATGCGGGTGTTCGCGAGCGCGCCCGCGGTCACCACCAGGTACCGCGCGGACCCCTTGGTGCTCGGCTTCGCCCGTCCCTTCTCGGCCGTGCCACGAAAGCGCGGCAGCCGGGATCCCGAGGCGGTGACGATGTCGGCGCGCACGGTCCGGATCACGGCATAGACGAACAGCCAGAGCAGCAGCAAGAAACCCAACCGGGTCAGCTGCAGCACCAACCCCTGCATGTCGTCATCCACCTCCAGCGCATCTCAACGGTCGTCGATCGAACGAGTCGGTCTCCGACGATACGGAGGAGCCCCACCCGGGCGGGTCCGGGACGATAAGACCCGAGGTGCATCTTATGGGCTCAACCCGGTACGCCCGTCATTCAGATGTGTCAGTTCTGCATCAACGGGTGTCGTGCCTGCGTACGAGCGCGTCGGTGTCTGCACGCGCCGCAGCCACGATGGCGCGTCATGCAGGCCGAGCCCGACGCCCTACTGGAAGCGGACGGTGATGTCGGAGTGACCGACGCGAATGCGGTCGCCGTCGGCGAGCTCCCAGCTGTTGACCTGCACGTCGTTGACGGTGGTGCCGTTGGTGGAGTTCAGGTCGGTGAGCATCGCGGTGCTGCCGTCCCAGCGGATCTCCAGATGACGACGCGAGACGCCGGTATCGGGGAGGCGGAACTGCGCGTCCTGGCCGCGGCCGATGACGTTGGAGCCCTCACGCAGCTGGAAGGTGCGGTTGCTGCCGTCCTCGAGGATCAGCGTGATCGCGGTCGGCGCGTAGCCGGCTGCCGGACGGCCGTAGCCCTGCTGGTAGTCGTAACCACCCGGCTGGCCGTAGCCGCCCTGGTCGTACCCCTGCTGGCCGTAGCCCTGCTGGTAGTCGTATCCGCCCTGCTGACCGTAACCCTGGTCATAACCCTGCTGACCGTAACCCTGGTCGTAGCCCGGCTGACCGTAGCCGCCCTGCTCGTAACCCTGGCCGGGCTGGGCATAGCCCTGCTCGTAGCCCTGTTGGCCATAGCCGCCTTGCTCGTAGCCTTGCTGGCCGTACCCCTGCTGGCCGTAGCCCTGGTCGTATCCGGGCTGTCCGTAACCGTTCTGCTCGTGGGCGGGCTGTCCGTAGCCGGCCTGCTCATGTCCCGGCTGGCCGTACCCCTGCTGGTAGTCGTACCCACCTTGCTGGCCGTAGCCCTGGTCGTACGCAGGTTCCGGTGCCCTGCGCTGGTCGTATCCGGGGTTCTGCGTCATCTCTGGGGCTCCTACTTGTTTGGCCGCATCGTGTGGATGCGGCTGTGACTGTGGTCGGGGTACGCCTCCGTCACGCACCGGTCGCGGCTGGGCGTCCGGGTTGACCGCGCCGCGCGCACGGAACATACCCGTGTGCAGGGACGGAGACTGGTCGAATTCGACGACGACCTGACCGTATGTCTGCCACCCGTTGTCCTTGATGAAGTTCTCCAGGTGTTTGGAGAACCTCTTGCGGTTCAGTTCGTACTCAGCCGCGATCTGATCGTGGTCGGTCGGACTGAAGAGCAACGTGTAGCTGTTCGCGGCCAGGATTGTACCGTCACCGAGATTCTCCAAGGATTCCTCGGCTTCTCGCTGCAGGCCGTTCTCGATCTCCTGCGGGGCGACCTCGCCGCCGAAAACGCGCGCGAAGCCGTCATCGACAGCACCCTCGAGCTTGCGCTCGATGCGTTGCAAAATCCCCACCGTCGACCTCCCTTCGCGGCTTGTGTGGCGTGTCGCCGTGCGTGTGGCCTTTACAGATGATACCGATACTGACGGCCCAGGCTGCCATGAAGCAACTGCTGTACCGTCTGCAACATACGCATCACCACCGTCATGTGGTGTGCGCCTACCCCTGAAATCATCCCTGACCAGCGCTTTGGCGTCCACCCCCTAGATGGCGCGCAGCTGAATGACGCGGGTTGTCCGACGGGTCAAAGTTATCGTTTTTCACTTGCGGTGAGGTGCGTGCTATCGTCGTCCAGGCCGTTGATCGAACCCATCGATTCACGGTCATGCCCGCCGAGAACTCGGCGGCGGCCACGGGCGAGTGGCGGAATGGCAGACGCGCTGGCTTCAGGTGCCAGTGTCCTTCGGGACGTGGGGGTTCAAGTCCCCCTTCGCCCACCACGGATCGACACGTTCGATCAGTATGACGTTTCCTCCGGAATCCGGTGACTACGTCATACTGATCGATTTTTTCATCCGGGACGCACGCCGAGGTCCACATACGGCTGCCCACATACGGCCGAAACGAGTCCGCATCCGCGCGCTCCCAGTCCGCCTGCCACGACGCCGGCGGATCAGTCAGCAGGACACCCTCGTCGAGCCATTCGAAGATCTCGGCGTAGGAGCGCTGATCGGTCGCCGACAACCGCTTTCGGAGCAGGTGCGGGCTCAGTTGAGCCGGGTTGTCGACGCCCATCGACGCCATGATCCGCATGGCCTGGGCGACAGTGGCCTTCTGATAGTTGTAGACGCGTTCGCTCTTGTCGGCGACGTCGAGGGCGCGGGCCCGCCGCGGGTCCTGGGTGGCGACGCCGACGGGGCAGTGATTGGTGTGGCAGCGCTGCGACTGGATGCACCCGACGGCCATCATCATCGCGCGGGCGGCATTCGTGTAGTCCGCACCCTGGATCAGCCGTTTGACGATGTCGTTGCCGGAGGCCACCTTTCCGCTCGCACCGATCCGGATGCGGTCGCGCAGCCCCACACCGACCAGCGCGTTGTGCACCGTCATCAACCCGTCGGTCAGGGGCAGACCGACGTGATCCTCGTATTCCAAAGGCGCAGCGGCGGTTCCACCCTCAGCACCGTCGACGACGATGAAGTCAGGGGTGGTGTCCTCGGCGAGCATCGCCTTGCACATTGCGAGGACGTCGATCCGCGAGCCCAGGCAGAACTTGAAACCCACGGGTTTGCCGCCCGACAACTCTCGCAGTCTCACGACGAAGCGGATCAACTCACGCGGCGTCGAGAACGCCGAGTGTGCGGCCGGACTCACGCACTTCTGTCCTTGCGGCACACCGCGATAGCGGGCGATCTCGGCGGTCACCTTCGCCGCCGGCAGGACGCCGCCGATACCCGGCTTGGCACCCTGGCTCAGTTTGATGTTGATGGCCTTGACACGGTCGTCGGCGGCTTTCTCCGCGAACGTGTCGGGATCGAAATGCCCGTCGGCGGTGCGGGTTCCGAAGTAGCCGGAGCCGATCTCCCAGACGACGTCGGCGCCCTGGAGGTGAAACGGCGTCAGACCACCTTCGCCGGTCTCGTGGACGAACCCGCCCTTCATCGCACCTTTGTTCAAGGCGCGCAGCGCATTCGCCGAGAGCGCGCCGAAGCTCATCGACGACACGTTCAGCAGCGCCATGTCGTACGGGCGGGTGCAGTCGGGCCCGCCGATACGGATGCGAAACGGCTCGGGCGGATTCTCGATCGGGGCGGTCGAGTGGACGAGGTACTCGTAGCCGGGCCGGTCGATGTCACGCTCGGTGCCGAAGGCGAGCTCGGCGGTAGTGCCTTTGGCGCGTTCGTAGATCAGCGAGCGGGTGTCGCGATCATAGGGCCGGCCGTCGAAGTTCCGCTCGACGAAGTACTGCTGCATCTCCGGGCGCAACGCCTCGAGCAAGAACCGCATGTGGCCGAGCACCGGATAATTCCGCAGGATCGAATGCCGGCGCTGCGTGATGTCGTAGACGGCCACCATGGCGAGGGGCACCAGGACCACCGCGGCGACGATCCACGCCCACGACCATTCGACGGCCGCGATCACCCCGGCCACCGCCGCGACAACGAGGACGGCTACTGCGACAAACCGGACCATACGGTGCCTCATTCTCCGGGCACACCATTTGCAGCCCAACCGGTTTCGGGCTGTCGGCGGCCTGGTACGAGTCTAGCCGCCGACGCTGTCGCCGCGGTGCGCACCTGCACCGATCAGTCGTAGATCACCGCCGCGCCACGTCGGCGCAAGTCGGCCAGCCCGGCGCGCCGGGCCTCGATCAGCTCGGGAGAGTGCCCCTCCCAGTCGGTCAGTTCGCCGACCACCCGCACCGCGTCACGCGAGCGGAACGAGCGGGTCGGGTTGCCGGGGAACTTCTTGTCGGTCACGTTCGGATCGTCCTCGACGGGTCCGGTCGGCTCGACGAGGTAGATGCGGCCCGGTCCGTCGCCGAGAGCCAGCTCGGCACCCCACGCCGCGGCGTCGAGAGTCCGCGTGAAGTAGATGTGGTTGGCGATGCGCCCCTCCTCGTAGTTCGAGCCATATCCCGGCACCAGGAGGTCACCGGCGTTCAGCGCGGCCTTGGTGCCGTGCAGGTAGGCGCCGGACTCGTGTACTTCGAAGGGTGTCGGAGCAGCGGTCATCAATGGCCTTCCGCGGGCGGGTTGGTGGTGGGTCTGTGTCAGCGCACCGAGTGTGCACCCACCACCGGCCCTTGCCGCAAGCCCCACCTGCAGTCGTATGGTGAAAGGGGAAGCACACCGAGCCGCCGGCACGGCACGAGTAGTGCACTACCTGCGTTTCGCGCTCGCCGGCGCCCGTAGTCCCTCGAGATGACCGAGTGGTGCGAATCGGACGGGGGTGTCCGAAGGTTGAGGGGACCGCCCCCGACCCGAGAGAGCACCCATGTCCTACCCCGATCCTCGCGCGCAGCGCTCCGCTTTCACCGCCCATCCACCCCATCCCGCGCATGCCCATGGGCCGCAATCATTCTCGTACGGTCCCGACGCCCCGACGGTGATCACCCCGGCCGCGCCACCCGTACCCGGCGGGTACGGGTGGCGTTCCGCAATGCCGATGCCGATGCCGATGGCGCCGGCGGCCGGCGCCGTCGGGGTCTCACCCGCGGTCCGCATCATCGCCGCGCTGATCGCTACGGCCGGGGCACTCACCGTGCTCTCCGCGTTCCTTCCGTGGGTCAGCGGATTCGTGACGGTCACCGGCGTCGGCAACTCCGAGGTCGGCGCCACCGACGGCGTCATCACCGTCGTGCTCGGCGGGATCGCGCTCGTCGTCGGCACGGTCAGCGCACTTCTCGGCAGGAGGTCGGCCCTGCACCTGACCGCCGGCATCGGCGCGCTGCTTCTCGGCGCCGTCACGGTGCTGATCGCCGCCGCCGACATCTCGAGCGTCGGGGACCTCTCCGCACTCGGCATCACCGTCGGCATCGGTTTGTGGCTGACCCTTCTCGCCGGGATCGTGATGTCGCTCGCGGGAGTCGCTGCGATCGTCAAGCGAACCTGAACGACCGACCCAGAACCCTGTGCACCCCACTCCTCGTTTGTTAGCGTTGCCTAAGCTGCGCGGCATTTCGGACACTCGCCCGATACGAGCCGGTCGCGATGAGAACGCAACGACGATGGGGGTGGGCAGATGTCCCGTGGTTTCGGGGGAGCGGTCATGCGCGCGTTCGGCGCGCGTGATCACCTGGCGACGGTCACGAGCGTCGAGCAACGCGCCCCACACCTCGTTCGTGTGCGGTTCCACTCCGACACCCTGTTCTCCGAGGCGCTGACCGGGCCGACGTCGTGGATTCGGGGTTGGTTCCCCGACGACAACGGTCGTGAGCACCAGCGCGGCTACACCTTTGCCGAGGCTGACGCCGACGCGGGGACCTTCGCTCTCGACTTCGTGCTCCACGAGCCGTCCGGCCCGGCTTCGCAATGGGCGCGACAGGCACAACCGGGACAGTCCATCTCGGCGATGTACATGAGTTCGGTGCCGTTCGAGGTGCCCGACGAGAATCCGCCCGCCGGCTACCTGGTCATCGGCGACTCGGCGTCCATCCCGGCGATCAACTCGATCATCGACGCCGTGCCGCACGACATCCCGATCGAGGCCTACCTCGAGCAGCACGAGCCCGCCGACCGCGAGATCCCGCTCAACGGCCACCCGCGGATGCGGCTGCACTGGGTCCCACGCACCGACGCCACCGCACTCGCGTCCGCCCTGGAGTCCCGCGACTGGTCGGACTGGTACGCGTGGGCCGGCCCGGAATCGAACTCGCTCAAAGAGATCCGCAAACGACTCAAAGAGTTCGGATTCCCCAAGTCCGAAACCCACGTCCAGGCCTACTGGGCGCAGGGCAAGGCGATGGGTAAAGAGCGCGACCCCGACGCGGAGTCCCCCGACGGATCCTCCACCGAGGAGGCTCCGGTGGTCGAGACGATCGAGCCGCCCGCCGCCACCGGTGCGGCCGCTCCCGCCGACGCCGCCCCACAGGGCCAGTGGCGGGCCAACGCCGCGGGCAAACTGCTCGCCCCGCTGAAGCCGACCCTGACCATCGCCGGTGTCCTGCAGGCGGTCGTCACCCTGCTCCAGCTCGCTCCGTACGTGCTTCTCGTCGAACTGTCCCGCCGCCTGCTGGCCGGCGCCGACTCCGGACAGCTGTGGTTCGTGGGCACACTCGCGGTCACCCTGATCGGGCTCGGCATCCTGCTGGAGTCGGCATTGCTCTTCTGGCTGCACACCGTCGACGCCCGCTTCTCTCGCGATCTGCGCAGCCGGCTACTGCGAAAGCTCGCACGACTTCCTTTGGGCTGGTTCGACTCCCGAAGCTCTGGCGGCATCAAGTCCCTCGTCCAGGACAACACCCTCTCGCTGCACTATCTGGTCACCCACGCGGTACTCGACGCGGTGTCGGCCGTCGTCGCGCCGATCTCGGTGCTGATCTACCTGTTCGTCGTCGATTGGGGGGTGGCACTGTTTCTGCTGTTACCCGTCCTCGGTTACGTGTTCACCATGTACCGCATGATCATCGCGTCCGGCTCCAAGATCCCGGTCGCGCACGCGTGGGAAGAACGGATGAACGGCGAGGCGGCGTCGTATCTCGATGCGCAACCGGTGATCCGGGTGTTCGGCGGCTCGATGGATTCGCGGTTCCGGGCCCGGCTCGAGGAGTACATCGACTTCCTCGAAGAGTGGCAACGGCCCTTCGTCCGGACCAAGACCGTCATGGACCTCGTCACCCGGCCCACCACCTTCCTGTGGCTGATCGCGCTGGTGGGCACGGGATTCGTCATCTGGGGCTGGATCGAGCCGATCGACCTCATCCCGTTCCTGTTGTTGGGCACCACCTTCGGCGCACGACTCCTCGGCATCGGCTACGGTCTGAGCGGGCTCAAGGCAGGCATGCTCGCCGCCCGCGACATCCAGATCACCCTCGACGAGCCCGAACTCGTCACTCGTGACGCGACCACGCCGCGATCGGACTGCTCCGGCGTCGTCTTCGATCGGGTCACCTTCGGCTACCGCCCCGCAGTGCCTGTCCTGCACGACATCTCACTGCATCTGGCGCCGGGGACCGTCACCGCACTCGTCGGCCCGTCCGGTTCGGGCAAGTCCACTCTCGCGGCGCTGCTGGCCCGCTTCCACGACCCCGACGCCGGAGCGATCCGGATCGGCGGTCGCGACATCGCCACCATGGACGCCGACGAGCTGTACCGCCAACTCGGATTCGTTCTGCAGGACACCCAACTCGTCACCGGGACCGTTGCCGAGAACATTGCGCTCGCGGTCCCCGACGCGAGTCGCACGCACATCGAGCAGGCCGCTCGCGACGCCAACATCCACGAGCGGATTCTCGCTATGCCCTACGGCTACGACACCCCACTCGGACCCGACGCCGCACTGTCGGGTGGTGAGCGTCAGAGGTTGACGATCGCCCGCGCCATCCTCGCCGACGCCCCGGTGCTGATCCTCGACGAGGCCACCGCCTTCGCCGACCCGGAGTCGGAGTTCCTCGTCCAGCAATCGCTGAGCCGCCTGGCCGCCGGCCGTACCGTGCTGGTCATCGCGCACCGGCTGCACACCATCGCCGACGCCGATGCCATCGTCGTCCTCGACGGCGGACGGATCGTCGAAACCGGAACGCACCGTGAGCTTCTCGCCGAGCGCGGGACCTACGCGACACTGTGGGCCGCGACCGAACCCGTCCAGCGGGAAGCACCGACCGAGCAGGAAGCACCGACCGAGGGAGCCCGCCGATGATCACCACCTTGATCTCGCTGCTGCCGGATCGGTCCCGTCCGGATGTGCGGAAGTTTGTCGCGCTGAGTGTGCTCTCGGTGCTGCTGCGTGCGGTCGGCGTCGTGTTGCTCGTGCCGCTCGTATCGGCGCTGCTCGACGGCCGCCACGGCGACGCACTGGCCTGGCTCGCCGCACTGACTGCGGCCACCGTGGCCGGCTGGCTCACCGACTGGGTCGGCTCGCGGGTGGCCTACGACCTCGGATTCACCCTGCTGGGCAGCGGCCAACATGCGCTCGCCGAGCGACTGTCGCGCATCCGGCCGACGTGGTTCGGCGCGGAGAACACCGCCACCGCCCGGCAGGCCATCGCCGCGACCGGACCGGATCTGGTCGGTGTTGTCGTCTATCTGGTGGTGCCGCTACTCGGCGCGATCCTGCTGCCGGTGGTCATCGGCCTTGCGCTGCTGGCGATCTCGTGGCAACTCGCGCTGGTCGCGCTGGCCGGTGTCCCGCTGCTCCTGGGCGCACTGTGGGCCAGCGGGGCCATCAGCCGGCGCGCCGACCACGCGGCCGACGCCGCGAATGCCGCCCTGACCGAGCGTGTCGTCGAGTTCGCCCGCACGCAACCGGCGTTGCGCGTCGCGCGTCGTGCCGATCCGGAGCGCAGCCTCTCCGGCGACGCACTCGCCCGCCAACACGGCGCGACGCTGCGGCTGCTGTTGCTGCAGGTCCCCGGTCAGCTGCTGTTCGGTCTCGCAGCGCAGATCGCACTGTTCGCGCTCGCCGGCACCGCCGCATGGCTCACCGTGCGCGGTGATCTGTCGACAGCGCAGGCCGTCGCGCTGATCGTGGTGGCCGTCCGCTACCTCGAACCGTTCACCGCGCTCGGCGAACTCGCCGGCGGACTGGAAAGTGTGCGTCTGACCCTGCGGCGCATCCGCACCGTCCTCGACGCCCCAACGCTCATCGACGGACCGACGTCGAGTCCGGCTCCGACGACGGCACCGCGAATCACGTTCGAGGGCGTCCGATTCGACTACGACGACCCCGAACACCCCGTCCTCGACGACCTCGACCTCGTCATCGAACCCGGCTCCACCACCGCCATCGTCGGCCCGTCCGGATCGGGGAAGTCGACGATCCTCGGACTCATCGCCGGTTTGCATCAACCGACGTCGGGGCGCATCCTGTTCGACGGCGTCGATGCCGCCGACCTCGATCACGAATCCCGCCGCGCGCTGACCAGTGTGGTGTTCCAGCAGCCCTATCTCATCGAGGGCAGCATTGCCGACAACGTCGCTGCCGGCGATCCGTCGGCAACACCCGAGCGCCTGCGCAGCGCCACTGCACTCGCCCGGGTCGACGAGATCACCGAACGCCTCACCGATGGCCTTGATTCGGCTGTGGGAGAAGGAGGTTCGGTCCTCTCCGGTGGGGAGCGCCAACGCGTCAGCATCGCCCGCGCCCTGGTGAAACCGGCGCCCGTGCTGCTCATCGACGAGGCAACGAGTGCCCTCGACAACAGCAACGAGCGCGCCATCGTCGATGCCCTGTCGGCGCAGGACCGCCCACGCACCCGCGTCATCGTCGCCCACCGGCAGGCCGGGGTCCGGCGCGCCGACCGGGTCATCGTGCTCGACCGGGGACGCATCGTCGAGGACGGTAGTCCCGACGAATTGCTCACTGCGGGTGGACGTTTCACCCGATTCTGGGAGCATCAGAGCGCCGCGGGCCGGTGGAGGCTGACCGGAGCGGGCGGACAGGCTTAAACCCGCCGCGCCACCCAGATCCGCTCCGCCTCCCGCTTGCCGACGACACCGACCAGCGGGATGCGATCGATCTGATCGACGGTCAGCATCGCCTCCGGCCGAGCGATCCGCGCCAGCTCGTCGGCCGTCGGGAGGCCCACCTCGACGGCCGCTCGCAGAAGTCCCATCCGGTGATGCTGTCGTGGATCCACTGCCGCTGCGCCTCGGGGCGCTGGTGATCCTCCGCAACGAACCAATTGGCCACCAACACCGCCTTGTCGGCGAGCAGAGTCCACATCTTGGTCCGGTCGATCCGCGCATGCGCCTTGGGCCGGGTGATCGCGAGCCAGCGCAGACTCTCGTCCGCCGGATCGAGTAACTGCCAGTACCGCCACCTCAGGTCCACCACCCCCTCAGGGTAAGGACCGCGATCCGCGGGGTCGCCGAACCCGACCGCCGAGGTGGCTGACGGCCAGAGATCTGGCACAGTAACGCTGTGCAGCCCCACCCGGTCATCTACGAGATCAACACCTGGCCGTGGTTGGAGCGGCTCGGCCGGCGGCTCGGCCACCCCGTCACCCTCGCCACGGTGCCCGAGGACGTGTGGGACAGCATCGCCGTCGGACCCGTCGACGCCGTCTGGCTCATGGGCGTGTGGCAGCGCAGTCCCGCCGGCGTGGAGATCGCGTTGGCCGACGGCCCGCTCGTCGAGACCTTCCGCTCCGCGTTGCCCGACTACACCTCCGACGACGTCGTCGGCTCGCCCTACTGCATCCGCGACTATGTCGTCGACGAGCACCTGGGCGGGTGCGACGGGCTGGCCACCGCCCGCGCCGCCCTCGGCGCCCGCGGGATCGGACTGATCCTCGACTACGTCCCCAACCATCTCGCGACGGACCACCCGTGGGTCACCGCGCACCCCGAACGTTTCGTCGCCGGAACCGCCGAAGACCTCGCCGCCCGCCCGACCGAGTTCGTCGGGGTTGGTGATCGGGTCCTGGCCAACGGCCGCGACCCCCACTTTCCGCCATGGCGAGATGTTCTTCAGCTCAACGCCTTTCACCCGGAGACCGTGGACGCCGCGATCGACGAACTGCGCGGGATCGCCGAGCGCTGCGACGGCGTGCGTTGCGACATGGCGATGCTCATGACCACCGACATCTTCACCCGGACCTGGGGCGACCGGGTCGGTCCGGCACCGGCGCAGGACTACTGGACGCGGGTTATCCCCGCGGTCCGCGAGCAGTACCCCGGCTTCCGCTTCGTGGCCGAAGCCTATTGGGGCACAGAACAGTTGCTACGTTCCCAGGGCTTCGACCACTGTTACGACAAGGCGTTCACCGACGCCCTCGAGCACCATCCGCACGAGGTCGCCCGCCTCATCCACCACGATGCCGACCCCGCCGGCAAGGTGCGCTTTGTCGAGAATCACGACGAGCCGCGCGCGCAATCGGTGTTCGGTCACCGCCACCGGACGGCCGCGCTGACCGCACTCACCCAGCCGGGCGCCCGCCTCGTCCACGACGGCCAGGCCGACGGTCGGACCACCCGCCTGCCGGTGCAACTGCGGCGCGAACCTGTTGAACCGGTGGACCCCGACCTCCGCGACTTCTATCGCATCCTTCTGGGCGCGATCAGTGAAAGTCCGATGCGCACAGGTACTTTCGATCCCTTGCATATTCACGGCTGGCCGGACCGGCCCACCGGGGGACTGGTGGCGTGGGCGTGGACCGATGCGCGTGACGCCTCCGGCGGCGGGTGCCGTCACCTGATCGTGGTCAACCTCGACGACGCCGCGGCCGCCGGTCGTGTGCAGACCCCATGGCCGCAGCTCACCGGGTCCACCGCCACTCTCACCGACCTGCTCACCGGCATCGACCATCACCGTCCGGCCGACCCCGACGAGTACATCTTCGTCATGCTGCCCGGATGGGGCGCACATCTGCTGGATGTCCACATCCATCCGTGATGCGGGCCGCCTGGAGTCTGTGATGCGCACCACCAAGTGGGTGTACAGTCGTGCACACACATTGCCGGAGGGAGGCCGATGAATCTTCTCCGCTGGAGCAAACGCCCAGCCGCGGGGGTCAACGCGAAGAACCCGCAGGCCAACGTCGTGCGCGGACTCGTCGCACGGGCCACCACACCCCTACTGCCCGACGACTACCTGCACCTGATCAACCCGCTGTGGTCGGCGCGCGAGCTGCGCGGACGTATCGTCGAGGTCCGCAAGGAGACCGACGTCTCGGCGACGGTCGTCATCAAGACGGGTTGGGGATTCCCCTCGAACTACAAAGCGGGCCAGTACGTCGGTATCGGTCTGCAGGTCGACGGACGCTGGCACTGGCGCTCGTACTCGCTGACGTCGTTCGGGGAGAACACCGACGACACCATCTCCATCACCGTCAAGGCCAACCCCGACGGTTTCCTGTCGACGCACCTCGTCGACGGTGTCGCCCCGGGCACGGTGATCCGCCTCGCCGCCCCCAAGGGCGATTTCCATCTGCCCGAGCCGTTGCCCGAGTCGATCCTGTTCCTCACCGCGGGCAGCGGGATCACCCCGGTCATGGGCATGTTGCGTTCGATGAGCGCGCACGGCGAGATCCCCGACACGGTGCACGTGCACTCCGCACCCACCCGCGACGAGGTGATCTTCCTCGACGAACTCGAGTCACTCGACGAGCAGGTGCCGACGTATTCGCTTGCGCTGCAACTGACTCGGTCCGACGGCAAGTTCTCCATCGACGACATCGACGCGCAGGTTCCCGATTGGCGGGAACGGTCCTGCTGGGCGTGCGGGCCGGTCGCCTTCCTGGACGACATCGAGTCGGCGTATTCGGCGGCCGACCTTCGCGATCAACTGCACATCGAGCGTTTCGCCATCGCGCGGACCGACGTCGGCGGCGAGGGCGGCACCGTGACCTTCGCCAAATCCCAGAAGACCGCAGAACTCGACGGTGCCACCACGCTTCTCGAGGCCGGCGAGAACCTCGGAATCCAGATGCCCTTCGGGTGTCGGATGGGTATCTGCCAGACCTGCGTGGTCCCGCTGGTCCAGGGGTACGCGCGTGATCTGCGCACCGGTGAGGAACGTCGCGAGGGCGAACGTATCCAGACGTGTATCAGCGCCGTGTCCGGGGAATGCACACTCGACCTGTAGAAGTCAGCGATGCCGGTCCAGCCCGCGGCCGCATCCGATCACGCGGCACACCTCGCCGCACACCAGTCCGATCATCGGGAGGACGATGCTCATGGCGATCACCGACATCGACACCTATGCCCATCTGACCGAAGCCGACGTCGAGGCACTCGGCGCCGAACTCGACGCCATCCGTCGCGACATCGAGGAATCGCGCGGAGCGGATGACGCGCGATACATCAAGCGCACCATCACCTTTCAGCGCGCACTGGCCGCCGGTGGGCGGGCAGTACTGCTGTTCAGCAATCGCAAGCCCGCGTGGTTGCTCGGCGCCGGCCTGCTCGGCGCGGCCAAGATCATCGAGAACATGGAACTCGGCCACAACGTGATGCACGGCCAGTGGGATTGGATGAACGATCCCGAGGTCCATTCGTCGTCGTGGGAGTGGGACACCACCTGTCCGAGCGTGCAGTGGAAGCACTCGCACAACTTCGTGCACCACAAGTACACCAACATCGTCGGGATGGACGACGACGTGGGCTACGGCATCCTGCGCGTCACCCGTGACCAGCCGTGGGAATGGTGGAACGTCGGTAACCCGATCTACAACCTGACGCTCGGCACGTTCTTCGAATACGGTGTGGCGCTGCACCATCTCGAGACCGAGAAGCTGCGCAAGAAGGAGAAGACCTACCGGCAGGCGGCAAAAGACCTGCAGATCATCGGGCGCAAGGTCGGCAAGCAGGCCGCCAAGGACTACCTCATCTTCCCGGCGCTCTCGGGTCCCAACTGGCGCACCACGATCACCGCGAACCTGACCGCCAACTTCATCCGCAACTACTGGTCCTACATGGTGATCTTCTGCGGTCACTTCCCCGACGGCGCCGAGAAGTTCACCGTCGCCGAGTACGAGGAAGAGGACCAGCCACGCTGGTATCTGCGACAGATGCTGGGATCGGCCAACTTCCGGGCCGGACCGATCATGCGTTTCATGAGCGGCAATCTCAGTCACCAGATCGAGCACCACCTGTTCCCGGACCTGCCCAGCAACCGGTACGAGGAGATCGGCGTCCGCGTCCGCGAACTGTGCGACAAGTACGACCTGCCCTACACCACCGGCAGCATCCTGAATCAGTACGCGCAGTCGTTCCGCACGATCCTCAAGCTGGCCCTACCCAATGCGCTCTTGAAGGCGACCTCCGATGACGCCCCGGAGACCGCGTCGGAACTGCGGTTCGCCATCCGTGGCGGTATGTCGAACCACTTCGGCGTCGACCCGGACACCGGGAAACGCCGTGGCCTGCGCACGGCACTACGCGAACTGAAGAAGGCGCCCGTCCAGCCCGCGTAGCCGTCGTTTCCGCGGAATACGAATACAGCTTCCACGTGAGTGGGCCGCCGACCGAGATTTCACGGCGTGTCGCCCCGGATCCGTGGAAGTTGTATTCGTATCTCCCGCGGGTCGGGGTTTCGCCGGTCGTTGGTCGGCTTTGCCTCGCTGTGTCTCTTCGTCAACCGTTGGTCGGTCCGCCCCCGCTGGCTGAGATCTTTGATCGTCGATCGGACCGCCCGCCGGCTAGCTTGCAGACCGGTGGTCGGGTCCGTCCTCGCTGGGTTCTTCTTCAACCGGTGGTCGCGCCCGCCCCCCGCGGGTGTTCTTTGATCGTTGGTCTGGTTTGCCACGCTGAGTCTTCTTCGACCGATGGTCGAGGTGCGGCGAGCCCCCTGGGGCGAGGAGCCTCGAGACCCCCTGAGCCACAAGCGGTCCCAATCCCACGGTCACTCAGATGCCGAGGTGTGCGTACCGCGCGCTTCGTGAACTCAAACAGGCGCCCGTCCAGCCCGCGTAGCCGGCCCTCACGTGGGATGCGAATACAGATTCCACGTGAGCGGGCCGCCGACCGAGATTTCACGGCGTGTCGCTCCGGATCGGTGGAAGTTATATTGGTATCTCCCGCCGTTTCGCGTTCCATCACCGACGGGTGGTCGCGCCCGCCCGCTGGAGTGTTGACGTCGGCCGGTGATCTTCGACCGATCGTCGCCTCGAGACGCCCTGAGCCGCAGACGATCCCAACCCCATCACCACTCAGAGCATGTGCACCTTGCGGTACACGCGGGCGGCGGCGGGGGTGAGCAGTCCCACGTCGTCGAGGAACTCCATGAGATGTGCGCACCCGGTGCGCACCATCGACTGGAAGTGATGGTTGCGCCGCATCTCGCCGATGGCCCGGTGGTGATCGAGTCCGGCGTCGATGTAGGCCTGCGGGCGTACGAGGCTGGTGAAGATGTACGAGGCGGCGGTCGCGAGGTAGAAGGCGCTCCACTGTCGCTTGATGAAGCCGATGTCGCGCACCGACTTCCGCACTTCCTCGCGGGCGAACTTCATGTGTCGTGATTCCTCGAGGACGTGGATTTCGTTGACGGTGCGGATGAACGGCAGCACCCGCTCGTCACGCATACAGCCGCGCTGGAACACGTCGAGGATCTCCTCGGCGACGAGGATGCCCGCGTAGGCCACCTCGTCCTTGACCGTGGCCATGAAGAATTTGCCGAAGCGCCCGAGCCGCGGATGCGGCTTGTACGACGTGCCGACCATCTTCTCGCTGGCCTTGGCGAACATGATGGAGTGGCGGCACTCGTCGGCGATCTCGGTGAGCGCGAACTGGAATTCGGGGCGGTGATAGTCGGCGAGGTACTGGTCGCGGATGACCACGCCCTGCAGCATCATCTCGAACCAGATCCCGATGCACATGATCGACGCGAATTCGTGCCGGGTCAGCGTGATCCGTTGCTCCTCGGTCATCTCCTCCCAGTACGGAGTGCCGTAGAGCGTGGACCATTCGGGGCTGCACCCGTACTTCGTCGGATCCATCGGGGCGTCCCAATCGATCTCGGTCATGGCGTTGCGGGACAGGCGTGCCGCGGATTCGAGGAGACGGGCCGAGACCTCGTCGGGACCCGAGTCGACGGTGGATGTGAGGGGTGCCACGGTCATGAGTCCATGACAGCACCAACCGTGACAGTAGTCAATGGCAACTTCGGCGGTTCACGCCCAACGCGACGGAGACGTCGACCCGCAATCAGCCCAGCCGCGAGTGATACGCACAGGGGCGATACCCACCCAGCGCGATGCCCATGACCACGGCGACACCGACCGCCGTCGCGATCTGTCGCGGGTCGCCATAGGACGTGCCGACGATCAGCGGTGTGGCGATGACGATGACGAGAAACGCGAGGCTGCGCATCAGGAACGAACCCCGGGGGGTCGGTGAGTCCGCCCATGGATCGGGCAGCAGCGCGCCGAGGCCGATGACGATGAGCACCGAGATCACCACATCACTGGGTCGGTGCCAGCCGTCAGCGATCAGGCCGAATTCGATCACCGACGCCCACGTCGCACCGAGGGCGACGACGATCGGGCGCAGCCACTTCGGCGACGCGGCGATCAACACCACCACGCACGATGTGACCGCTGCGGCATGACCCGACGGCGCCGAATTGGAAGTCTCGGCGATCCAGGAATGCAACTGTGGGCGGACGAGTACACCATCGCGTAAGTAGCGGGTGAGCACCACGATGATCACCGGAAATACCAGCAGCGCAGTCGTTTTGACGAGTGCGACGCCCACCGGGGTACGACCGGTCACCGCCGGGATCACCGACCCGCCGACGGCGAGCATCGCAGCGATCACCCAGATTCGCGGATCGGTGACCGCCTGCACGGTGAGGATGTGGGGCACATGGGCGACGGCGGAGGCGCGCCGCGCCGCATCGAGGACGTACTGGTCGACGAGCTGACCCCATGACGTCCGGACCGCGACGCCATAGACCGCTGCCGCGAGCAGTAGAGCGACGACAGCGGTGACAACCGCCGCGCCGAGGCCCGTCGGCCGACGAACCTCTCGTCGCGGCGTCACGTCGCCGGGAGGCGTCGTTGCCAGGACACTCATGTGCCCGAGGCTAGGCGACAAATCTGGGAAAAGGCTGGGTCGGGGAATCGGGCGCGTCGCGACACTCCGCGTGTTCGCAGGCGTCGAGGTGACGGGTTGAAGCCCCCGAATTTCCCACCGCTGGACATGTTGCATGTCATTCAACACAGTCGTCACACTCTCGAAACAGTCCGAGAGTCTAATCACAGGCAACAAGTTTCCTACGGTGATCCAAATCCCTGGAGAGCCGACCGAACAGAAAGAGTGGACATGACCGTCGAAACCAGCAACGCACTCGAGTTCCGGGTTACCAGCGGAGCCTGGGAGAACCTCCCGAAGATGCCCGAGTCCGAGTATCCCGGAACCGAGGGCTTCATCGGTGACGTCTATGAAAACCCCGACGGCAGCGAGATGTGCTCGGGCTACTTCGAGCTTCGCCACACCGACGAGCCGCTGTACTACGAGTACGCCTACGACGAGATGAAGGTCGTCCTCGAGGGCGAGTTCCTGCTGGAGAACAAGGAGACCGGACAGAAGACGGTGGCCAAGGCCAAGGACGCGATCTTCTTCCCGAAGGGCTCCAAGATCTACTTCAGCACCCCGAGCTACGCACTTGCCTTCTACGCCGGGCATCGCGACTCCACCCTGCTCTGAATCGCCCCGACATACAGAACGGACCAGTTCTGCCATGACCACCTCTGAGATCTCGGCGGAGACCGCAGCCCAGATCCCGTTCAGCAGCATCCCGGAGTGGGCGCGTCCCGCCGGGGTCGGTGGCGTCACCCCGCCGACCGCCGACCCCACCCCCGACGGCACTTCATACCTCGTCGTCGGCATCGGTGAGCCCGCGCACGCGTGGGCCACCGGGCGGGTCGCCACCCTGCCGACGGGCCGGCCGAGCACACTGATCTGCGTCGAAACGCCCGCCGAGGCCACCGACGCCCTGCGCGATGCGCTCGCCTCCGCGACGGTCGGGGTACGCGTGCACATCGCCGGACCGGTCGGTGCCTGCCTGACGGTCCGAGCGGCGGCGGTCACCGCCGGGATCGAGGACGACGAACTCGTGGTCGAGCCCGTCGGTGCCGGCCCAATCGACGTGTTCTGCTCACACTGTCGGACGGTCACCACGGCGCTTGCCGATATCGACGACATCGTCGACTGCACCGGTTGCGGCCGTGGACTTCTCGTGTACTACCACGTCTCCCGCAGGCGTGGCGCCTTCCTCGGGTTCATGGCCGACGCCGAGACCCCGAATCGAGAGGACAACGCATGACCCTCACGACCGGTCGGCCCGCCCGTTCTGTCACCGAGGACGGCACGATGACGTTGCGCGTCACCTCGATCGTGAAGAGCGGCCGCGACATCCGCACCATCACCCTCGCCGATGGTGCGCCGCTACCCGGTTTCGTCCCGGGTAGTCATCTGGTGGTGCAGGCCGGCCCGCACACCAACGCCTACAGTCTCGTGTCCGACGGCACCGCGCCCACCGAGTATTCGATCTCGGTCCTGCGCGTCGCCGACGGCGCGGGCGGTTCACGCTGGATGCACAGCCGGCTCCAAGTGGGTGACGAGATACGGGTATGGTTGCCGCGCAGCGACTTTGCGCCGATTGCTCGCGCCACCAAACACCTGCTGATCGCCGGTGGTATCGGTGTCACGCCGATCCTCTCGCACCTGCGGGCGGCCCGTCGCTGGCACCGTGACACCCAGGTGCTCTACACCTTTCGGCCGGAGAATGCCGCGCACGTCGACGAGGTCACCACTCTCACCGACGGCCGGGCCGAGCTCTACACCGTGCGAGCCGATTTCGTGGCGCGGCTGGCCGAGGTCCTGACCACGCAACCGCTGGGAACCCATTTGTACGTGTGCGGACCCGGCGGGCTCATCGACCACGTCGTCGACTCCGCGAAGACCGCAGGCTGGCCGGAGTCACGAATCCACTTCGAGCGCTTCGGGATCGACGCCCTCGATGCCGGTGATCCCTTCCGGGTGCACCTGACCGGCAGCGAGACCACACTCGATGTCCCGTCGGGCACCAGCATGCTCGAGGCGATCGAAGCGGCCGGCGTGGCCGTACCCAACCGGTGCCGTCAGGGTGTGTGCGGCGAATGCCGCATCCCCGTCACCGCAGGCACCCCGATCCACCGAGACCTCTACCTCAGTGCCGAGGAGAAGAACGCGGGAGATGCAGTGATGCCCTGCGTTTCCCGCGCCGCCGACGGATGCACCCTGGAGATACCACTGTGACCATCGATCTGCCACCTGCCCCGGCCCCGGACGCCGCCGGTGACCTCGTCACCGGATTCCCGTTCCCCTTCCCCGAGGACCGCTACCGCTACAGCACCAATGTCGAGCCGGCGGGCACCCCCACGGTGACCGCGGCCGGCCAATGGGGAGCCGCCGTCGTCGACATCGACGCCGAATACCACCACGAACTTGACGCTCGCGCTGCGGTTCTCGCGTCCGATCCATCCCGCCATGCCGTCCTGCCGCACATGGCGCCGGCCGCCTGGGATGCGATGCTCACCCTGATGCGCGAGCTCGCCATCGCCTACCCCGACCACATGCACCTGACCGCCACCGGCCCCGACACCTGGCAGTGGCGCAACGACCTGCTCGACATCGAGGTCGATTTCCGCTATGGCGACGCGGCCACGCTGGGTGAGGAACCGTTGCGCTACATCACCTCTCAGGTCCAAGAGGATGTGGCCTTGCTCGATCAGCGCGACGAACAACTCTTCGTCGACGCCGGTGTCATCACCTTTGCCGCCGACTGGAGCTTCGGATTCGACGTCGGCATGAGCTTCCTGGAGATCCACGGGCCGGTCCCGCGTGTGAAGAAGATGGGCGTCATCACCCGGGCCCATGAATTCCTCAAACGCCTTCAGCCACATCAGCCCTACCGTCGGACCAACTGGACGCTGACCATCGGCCGCCGACTCGACGTCTCCACCGAGATCTACCCCGAATGGGGTCCCGACCGCGAGACGATCGCGCACGTCGACGACACCGAATTCGGCGCCCTGGTGCACCTTCGGGTCGAGGTCCAGCACCTCATCCGGCTGCCCGACTCGGGTGCGCTGATGTTCCTCATCCGCACCTACATGCTCCCGCTGGAACAACTCGCCGGCGTCGAGCCCTGGCGTCGGCGCGCCGCCGACGTGCTCGTCGAACTGCCTGCAGACATGGCCGACTACAAGGGCATCATCAAGTACAGGGACCGCGCCGCCCAATGGCTGCGCGACGCCGCGCCCACGCCACCGAATCTAGAGCCGCACCCCGGACTGCCGCGGTGGCCGGCCACCCCACCCGAGGTGAACGTCGAGGCCGCCGCCTTCCTCATCGTATCGATCGGCGGCGATCCGTCGGCCGCACAGACCGCGCGCGCCTGGGTCGCCAAAGCCAGCGAATCCGGGGCCACCCGACTGTTGGTCCTCGACACCCTCACCGACGCCGACGACGTCGCGACACTGCGGCGCGCACTCGGCGAATCCGTCACCGGCACCAGGGTGATGATCACCGGCGGTCAGTTCGATGTGATGACCGCACTCGCCGTCGCACGAGCGGCCGGAGCGATCGCCGAGGAACTGTCCGCCCATGTCACCTCCACCGACGATCTGCCGGTCTACTGCGCACACTGCCACACCACCAACCGCATCCTCGCTCGCCCCGGCGAGATCGTGCAATGCCCGGGATGTTCGATGAGAATCGAGATCCACGAACATCATTCGGCCACCCGCGGGAGCTTTCTCGCCTCCGCCGCCGATGCCGGGGAGCTGTCATGACCGGAGCTGTGGTGACCCGAGCTGCTGTGAACGGGGTCGACAACACCGACGCATCGGCGGCGGGCACGCATCTGCACCCGGGCTATCGGACCGGACCCCGACTGATGCGCGTCGTCGAGAAACGCGCACTCACCGAGTCGGTCACCCACTTCCGGTTCGTGCCGGCCGACGATGCCGGTCCGTCACTGGTGCCGTATCAGCCGGGCAGTCACCTCATCGTCACGATAGGCGCGCCCGGAAGTGCTGTGCGCAACGCCTATTCCCTCGTCGACGATGGTCTGTGGCCGACCAGCTACGGCATCTCGGTCCTGCGACGCGGCGAGGGTGGCGGGTCGGAGTGGTTGCACGAGAACGTCGCCGAGGGATCGACGGTCGAGATCGAAGGCCCACGTTCGATGTTCGCGCCCGTCCTCGACCAGCGGCACGCGCTGCTGATCGCCGGGGGCATCGGGATCACTCCCATCCTCTCTCATGTCCGGGCGCTGGCGCGCGATTCTCGGGTGACTGCCGAGGTCATCTACTCCTATCGGCCAGGGCACGGCGCGCACCTCGACGACCTGCGTGCGGTGGCGTCCCACGACGGCATCACCGTCCATGAGGCCTGCGGGGTGGAGGAGACCATCGCCACCATCCGATCGCGAATGGCTGTGCAACCGTTGGGTACCCACGCCTATGCCTGCGGGCCCGCGGCGCTTGTCGACACCTACACCCAGCTGGCCGCCGACGCCGGTTGGACGGCGGCGCGTGTCCATCTCGAGCGATTCGCCGCACCCGAACAAGACCCGGGCGACCCGTTCTCGGTCCGGCTCGCCTCCACCGGCGAGCGCCTCGACGTCCCCTCCGGGGTCTCACTGCTCGAGCGCCTGCTCGACCACGGCGTCGCGGTGCCCAACCTGTGCCGGCAAGGAGTGTGCGGCGAATGCCGCATCCCGGTGCGAGCTGGTGCCGTGCTGCACCGTGACTTCGTCCTCGACGACGAGGAAAAATCCGCGAACACCGCGATGATGTGCTGTGTCTCGCGCGCCCTCCCCGACAGCCCTGAGATCGAGGTGGACCTGTGACCCTCACCCCGCCCCTGACCGCACCGACCACCACTGCGCCGGTCCCTGATCAGCTGAACACACACTCGCTGACTCCCGCTGCCCGCGAATATCTTTCGCAACCCGTCGATCACTGCGCCAACATCCCGTGGCCGTTTCCCGACGACGCTTCCGAGTTCTCCTACACCGTCAACGTCGAGCCTGCACGCGTCCCGCGGCGCACCCGGGGCGGGGAGTGGGGCCGTCACCTCGTCGACCTCGGTGGTGCCGAGTATCTCGACTACATGCGCGAGCGGCGGCGCATCCTCGACGAGGATCCGTCGCGTGTGCGGATCATGCCCGGCATGGACGTCGCCTGTTGGGATCTGCTGTTGTACTACCTGCGCGATCTGGCACTGGCGTACCCCACCGTAATGCATCTCACCGAAGGCGCCGACCGGCGGTTCCACTGGCGCAACGAGTTACTCGGCACCGACGCCGAATTCGTTCTCGGCGACCTCGACAGTCTGCCGTGCCATCCACTGGAGTTCCTCGCGCGCGAGGTTCCCGACGACCTGCTCCTCGTCGTCGAACGTGACGGCCGGCTCTACTTCGACGCCGGGATCGTCACGTTCGCCGCCGCCTGGTCGGTGGCCTTCGACGTCGGCATGGACATGTATGAAATCCACGCTCCGGTACCGGGTTTGATCCGTGACGGGATCGTTGCGCGCGCCGAACAGTTCCTGCGCGGGCTTCCCGCCGACGCGGTCTATCGGCGGGTCAACTGGACGCTGTCCGCATCGGATTCGCACAAGCTCGACGTCAGCCTCGAACAACTCCCCGAGTGGGGTCGCGACATACCGACGATGATCGCCGACGGCGACTACGGTCGCGCGCGGCTTCGGATCGAACTCGAGCACTTCGTCCGGTTGCCGACCTCCGGTGCGGTGACGTTCAATATCCGCACGTTCATGGCCTCGCTCGACGAGGTCCGGCGCATCCCGGCGTGGGCCGAGCAGTTGGCCACCGTCATCGAAACCCTCGACGAGCGTATCGCCGCATACAAGGGCTTCCTCGACTACCGCGACAACGTCGTCGCCTACCTCCGCGGGCACTGACCGCCTCTTCACCCTCACTATCCCTCTCTACCAAGGACTGTCATGGAAGTAGTTGCCGCACAAGCGGATCTGTCATGGATGCTGGCCGCATTCGCCTTTCTGGTACTCATGATCCCCGGCCTGGGTCTGTACTACGGGGGCATGCTGGGCGGACGCAACGTCCTCAACATGATGTCGATGGTGTTCGCCACCCTCGGAATCACCTGTGTCATCTATGTTCTCTACGGTTATGGCCTGGTGTCGGGGCCGTCGGTGCACGGCTGGGGGATCATCGGTAATCCCGCGCACTACCTCGGGCTCGGTGAGCACCTCACCGACGATCAGTCCGGCGGTATTCAGGTGCTCTACATCGCGGCGTGGTTCATCCTGTTCGCCGCGATCACCGTGGCGATCGTGGCCAGCGGCGCGGCCGGTCGGATGAAGTTCAGCGCGTGGCTGGTGTTCGTTCCGATCTGGCTCACCCTGGTGTACTTCCCGGTCGCGCACTGGGTGTTCGCTGCCGATTCCGACGAGGGCGCAGGAGGCTTCCTGCTCAACAAGATCCACATCCACGACTTCGCCGGTGGTACCGCGGTGCACATGAACTCCGGTGTGGCCGCACTCGCCCTGGCACTGGTCCTCGGCGCCCGGCGTCGCCGTGCCGAGCGCCCGCACAACGTACCGATCGTGCTCCTCGGAGGCGGCATCCTCTGGTTCGGCTGGTTCGGATTCAACGGAAGTTGTGCCGGCGGAGCCAATTTCGTCACCCAGTTCGTCGTCCTCAACACCCTTCTCGCCGGCGGCGCCGGGATGCTCGGGTTCTGGGCGATCGAGAAGTGGCGTGAAGGTCACGTCACCGCGCTGGGTTCGATCACCGGCGCGATCGCCGGACTCGTCGGCATCACCCCGTCGGCCAACACCATGACGCCGATCGGAGCCCTGATGGTCGGCATCCTCGCCGCGGGCGTTGTCGCGTTCTTCCTGAGCTTCAAGCCCAAGTTCAAGGTCGACGACAGTCTCGACGCCTTCATCGTCCACGGCATCGGCGGCATCGTCGGCACCCTGTGCGTCGTGCTGTTCGCCGCGGGCAGTGCCCCGGCCGGTGTGACCGGTCTGCTCTTCGGTGGCCCGATCGACATCCTGTGGCGCGAACTCGCCGGCATCGTCATCACCTGCACCTTCTCGTTCGTGATGACGTGGCTGATCGCCAAGGCTCTCGACAAGACGATCGGCCTGCGCGTCGACGCCGAGACCGAGACCCAGGGGCTCGACTCCTCGATCCACGCGGAAACCGCCTACGAGATCCCGGCGGCCGGCGTCGGTCACGGCGGCCTCTCGGGTATGTCGCCCGCACTGGCCACCCAGAGCGTCGAGCACGGACTCTCCGAGACCGCTCAGCCCGTTCGCACTTGATCGCTGTGCACGACACCGGGGGCGCACCACATCGTGGTGCGCCCCCGGTGCCATTTCGGGCCGCTTCCCCCGATGGTCGAGCCCCTAGTGATCGATCGCCGAGCGCTTCTTTCGATGGCCGGGCCCCTTTTTGATCGATGGTCGAGCGCTTCTTTCGATGGCCGGGCCCCCTTCTTGATCGATGGTCGGTCCCCCTTCTTGATCGATCGCCGAGCGCTTCTTTCGATGGCCGGGCCCCTTTTTGATCGATGGTCGAGGTGCTCGGCGCCCCAGGCGCCGAGCCTCGAGACCCCCTGCACCGGTGCTGGTTTCGGGTTCCAGCGTCGCCTGCGGGGGTCTCGAGGCTCCTCGCCCCAGGGGGCTCGTCACACCTCGACCATCGGGTGGGGTGGCGCAAGAGTAGGTGGTGCGGCCGCCGGTGAGTACACCTCGACCATCGGGTGGGGTGGCGCAGGAGTAGGCAGTGCGGCCACCGGTGGGCATACCTCGACCACCGACGACCGCCCCACCCAACCCGATACCTGCACCTCACAGCCCCGAAACGTAATCGCAACACAACGAGGGTCTACTACAGGTAGACAAAAGTTCATCGGAGTGGACATACTAGAGCCAACACAACCACCGGAGCACTGCCATGACTGACACCACCAACGATCTCGCCGAACTCTGCGCGAAGTCGGGGACCAAGTTCATCCTCGCCATGTTCGTCGACTTGCGTGGCAAGCCCTGCGCCAAGCTCGTCCCCGTCGAGGCTGTCGACGAACTCGCCACCAACGGTGTGGGTTTCGCCGGTTACGCGGTCGGTGCAATCGGGCAGGAGCCCCGCGACCCCGATCTGATGGCGATCCCCGACACCTCGTCGTTCCTGCCGATCCCCTTCATCAAGGAAGGGCTGGCGATCGTGCATTGCGACCCGCATGTGGAGGGCAAGCCGTGGCCGTTCGCCCCACGCAACATCCTGCGGGCTCTCATCGCGCAGGCCGAGGACGCGGGCTTCGAGCCGTGGGTGGGCGCAGAGGTCGAGTACTTCCTGCTCAAGCGCGCCGCCGACGGTTCGCTCGTGACCGCCGACGACGCCGATGACTCCGATCAGCCCTGCTACGACGTCCGCGGCCTCACCCGTATGTATGAGCACCTCACCGCGGTGTCCGCTGCGATGAATCAGCTGGGCTGGAGCAACTACGCCAACGACCACGAGGACGGCAACGGCCAGTTCGAGCAGAACTTCGCCTACTCCGACGCGCTCACCACCGCCGACCGCGTCATCACCCTGCGCTATCTGCTTTCCACGATCGCCGCCGAACGCGGCATGGTCGCCACCTTCATGCCCAAGCCGTTCGCCGAGCGCACCGGAAGTGGCCTGCACCTGCACCTTTCGTTGACTTCCAACGGCCAGCCGGTTTTCCCGACCGAGTTCGGTGACGACCGCGGGCTCGGCATCTCGCCGACCGCGTACGGATTCGTCGCGGGCGTCCTCGAGCACGCCTGCGCGCTGCAGTCGGTGATGGCTCCGACGGTCAACTCCTACAAGCGGACCGGCGCCACCGCCACCCGCTCGGGCGCCTCCTGGGCACCGCGCGTGCCCACCTATGGCGGCAACGACCGCACCCACTACATCCGCATCCCCGACGACCAGCGCGTCGAGCTGCGCGGCGGCGACGGATCGGCCAACCCGTACCTCGCGATCGCCGCCGCCCTCGGCGCCGGCCTCGACGGCATCAAGCGCAGCCTCGACCCGGGTGCGCTGGGTACCTGCCCCGAGCACGTCGGCACCCTGCCGCTGACGCTGCTGCACGCGGTCGACGCGCTCGAGGCCGACCCGGTCGTGGCCGGCACCCTCGATGCCGCGATGACCGAGGAGTGGCCCGCCGACAAGCAGTCGGTCTCGGACTACTTCAGCAAGCTCAAGCGCGAGGAGTTCTTCGCCTGGCATTCGGCCGTCTCCCCGTGGGAGGTCGATCAGTATCTCACCGCTTTCTGACCACAGATTCCCGTCACATCCCTGATCCGTCCACCCCCTGAACCACGAAAGGCCCACACCATGTGCGGAATCGTCGGGTTGCATCTACGCAACCCCGATCTGTATCCCCGCCTCGGGGAACTGCTCACCGGCATGCTCGGCGAAATGCAGGACCGCGGCGCCGATTCGGCCGGCATCGCCGTCTACGGCAACCCCAGCTGGGTGCCCGCCGACCACGCCTGCGTCTCCCTGCTCGAGATCGACGTCGACGCCGACGACGCGCAGGCCGCCGTTACCGAGGCGCTCGGCAGTGCGGTCGCCGCCCAGTACGTCGACGCCACCCTCGTGCTGTCGGCACCCGTACCTGCCGAGGAGCTGCTCGGTGCCGCCCGCGCCACCTACCCCGGCGCCCTGGTCGCCGGATTCGGTAGCGACCTGACCGTACTCAAAGGTGTTGGTGCACCGCGAGATCTGACCGACCAGTGGGGCCTGGCCGCCGCACAGGGCTGGCAGGGCGTCGGGCACACGCGCATGGCGACCGAGTCCGCGGTGACCTCGGCCGGCGCGCACCCGTACGCCGTCGGACCCGAGCAGTGCCTGGTGCACAACGGATCGTTCTCCAACCACGCCACCATCCGCCGTGAATTGCGCGCGGAGGGAGTCGAATTCGATTCCGAGAACGACACCGAGGTCGGCGCACGCTTCGTCGCCCACCAGCTCGCGCAGGGCAAGGACGTCGAGACCGCACTCAAAGAGGTCTGTGCCACCTTCGACGGCTTCTACACCCTCGTCGTGTCCAACCGCGACTCGTTCGCGGTGGTCCGCGACGCCATCGCCTGCAAGCCCGCCGTGATCGCCGAGACCGACGACTGGGTGGCGATGGCCAGTGAATACCGAGCCCTGGCGCACCTGCCGGGCGTGGAGAACGCACGAATCTGGGAACCAGAACCGGAGGTGGTCTACGCATGGACCCGCTGAACACCGATCGCACCGTCTTCGATCTGTCCGAAACCTCGCTGCGCGAAGTCAATTCGGCACTGCACGGCGAGATCACCGGAGAGATCGAGATCAACTCACCGGCGGGCGCGCACAGCGTTGCCGCCGGGGTCAACGCACCGGTGAAGATCACCGTCAACGGTCACGTCGGCTACTACGCCGCCGGCATGAACCAGCAGGCCGAGATCACCATCAACGGCAACGCCGGTACCGGTGTCGCCGAGAACATGATGAGCGGCACCGTCGTCGTCAAGGGCAACGCCTCCCAGTCGGCCGGTGCCACCGCACACGGCGGCCTGCTCGTCATCGAGGGCGACGCCGCCGCGCGCTGCGGGATCTCGATGAAGGGCATCGACATCGTCGTCGGCGGAAACGTCGGTCACAACAGCGCTTTCATGGCCCAGGCGGGCCGCATGGTGATCCGCGGCAACGCCGGTGCAGGCCTGGGTGACTCGATCTACGAGACCCGTCTCTACGTCCGCGGCGAGGTTGCCTCCCTCGGCGCCGACTGCATCGCGAAACCCATGCGCGCCGAGCACCTCGACGAGCTCGCCGGCCTGCTCAAGGCCGCGGGTTTCAAGGATGACGACCCGACCGAGTACTCGCGATACGGATCGGCCCGCGAGCTCTACCACTTCCACGTCGACAACACGTCGGCATACTGACCCCCGGCGAACCCACCGCTCGGCCCCTCGTCCGACGACCCAGCGCCGCACCCGGAGACATCATGAACCTCAGCAATGAACAGCGCGGTCTACGCGAATCCGCGACCTTCGACCGCACCACCATCGCCGCCATCCAGCGTGCCGCCGACACCGGCGTCTACGACATCCGTGGGTGGGGCGCCAAGCGCAAGCTGCCGCATTTCGACGACCTGCTCTTCCTGGGTGCGTCGATGTCGCGGTACCCCCTGGAGGGCTACCGCGAGCGCTGCGACACCGACGTCGTGCTCGGCAGCCGAAATGCTAAGTATCCCTTGCACCTCGACACCCCGGTCACCATCGCGGGCATGAGCTTCGGCGCGCTGTCGGCCGGCGCCAAGGAGGCACTCGGGCGCGGTGCGTCGGAGGTCGGTACCTCCACCACCACCGGCGATGGCGGAATGACACCGGAGGAGCGCGGCCAGTCGAAGAACCTGGTCTACCAGTACCTGCCGTCGCGCTATGGCATGAACCCCGACGACCTGCGCAAGGCCGACGCCATCGAGATCGTCCTCGGGCAGGGCGCCAAGCCCGGCGGCGGCGGAATGCTGCTGGGGCAGAAGATCTCCGAGCGGGTCGCTCACATGCGCACCCTGCCGGAGGGTATCGATCAGCGCAGCGCCTGCCGCCACCCCGACTGGACCGGCCCCGACGACCTCGCCATCAAGATCAACGAGTTGCGCGAGATCACCGACTGGGAGAAGCCGATCTACGTCAAGGTCGGCGCCACTCGCACCTACTACGACGTCAAGCTCGCCGTGCACTCCGGTGCCGACGTGGTGGTCGTCGACGGCATGCAGGGTGGCACCGCGGCCACCCAGGAAGTGTTCATCGAACACGTCGGCATCCCGACGCTCGCCGCGATTCCGCAAGCCGTGCAAGCACTTCAGGAGCTCGGCGTGCACCGCGAGGTCCAGCTCATCGTGTCCGGTGGGATTCGCAACGGTGCCGACGTGGCCAAGGCCATGGCGCTCGGTGCCGACGCCGTCGCCATCGGTACCGCCGCGCTGATCGCCCTGGGCGACAACGATCCCCGGTATGCCGACGAGTACGAGAAGATCGGCTCGGCGGCCGGCTTCTACGACGACTTCCAGGACGGCCGCGACCCGGCCGGCATCAGCACCCAGGATCCCGAACTGTCCGCCCGGTTCGATCCGATCGTCGGCGGCAAGCGCCTGGCCAACTTCCTGCGGGTGACGACGATGGAAGCCCAGACCATCGCCCGCGCCTGCGGCAAGGCACACCTGCAGCACCTCGAACCCGAAGACCTGGTGGCGATCTCGATCGAGGCCGCAGCGATGGCGCGCGTCCCGCTGGCCGGCACCAGCTGGATTCCCGGAGCAGGGGCGGTGTTGTGAGTACCGAGACCGCATCCATCGTCATCATCGGTGGCGGCCTGGAGGGCGCGGCCACCGCGTGGGCGCTGGCGCAACGCGGCGTCACCGATGTGGTTGTCTGCGAACGCGATACCGTGGGCGCGGGCATGACGGGCAAGTCATCGGGCATCGTCCGCTGCCACTACGGCGTCAGTTCGCTGGCGGCGATGGCGGCCGTCGGGCTCGAGGTGTTCGAGAAGGCCGAGGAGATCTTCGGCACCGACATCGGGTTCCGTCAGACCGGCTACGTCGTCGGCGTCGGCGAGGCCAATGTGGGTAATCTCCGCAAAAGCCTTGCCGCGCAACGTGAGGTCGGCGTACAGACCGAGGAGATCGGTGTCGATGAGGTCGCCGCGATGTGGCCGGCCGCCGATCTCGAGCCGTTCGCGGCGTTCGGCTGGGAGGAACGCGGCGGGTACGGCGATGCGTATCAGACCGCGCAGGCCTTCGCCGCATCGGCGCGCGCCGGTGGCATCCGCATTCGCCAGAGCACGCCCGTCGCCGGCCTCATCGTCGACGGCGACGCCGTCACCGGCGTGAGACTGGTTGACGGATCGACGATCTCGGCCGAAACCGTCGTCGTTGCGACCGGCGCATGGACCCGACAGTTCCTCGCCGCCCACGGCATCGAGGTCCCCATCGAGGTCCACCGCGAGCAGATCGTGATGATCCACCCCGGGATGGACCTCGGCAAGGTGCCGGTGTTCTCCGACCTCGTCTCGCTGCAGTACGTGCGGCCCGACGTGCGCGGTGAGATCTTGTTCGGTAACAGCGATCTCGCCGAGCTGGAGATCGCCGACCCCGACAATTACCTCAATCGTGCCGACGAGTCGTTCCTGGATCTGACGGTCGACAAGGTCGGCACCCGCTTCCCGCAGTTCACCGACGCGGCCATCACCAGCAGCTACGCCGGGTGCTACGACGTCACCCCGGACTGGAATCCGATCATCTCCACCGGTCCGCTCGACGGACTGGTGATCGCCGCGGGCTTCAGCGGGCACGGGTTCAAGATCTCACCGGCGGTCGGACGGCTCGTCGCCGACCTCGTCGTCGACGGTCGCAGCAACGATCCGCGTATCCCGGAGTCGGACTTCCGGTTGTCCCGGTTCGCCGAGGGCGACCTGCTCAAGACCCGCTTCCCCTACGTGGGCGCGGGGGAGATGCGGTGAGGCCTGTCGTGCGGGGCGCGGCATGTGCGCCCTGAACGGCGGGGTCCGCATCTCCGAGCTGCCCGAGGACCGGCGGTCGGGACTCATCGCCGAGCTGCCACGGTTCCCCACAGTGGACGACGTCTCCCGATATGCTGTGCCGGTGGCGGAGTCCGACGAATCGACCGGGATCGATCAGGCAGTGGCGGTACAGACGGCAGGTGCCGGTGACGAACCGCTGATCCGTAACCAGTCCGGCATCGCCCGTGACCGGCCCACCGACCAGTCCGTCGAGGAACTCGAGCTCGAGACCGCGATCGCCGCCAACGTCCGGCGCCTGCGTCAGCAGCAGGGTCTGACCGTCGGCGACATGGCGGTACGCGTCGGCATCTCCAAGGCGATGCTCTCGAAGATCGAGAACGCCCAGACCTCGTGCAGTCTCAGCACTCTCGCGCGGCTGGCGACGGCCTTCGACGTCGCCGTGACCTCGCTGTTCCGCGGCGCCGACGTCGAGCGATCGGCGGTGTACGTCAAGGCGGGGGAGGGTTCGCGGATCGTGCGCTCGGGGTCCAAGGAGGGCCACGAGTATGAGTTGCTCGGGTCGTTGCGCGGCGAGCACAAACGTCTCGAATGCCTTCTCGTGACGCTCAACGAGGACTCGATCACCCAGCCGCTGTTCCAGCACCCCGGCACCGAGTTCCTCTACATGCTCGACGGCGTCATGGACTACGCGCACGGGCGCAGCGTGTATCGCCTCGCGCCCGGCGATTCCATGCAGCTCGACGGGGAGGCCCCGCACGGGCCGGTCGCCCTCATCGAACTGCCGATCCGCTTCCTGTCGGTCATCGCGTTCCCAGATTCGGCGGTCTGACGGCGGTCCCGGTCGGCCGGCTATCGGGCGACGACGGCTGCCCGGTCGGGGACCGGACGCAACGCGATCACCAGTGTCCCGGTGGCGATGACGCCGGCCGGCAACTCGGCATGCACCGTCCGCCGATGCCCAGCGGCGTCGACGACGGTGATGTCGGCCATGGTCGCTCCGGCCAGGCCGACGCCGACGAACGCCACGTCGGCGATCGCCGTGGTCAGCGGCAACGCTGCATCGACACGCACCACCGCGCGTCCACCCGCGACGTGCGCTGCAGTGATCCTGGTGACCAGAACCGGGTGAGCTGCATCGCACCCGTCGGTCGACGGGCAGCGCGGCTCACCCGTCGCGTCGATGAAGAATCCCGTTGTGTGACGCAGTGATTCGGCGCGCAGGTCGGTCTCACCGATGAAGAGATCCGTCCCCGACGAGTGAATGGGGACCGGCCAGAGCGTGGGATCGAAAGATCGGGACACCAGAACGCCTTTCAGAGAGGGCAGCAGCTCGAATAAGCTCACCTCTTCGGTTTACCCGGCTCTATGGCTCAGCAACAGGCATTCCGGCGCCAAGATGTCGTCAAGATCCGCGCGTCGGCTCGCCGACACTCCGATCACGGTGACCCACGCCACATTTCGCGAGAACAGCAACTCCCAAGGCGACGGGCATCGTGCGTCAAGCCTGACCGTGCATCGTGGAACATGTCAGAGAGAAACGCACACAGCGGATCTCGGAAGTGTCAACGAAAGAGGAGCCGATCATGGCCGAACCCCGTCGCAACAACAACCCCGCCCCGGTCCAGCGTCGCCGCCGCGTCCGTCGCTACGACCCGCGTTCGCGTCGGTGGCTCTGGGTGTGGCAGTGAGACAGCGCTCTGCGCGCTGACCCGTGCGCGACACGAACAACCCCGCCCGAGGACGCCGGGCGGGGTTGTTCGTGTGTGTCTGCGGGCGCGATCAACTCGTGGCGATCGCCACGTTCAGGATGACGATGAGCACGATCAGCACGACCGGGATGACCGAGATCGCGATCGCCAGACCGACGCCGTTGTACTGCTGTGGCGCAGGGCCGAGCGAACCGCGGGAGTACGCCCACACCGGCGCGCGATACTCCAGCTCGACGCCCTGTCCGGGCTGCACGAGCACCGGGAAATCGGCGGGCCCGATCCGCGGGGGCAGGAAGTACGGAACGTGGACGTGTACGTGATGCTGTCCCGGCGGCAGCGGGATCTCGTTGCGGCCCCACGTGCCGGGAAGCTCGTGGCCGTCGACGACGATCTTCGGCTTGATGAAGAACAGCAACCACATCAACGGGAAGAACTTCGCGTCGATGGCGACACCCTGCTGCTGACCCGCTTGCACCGGCGGCGCGCCCTGCCCACCGCCCGGATGATAGGCACCCGGAGCCGGATTCTTCTGCAGTGGGGCAGGATTCGGGGGCTGTGGCGCCGGTGGCCGACTGTAGTGGGGTGGCTGGGGCGGAGCAGATGGGGGAGCACCGTACCGGGGTGAGCCTGCCGGGGGAGCGCCGTATCCCGGGCCGGGTTGCCCGTACGGGGTTTGCCCGTAGTGGGGCTGTTGGCCGTACGACGGTTGACCCGGGCCGGGCGGCTGCCCGTGCTGGGGCTGGCCGTACCGGGGTTGGCCCGGCTGCTGTTGCCCGTACGGGCCGGGCTGCCCGTAGGGCGGATTCGGAGTGTTCACCATGTCCCCCTCGATCATGCGAGCCGCGCGGCGTCGGGCCATCGTGGCTGGCAGTCAATCTACGCGATGACGGTTGCGCAGCAACGGTTTGCGGCCACTTCGGGATGAAAGAAGCGGCGAGGATCTGTGGCCAATCTAGCCGCGTGCGCGGCGCGCGGCGATCAATCGAACCGGTTTGCGGCAAATGTCCGACCGGGATTCATTCGATCGACGCCGGCGCACCCGCATCCCCACCGCTGAGCTGCGTCGGCGAACTCTTTCCCGCCCGGTCGAGATCCCACTCGGCCAGGCAGGCGCCGAACCAGCGGTACAGCCATTCCTGTGCGAGTGCGCGTGTCTCGCAGAACACGATCGGCACCGTCGGGAACCGGGCCTGCGCCTCGGCGACGGCGTCGGCCACCGAGGAGGCCGGGGCGTGGTCGAGTTTGAACAGTTTCGAGTACCCGGAGTCGACGATGACCGCCCCGCGCGGCTGTGCGGCGAGATCGGCCAGCAGGTAGGTCATCTTTCCCGACAACAGGCTCGACGCGAGGTCCTCGATGCTCTTGCGTTCGGCGGTGGCCACCAGGTCG
This sequence comes from Gordonia polyisoprenivorans, assembly GCF_017654315.1. Taxonomy (NCBI): domain Bacteria; kingdom Bacillati; phylum Actinomycetota; class Actinomycetes; order Mycobacteriales; family Gordoniaceae; genus Gordonia; species Gordonia polyisoprenivorans. The sequence goes on from NZ_CP072203.1 coordinate 599,016, forward strand.
TCGCCGTCGAAGACCGCGTAGTCGCCGACCGGTAGGCCCCGCTTGCTGGTCTGCGCCTGTTGCGCAGAGAACTTGTAGCCGTAGCGTTCTCGGGTGTCGACGACGATGTCGACCACGCGACCGTGCGCTCGCGCCTTGGGAACCGTCACGTTCGGTCGGGCCTGTTTGGCGGTGCGTCGCGACTGCCAGAACACCATCTCGCGTCCGCGGGCGCGGGTGAGCACGAACTGCGAGCGGTTCTCCCGTCCGCGTTCGAGCACCAGATCGATGGCCGCGCCGCGACGGCTGATCGAACGCACCGCCAGGCATTCGACGATCTCGGGGTCCTCCGGCCACTCGGCGACCCGCTGGCAATACACCTTGGTGGTGCGCGGCCACGTCTCCCGGGTCTTCAACACGATCCCGTCGGCGCCCAAGGGCAGTCGCACGAGGTAGGGCAGCGATGTGCCCTCCTCGGGGTTACGCGCGATCAGCAGGTCGTCCGGCACAGCACCCAGGGTGCCGGATCGAGGGGGCGCAGTCACCCCCGACCGGCCGGGGAAGCGCTCTCATCTGCAACAACCTGCCCTCGACGATCCCGCCCGACCGGACCCTCGGCCGCTTAGGTTAACCTAACCGACATTGGGGAAGTCCGGTGTGCTGCGGGGCCGCAGCCCGCAGCCGATGAGGGAGAGGGGACCGCTGCAGTGCGTCGACGAGGACTGGTGCTGGGTGCACTACTGATCGGGGTGGTCGGCCTGTTGTGGTCGCCTCTGCCCGGGTCACCAACTGCACAGGCGACGCCGAGTCTCACGTCCAAGGCCGGCGCGGGCACGGTGCTCAGTTCCACCGACATCACCGACGAGAAGGACGCCCGCATGACCGGCGCCCGCCAGGTGATCGCGATGACCTACCTGTCGGAGAACGCGCAGGGCACGCTGATCCCGGTCCGCGCCACCGTCTCGATCCCCGAGAAGAACTCGCACGGCGGCGACTACCGCATCTTCGCCTGGGCGCACGGTACCGCCGGACTCGGCGACGGCTGCACGGTCACCGACCGGATGGGCGTCCGCGTCGACGGCAAGGAACGCTGGCGCGACTGGATGGGCCCCTGGCTCGACGACGGCTACGTCATCACCGCCACCGAATACGCGGGCGTCGGCGGACCGGGCGTACACCCCTACGCCGACGGAGAGATGCAGGGCAAGAACGTGATCGACTCGGTACGCGCCGCGCGGACCGTCGTCGCGCAGTACACCGACACCCGAGCCGGCACCGACTATCTCACCTCCGGTGGTTCCCAGGGCGGCCAGAGCGCCGTCTGGGCCGGACATCTCGCACCCACCTACGCACCCGAACTCCACAACGTGGGTGTGGCCGCCAGCTCGGTGCCCGTCGACACCTCTCAGCTACTGAAGGTCGTCGCGCCCGGCGTCCCGCCCGTCGCGATTCCCGACTACGTGACGTACGTGTCCTACGTGCTTGCCGGTGTGAAGGCCGCGCGCCCCGACGTCGACGTCGACTCCTACCTCACGTCGCTGGGTAAGAAACTCGTCGAAGATGCTGCGACACAGTGCTATCCGGAGTTCAGTCCGTCGACGCGGCAGTACAACGTCGGCCAGATGGTGACCAAACCACTGGCCGAGGGGCCGCTGATCGGCGTGGTGCACGAGCTCTCCGCCGTCCCCGACACCGGCTACCGCGCTCCGATGCTCATCCAGCAGGGCACGCTCGACGTGGTCGCGCCGGCTCCACTGACCTCGGCATGGGTCGACCGTGCCCGCGCCAACGGCGCCGAGATCGATTACCAGACCTACAACGACCAGCACGGACTCGGCGCCTACTCCGAGACCGCGGCACTCAAGTGGGCCGACACCCTGCAGTGGGCGCGGTAGGTCGGGACGGCCTCAGAGATCCGGCCCGCAGGCGTCGTGGGTGAGCGCCGCGACGATCTCCGGGCGCACCTCCTCGACGAACTGTAACCACTGGCCGATACCGGCCGCGACGTTGTGCCGGGAGAACGCGGTGGCCTCCACCGTCAGCACGGCGACGATGCAGGTGTCGTGCACGACGAGCTTGATCCCGGTGTAGGGCAGCGTCTCGGTCGCCACGAAGCGGTAGGCCGCAGGCCGATCCGTGACGTGCTCGACGACGGTGCCGAAGAACTCCAGTGTCGGGCGCGTGGGCAGGATTCGCAGCCACGACTTCACCTCACCGGTCGGCAACGGGATGTCGCCGTCGTCGTCGACCACCACCGGATGCCCCGACATGGTCTCGAGCGCCTCGAGCACCATCGCCCGTAGGTCACTGTGCCGTGCGGGCAGGGCGATCACCTCGAGCGCCGGCTCGTGACGGGCCGGCGCGTCCCCGGTCAGGAAGGCCGGATGTCCGACTCCCCAGATCTCGATCAGGGTGGTGGCGGCCAGCGCGGCGAGAGCGTCGACCTGGGCTCGATCGGCCTCGGAGGTCAACGATCCGTCACCGTCGTCGCGATCCCAGCCGAGGAGTTCGAGATCGGCGATGTTCTCGCGCAGCACGTCGGGATGTGGATGCAGGTCACCCTCGACGATCGTGCACACGATGCGGTCCTCGTGGGCGCAGAAGTTCAGCACGCCGTGCGATCCCTCGGGGATCTCGAGGTTCTGTTCGACGACGAGTGTCGCTCCGTCGTCGAGGTCGGCCAGAAGTGCGGCGAGCAGGTGACGGTATCGGGCCCAGGCATCGCTGACGGCCGTGTCGAAGTCGACGTTCCCGCGCATGTCGTCTGCACGCATGTCGTCTGCACCCATGGCACACCTCTCATCCGGGTGAAAACCCTCGTCCGGCCGGCGCTCGACGATCCGGCTGCTCGACGCCCGGCCGCATCGTGATCTGGCTGCATCATGACCCGGACTGCATCGTGACCCTGATTGCATCGAGACCTGGTTGCGAGGTTACGGTTCCCCACCACCGAGTGCCGCATCGCGCACGAGGATCCCCCCATTCGTAGGACCCAGGGCCAACCGTCCTGCCGGCACCACGATGTCGAATGCCCGTCGCCATCGCGTCACCCGTTGTTCAGCGCGACCCATCGTTCAGCCCGACCCGACACAGTTCGGTGCCGGTGTGATCGGCCCTACACCGTTGCGCGTTACAGGACACAGGCAGGAGGAGACAGACGGGGGCTCAGACGGGGGTGAGCCCGATCAGCCGGCACAGCCGGTCCTCGTCGATCACGTGCAGTGCCTGGCCGCGCCGTTTGCGTTCCCGTGCGGCGAACAACTTGCGGCCCTCGTGTGCCCCGAGGCCGCCGTCGATCTGATGGGCGCGCACGAGCACGGTGGTGTCGTCGCCGACCATCGACTGCACGGCCGCCCCGGATTCCTCGATCAACGTGGTCAGCTCCTGCTGGGTGCCGGTACTGAACCGGCCGGTGATCACCACGCGGTGCCCGGCCAGCCGTGCCGGTCCCCGCGCGGGACTCATGTCGACCTTGTGCAGATCCGTCAGTGCGCGCAGGGCCTGCGTGCCGTCGACGTAGCGGGTGCCCTTGGCCGCGGTCGCGTGCCAGATCCAGCACTTGAGATCCTCGGGCGCGTCGAGGTCGCGGATGCGGGAGACGTCGTCGTTGGTCCAGTCCGCCCCGGTCAACAGGGTGCAGGTGAGCAGGCCGAGCTGATAGATGTCGAACCACGTCGCCCAGTGACGGTAGTCGTCGACATCGGCGGGCATGTATGCCGGTGTGTAGGCGTCCAGCGGTGAATGCCGCGGTGTCAGTGCATGTTTGGCGATCCCGAAATCTCCGAGAGCGAGCCGGCCGTCGCGCAGGAAGACGTTGTCGGGCTTGATGTCGCGGTGGGTGACGCCGGCCGCGTGCATCACGGTGATCAGACCGAGCAGGCCGCGGATCTCACGACGGACCCGTGCCGGACGCCATCCCGCCCACACACCGTCGGCCACGAGATCGCCGACCGTACCCTCGCGCACCCACTCGGTGACGATGACATAGCGCGTCATGCGTCCGGGACCGGAACCGAAGGCGAAGGCGTCGAGCAGCGCGACCACCTCCCGCCGGCCGGCGAGCAGATGCCCCATGTGCGCCTCACCGTGCCAGTCCGCGGCGCTCGCACACACCTTGACGCAGACCTTGCGCGTCACCCGATCGCTCGACGACGCCAGCCGTGATGCGCGATAGACGTGGCCGAAGCCGCCGCCGTCGAGGAGCCCGTCGATCCGGTAGCGATACCCGGTGTCGCCGACGATGATCTGTCCCGCACGGAGCGGCTGACGTGCCCCAGTCACGCCACCACGGTAGGGCATGGGTCCGACGGGCTCTCGCCGACACCGCCTCGGCCCACCGGCAGCACGACACACGCGTCGCCGGGGCGGCTCGCGCATTCTGTCGGTTTCGTAC